>NZ_JADBZL010000099.1:0-8341 GCF_020402505.1 Phenylobacterium sp. | reverse complement strand
GTGATACCGGCATGAATGATCACCGCCGGCATGATCTCCATCGAGGAAAAATGTCCCGAAATGAAAACGACGCTCTCGTGGTTTCGGGCGATCGACTCCAGCCGTCCGGCGTTGACCACCTCCACGCGGGAGGGATCGGCGATGATCTTGTCCAGGATGGGGAACTCCGCCGCCCACCGGCCAAGGGCCCGCCACTGGGCCTTCAGAAGGGCCTCGCGCTCCGCGTCGGCCATATCCGGGAAGGCGATCCGGATGTTGGTCTCCGCCACGCGGTGGGTGGAGGTGAGGGGCCCTAGGGCGCCCACGACGGCGGCCCCGAAGTCCGAGACGGAGTCGATGGGAAAAAGCCGGGCGAGGAAGGTCACGGCGTCGAAGGCCAGGGCTTCGAGGCGCCAGACCAGATCCTGAAGCCGAGAGGGTCGCGCTGAGTCCGCCACGCCCGACCTTAGCGCGTCCGTCGCACGGGCCGCAATCCGAGGGCTGGCGGCGCGACAACCTCATCGGCGGCGCCTTACCTTGCGAGCCGGCCAAGGTTAGATTGGGCTATGATGAAACCTGAGCTCATTCCCGGCCTTGAAGAGCTTCTCCTCGACCTTAACCGGGTCTCTGCAGAAGTGATCCTGCCCCTTTTCCGGTCTGACCACGGTCTGGAGGACAAGGGTGGAGAAACGGGCTTTGACCCGGTGACTATGGCCGATCGCGGCGCTGAGGCCGCAATCCGTCGGCGCCTGGCGGAAGTGGTCCCCGAGCACGGGGTCATCGGCGAGGAGTACGGCGAGGACCGTCCCGACCGGGAGTTCGTCTGGGTGCTGGACCCTGTCGACGGAACCCGGGCCTTCATCGCCGGCCTGCCGGTCTGGACCACTCTCATCAGCCTGCGCTGGCGGGGGGAGCCTGTCCTGTCCTCAATCGGCCAGCCCTACCTTGGAGAGGTCTTCATCGGCTCGCCTGAGGGCTCTCGCCTGGTGCGGGGCGGGGAGAGCCGGCCGCTGCGGGTTCGCCCCTGCTTCGGGCTTTCCGCGGCGACCATCGCCTCCACCGACCCCATCGCCTACTTCGGCGCGGACGAGAAGGCGGCCTGGGACCGGGTCCGCGCCGCCGCGCGGCTGGCCCGCCTGGGGTGCGACGCCTACGCCTACGCCATGGTCGCGGCGGGAGCGATCGACCTGGTCCTGGAGTCCCGGGCCTGCAAGTGCTGGGACATTGAAGCCGCAGCGCCCCTCCTGGCGGGGGCCGGCGGCGTCGCGACAGACTGGAACGGCATGCCCATCGGGCTGAACGGGGGCCAACTCGTCGTCGCCGGCGACCGGGCCTGCCTGGACGAAGCCCTGCCCCTCCTGAAGTCGGCGGCCGACTAGGCCTTCGGCGCGACCTGGTCGGCAAGGGCGTCGAAGTGGGCCCAGAACTGGTCGCGCAGGGGATCGGTCTCCATCAGGATTTCGTGCTCGGCGCCCTCCACTGAGACGAACTCGCCGGCGGGGAGCCAGGCGGCGATGGCCTTCTGGTCGGCGTTGTTGACCAGCTTGTCCGCCGAGGCGGAGACAATCACCACCGGCAGGGTCGCCCCCTTCAGGTTCTCGCCCTTTGCGAGCCAGGCGGTGGCGCGCAAGGCGAAATCCAGCCAGCCCCAGGTCGGCGAGGACAGGGTGAGGTCGGGATTGGCCCGGATGAGGTCCTTGCCGCGCTTGTAGCGGGCGGGGTCGCGGGTCAGCACATTGCCTTCGAAAGGTTCGCTGGCCGGATCCCCCGGAGGCTGGGCCCAGTCCCCGGCGCGGCCGGTCAGCAGGCGCAGGGCCACCAGGGCGCGGGCGAAGCGCGGCAGGCGCAGACCCAGCATGGGGGCGCAAAGGACGGCGCCGGCGAAACGGGGCGCCTGGCCACGGGCCAGAGCCATCAGGGTCAGGCAGCCGCCCATGGAGTGGCCGATGGCGATCCAGGGCTTGGGCAGCCGGGCCTCGAAGGCGACCAGCAGGGCCCGGTAGTCGGCAAGGTAGGTCTCCGCCCCCAGGGCGTGGCCCTTCAGGCGATCGGGCAGATCACGATGCGACAGCCCCTGGCCGCGCCACTCGTTGACCAGGACCACGAAGCCGCGCGCCTGCAGGTCACGCACCACCTCGAAATACTTCTCGATGGCCTCGGTCCGGCCCGTCGAGAGGATGACCGAGCCGCGGGGACGGCCCTCGGGGCGGAACAGGGCGGCGCGCAGTCGCGCCCCGCCTTCGCCCTCGAACCATTCCGCTCCGCCGCGCGGCGGGACGGGCGCATCGGAAAGCTCAGTCAGCGGCGCCGCACGGTCCATGTCAGGCCTCTCCCGAGCGAGCGGCGAGCAGGGCCTTGACCTGAGGCATCAGCGACATGGCCAGTCCCATGTCGGAGACTTTCAACCTTCCTGTGATGGCGGCGGTCATGGGATTGAGGTCGCCTCGCGCCAGGGCCTCGAGGTCCTTGCGGCTTACGCTGATGACCAGGTCCGCCGGATCGGCGACGTTGGTCACCGTCGCGCCCTCCACCCGGATGACCCCTTCGCCCCTCAGGTCGAGACGGATGGAGCGGTCGAGGCCCGCCCCTCCGGATTGGAAGTGCGCCCGCACCTTGTCGGTCAGTTCGGTCAGTTCATCCATGGGTTCGCCTCCCCCTCGCCTCCTGCAATGCCGTTCCCCGGTAGGCTTGTAAACGCCTGGCGGGTCAGCGGACGCCCCCTTGAACCCTGCCCGCAGACACCCATGTCTTGACCGAAGGCGCCGGATGTCCGGGCCTTCCGGGCGGTGCGAGGCTTCGGCGCGCACAGGTCCCGAAACTCAAAACGCAACCTTGCTTCGTCAAGAAGGATGTGAACGCACATGCGCACGATTGACTTTTCCCCCCTTTATCGTTCCGTCGTCGGCTTTGACCGCCTGGCCCAGCTTCTGGAGACCGCTTCGGTGGACCAGGCGACCGGCTATCCGCCCTACAATATCGAGCGGACCGACGAGAACGCCTACCGCATCGAGATCGCCGTCGCCGGCTTCCGGGCGGATGAACTGAACATCGAGGTCAAGGAGAACCTGCTCACGGTACAGGGCCGCAAGGCGGCCAATGACGCCGAGCGCCGGTTCCTCCACCGCGGCCTCGCCGAACGCGACTTCGAACGCCGCTTCCAGCTGGCCGACTATGTGATCGTCGCCGACGCCCGTCTGGCCGACGGTCTCCTGTCGATCGCCCTGCGGCGCGAGCTGCCCGAGGCCCTGAAGCCCCGGCGAATCGAAATCGCCACCGCCTCCGCCCCCTTGATCGAGGGTGAGAAGGCCGCCTGACGGCCAACAGACCAGCCGCACTTCCGGCGGGCGGCGTCTTCGGACGTCGCCCGTTTGGGACGTGGTCAGGATTCTGATTAGGTTGACCCCGTCCGAGCCTTCAGTTTCAAACGGTCTCGCCCCTCCTCATTGGCCTCTGGTGAGCGCGCCGGATTCACGACGGGCGATCATGCCGAAGCTCTTTCCCGGCATCGGCGATCGGAGCGACCAGATAGAGCTCTCATCATCCCCTCCGCTCACTGCGACCGACGTCCGCGAACAAGGGCAGGGCATGGACGAGGATGGCTTCGAGCCGCTCCGCCCGCTGCCGTGGATCGCTCGGTACGAGGCCCTCCAATTGATTGTCGAGCGTCAGCATCGCCAGCCCGTGAACAATGCTCCAGGCCAGAAGCGTGCGGGCGTCGCTCATATCGCCCTCTGCGCCCGCCGCGAAAGCCGTTTGTGCGAGTAGAGGATCCGCCGCCGCCTCGAGGTCGGGGTCGGGGTCGGCCGTGTCCTGCGCGTCGGCGCCGTACATCAGGCGGAACAGGTTTGGCTCCTCGATCGCAAAGCGAAGGTAGGCCCCGCCGATCGCGAGAAGACGATCCTGACGGGTGAGTGCCGGATCATCGATCGCAGTTGTCCGCGCCAGCATTGCGAAGCCCTCCGCGGCGACGGCTCTGAGAAGCGCACGGCGATCGCGAAAATGCCGGAATACGGCGGAGGAGGAGACGCCGTTCCATTGTGCGCAGGCGCGGGTCGTCAGCGCCGAGGCGCCGTTCTTGCGCACCAGCTCCAACCCCGCTGCGACCAGGCCGGCTCGGAGATTGCCGTGATGATACCCTTTACGCTTCGTCATTTGCCCAAGGACAGCCTTATGTGATGAGCGCTCACATTTAGCTTGACAGACCGATCCGCACAACTCGAGTATGTAACTGTCGCTCACATTGATCTGGGGAAACCTGTCGCCATGCCTAAGCTCCGAAAGTTCCTGCGTTTTGTGCACATTCTCGGCGGGGTCTATCTGGGCGCCTTTGTGTTCTCGCCTCTCATCGAAAGTCCGGCGGCAACGGCTGCGGCCCGCATGGTGGCGGTTGGCCTGCTCCTGACCGGCGCCGCCATGTGGCAATGGAAGCGTCTGGCTCCGGTGTTCAACCGGCTGTCGAGCCGCGCATAGTCAGAAATCCCGCCCGACCTCGACGCCAGCGGAGTCGAGCGCCCCCGGCCCCGGATCGCCTCGCGGCCATCGGCTCCCGCGGGTCGGAAAGTCGCCTAGCCTGGCGTCGGCCCACCCTTCAGGCCGTAGGTCTCCCGGAAGGCGACCTCGGCGTCTTTGAGGTTAGCGTCCGTGAGGTTCGCCTGCCGCAGGTCAGTGTCGTTCAGGATCGCCCCCCTGAGGTCGGCGCCCGCAAGATTCGCCCGCCTCAGATCCGCCGAGGTCATGTCGGTGGCCATGAAGCGGTCACCACTGAGCACCAGGACGTCCAGCCGCGCGGCCCGCAGATCGGCGTCAGCCAGCAGGGCCCCGGTGAGCCTTGCCCCGCGGAGATCAGCGCGCCTCAGGTTACAGCCCCGGAGATCGGCGCCGTCGAGCCGGGCGCCCTGCAACTGCACCCCCTCCATGTCGAGCCCGTAGAAGATGGCGCGGCGGGCCGAAACCGCCGTCAGATTGTACCCCCTCAGGCTCCTCAGACCGCGCAGGTCCAGGCCGTCAAACACCGTCGGAATTCCGGACTTGCCCCCTGTGGCGCACCAGCGCTCGTGCTCACGCACCTGGACCTCCAGCGACGTCTGGTCAGAGACCTGAGCGGTCGCCTCCTGTCTGAGGGCGCCCCTCAGGTCCGCCTTGCTGATATCCCAGGCCTGGGTAATGGCGCCCAGCAACACCACGTCCCGCATGTCGGCGCCCCGCAGGTCCGCCTGGGAGAGGTCTGCGCCCGTGAGGTCCGCCCCCGTCATCACGCACTGCTTGAGCAGAGCGCGGGTCAGCCGGGCGCGGCGGAGGATCGCCCCGCTGAAATCCGCACGCACGGACTCCATGTCTGCGGTGTGGGACCGCGCAGCACCGGCGCTCATCCGGTCAGGATCCTGCTCCTCATCGGGGCTGCGATTGACATGCTCGACCAGTTTGAAGCCCAGCTTGCGGTCACCCACCGCCACGGCCCCTACCCGAAGATCCGCTTCGAACAGATCCGCCTCGCTGAGGTTGGCGTTTCGCAGGCAGGCGCCCCGCAGGTCCGCGCGCCGCAAGGAACTCTTGCTGAGGTCGGCGTTCTGCAGGTCGGCGCCATAGAGATTGGCGCTGTCCAACTTGGCGCCGCTGAGGTCGGCGCCGAACAGGAGGGCGCCCGTCAGGTCCGCCCCCGAGAGGTCGCGCCCGGCCAGGTTGAGGCCGGAGAGGTCGCACCAGGCCAGGCTGGCCCTGAGCCCGCCAGGACGACCGGAGATGAAGATCATGTGCTTGCGGCAGATCTGGTCGGCCTCGGCCTGCGAGAGGACGGGAGCATCCTTCAGGTGGCTCGTGGGCGGCGACATGGGTTGGACTGCACCCCCTTTGGGAAGGAAGAGACTCTCACTGGGCGATTACCGCCCGGTTTACCCCTGCGGCGCTGGCCGATATCGAGCGTACAGGACTAAGGCCTCCGACTCCAGAAAGCCAGTCTCCACCTCCACGCCTGCCGCTCGCAGTCGGCTCTCGCCCTCGCCGCCCGCGAAGACCGAAGCGTCGCGGCAGGCGATGACCACCCGTCGGACACCGGCGGCGAGGAGCCGGTCCGTACAGGAGGTCCCCGGAAGGGAGCGCCGGGCGCAGGGTTCGAGGGTCACCAGGGCCGTGGCGCCGCGCGCCGCCGCCCCGGCCGCAGCCAGGGCCAGCTCCTCGGCGTGGGGCCGCCCGCCCTCGGCGGTGGCGCCCTCCCCGACGGGCCCCTCCGGACCCAAAAGGACGCAGCCGACGGACGGATTGTCGCCCGTGCGGCCCACCCCCGGCCGGGCCAGGGCGATCGCCCGGCGCATGGCCGCGATCTCCGCCTCGCGATTCAAGGCGCCTTCGGCACGGGCTGGGCCCTGTCTGCGTCCAGGTATCGGGCGGTCAGCGGTTTCAGGCCCGCGTCGAGGTCGATGACGAGGGGGTTCGAGGTCGGAATCTCGACCTCCATGATCCCGTCGGCGGACAGGCTGTAGATCAGCTTGACGATGGCCCTCAGGGAGTTGCCGTGGGCCGCCACCAGCACGGTCTCGCCGGCCGCCAGCCTTGGGGCGATCTCGGCGGTCCAGTAGGGCTCCACCCGCTCCAGGGTGGTCTTCAGGCTCTCGGTGTCCGGCAGGACTACGCCGGCATAGCGGCGGTCGCGGGCGAAGTCCCACTCGCCCCCGGGCGCCAGGGGCGGCGGCGGGGTGTCATAGGAGCGCCGCCAGATCCGCACCTGCTCGGCGCCGTGCTTTTCCGCGGTCTCGGTCTTGTTGAGGCCCGTCAGGCCGCCATAGTGGCGCTCGTTCAGCCGCCAGTCCTTGGTTTCCGGCACGAAGGTCTGGCCCGCCGTCGTCAGGGCCAGCCAGAGGGTGCGGATGGCCCGGGTCAGCACGGAGGTATAGGCCCGGTCCACCTGCAGGCCAGCCGCCTTGATCAGCTCGCCGCCCTTGCGGGCCTGGGCCTCTCCTTCGGCGGTCAGGTCCACGTCCACCCAGCCGGTGAAGCGGTCCTCCAGGTTCCACTGGCTCTGGCCGTGTCGCAGGAGGATCAGGGTGGGCATGGCGGTCTCCGTCCGGATTTCGCATCCGGGCTAGGGCGGGCGGAGGGACGCGTCAAGGCCGGCTCGCGGCCGCGTGTGGCCTCCGGGCCCGCGAGGCGTTAAGAGGAGGCCATGAGCGACCGCGTCTTCTTCGGCGGCCTGGCCCTGGTCGCCGCCGCCCTCATCGCCCTGGCCATGGTCTGGCCCCAGGGCCTTGGCGCGCGCTCGCCCGGCCCCTTCGGCTCGGTCCCGGTCCAGCAGCGCCCGGAGGTCCAGGCCGCCATGCGCCGGGAGGCCGAGGCCAACAACGCCCGCCTGCAGAAGGCCCGCGAGGCCGTCGCCGCCGCCCGGGCCGTCGCCGAGGGCGCGCCTGCGCCCGCCCCGGCCCCGGACGCCGCGAAGTGAGCGCCGCCATCGAGACCGGCCGCCGGGTCCTGCGCCAGGCCGCCGGCGCCCTGGAGCAGCAGGCCGCCGCCCTGGATGCGGATTTCGCCCGCGCCGTGGACATCCTTGCCGCCGCGCGCGGCCGCATCATCTGCACCGGCATCGGCAAGTCCGGCCACGTGGCCCGCAAGATCGCCGCCACCTTCGCCTCCACCGGGGCGCCGGCCACCTTCGTCCACGCCAACGAGGCCAGCCACGGCGACCTGGGCATGATCAGCCGCGACGATGTCATCCTGGCCCTGTCCAAGTCGGGGGAAAACCGAGAGCTGGCCGACGTCCTGGCCTATTCCCGTCGCTTCGAGATCCCGCTCATCGCCCTCACCGCAGCGGCCGACAGCGCCCTGGGCCGCACCGCCGACGTGGTGCTGGCCCTGGCCACAGCGGAGGAGGCCACAGGCGAGGTCAACGCCCCCACCACCTCCACCACCCTGCAGATCGCCATGGGCGACGCCCTGGCGGTGGCCCTGCTGGAGCGCCGGGGCTTCACCGCCGGGGACTTCCGCACCTTCCACCCAGGCGGCAAGCTGGGCGCCATGCTGCGCACGGTGGGCGACCTGATGCACGCCGGCGACCAGGTGCCCCTTGTCCCTCCCGACGCTTCCATGGCCGAGGCCCTGCTGGTCATGACCGAGAAGCGCTTCGGCTGCGTCGGGGTCCAGGGCGCGGACGGGCGGCTGCTGGGCGTCGTCACCGACGGCGACCTGCGCCGGCACATGGAGGGGCTGATGGGCCGCACCGCCGGCCAGGTCATGACGCCCGGGCCCAACAAGGTGGTCGGGCCCCGCCAGCTCGCCTCCGAGGCCCTGGCCCTGATGACCGACCCGCCGCCGGCGGTGAACGTCCTCTTCGTCCTCGATGACGGCCGGCCGGTGGGCATACTGCATGTCCACGACC
>NZ_JADBZL010000098.1:0-18562 GCF_020402505.1 Phenylobacterium sp. | reverse complement strand
TCCTCGCCGGTCTCCTGATCGACAACCTTCATGGACAGACGGGTCTTGCCCCGGTCGTCAAAGCCGAGAAGCTTGACCTTGACGGTCTGGCCTTCCTGCAGGACGTCGGAGACCTTGTTCACCCGCTCCTTGGAGATCTGGCTCACATGCACCAGGCCGTCCTTGGCGCCGAAGAAGTTCACGAAGGCGCCGAAGTCGACGATCTTCACGACCTTGCCGGTGTAGATGGCCCCGAGTTCAGGCTCCGAGGCGATGGACTTGATCCAGTCACGGGCCGCGTCGATCTTGGCCTGATCCGGGGCGGCGATGCGGATGGTGCCGTCCTCGCCGATATCGACCTTGGCGCCCGTCTCGGCGGTGATCTCGCGGATCACCTTGCCGCCCGAACCGATCACCTCGCGAATCTTGTCCACGGGGATCTTGATGGTCTCGATCTTCGGGGCGAACTCGCCGAGCTGGGTGCGCGGGGCCTCCATGGCCTTGGCCATTTCGTCCAGGATGTGCTGGCGGCCGCCCTTGGCCTGTTCCAGCGCCTTGCGCATGATCTCCTCGGTGATCCCGGCGATCTTGATGTCCATCTGGAGGGAGGTGATCCCGTCCTCGGTGCCGGCCACCTTGAAGTCCATGTCGCCCAGGTGATCCTCGTCGCCCAGGATGTCTGAGAGGACCGCGAAGCCGTCCTTCTCGAGGATCAGGCCCATGGCGATGCCGCTGACCGGCTTCTTCAGGGGCACGCCGGCGTCCATCAGGGCCAGGGACGAGCCGCACACCGACGCCATGGAGGACGAACCGTTGGACTCCAGGATCTCGGACACCAGGCGGATGGTGTAGGGGAACTCGTCATAGGCCGGCAGCATGGGGCGGATCGCCCGCCAGGCCAGCTTTCCGTGACCCACTTCCCGCCGCCCGGGGGCGCCCATCCGGCCGGTCTCGCCGACGCTGAAGGGGGGGAAGTTGTAGTGCAGCAGGAACTTCTCG
This sequence comes from Phenylobacterium sp., assembly GCF_020402505.1. GTDB lineage: Bacteria > Pseudomonadota > Alphaproteobacteria > Caulobacterales > Caulobacteraceae > Phenylobacterium. Next base: position 17,584 of record NZ_JADBZL010000098.1, on the reverse strand, counting down.
TAGTACTTGCCCTCGAGGGCGTCGATCAGCTGCTCGTCATCGCCGGTGCCGAGGGTGGCGACCACCAGGGCCTGGGTCTCGCCGCGGGTGAACAGGGCCGAGCCGTGGGCCCGGGTCAGCACGCCGACCTCCGAGACGATCGGGCGGACCTTGTCCACCGTCCGGCCGTCGATGCGGATCCCGGTCTCGATGATGTTGCGGCGGACGACCTCGGCCTCGAGCTCCTTCAGGACCCCGGCCAGCTTCTGGGCGTCGGCGCCCGAGGGGTTGGCCTCCGACTTGGCGAGGGCGGCGACCGCCTTGGCCTTGGCCTGACCGACGGCCTCGTAGCGCTGGCCCTTGGCCACGATCTTGTAGGCCGCCGCCAGGTCCGCGCCCACCAGCTTGCGGGCCTCGGCCTTGAGGGCCTCGGTATCGTCCGGGGTGAACTCGAAGGGATCCTTGGCCGCGTGCTCGGCCAGTTCGATGATCGCGTCAATCACCGGCTGCATGGCCTTGTGGGCGAAGGTCACGCCGCCCAAGACCACCTCTTCCGAGAGCTCCTGAATTTCGGATTCCACCATCATGACCGCATCGCTCGTACCGGCGACGACCAGATCCATGGCCGACGCCTTCATCTGGTCGAGGGTCGGGTTCAGGATGTACTCGCCGTTGGTGTAGCCCACGCGGGCGGCGCCGATGGGTCCCATGAAGGGGGCGCCGGACAGGACCAGGGCGGCGGAGGCGGCCACCATGGCGACGATGTCGGGATCGTTCTCGAGATCATGCGCCAGCACGGTGGCGACCACCTGGACCTCGTTCTTGAACCCCTCGACGAACAGCGGCCGGATCGGACGGTCGATCAGGCGCGAGGTCAGGGTTTCCTTCTGGCTCGGCGCGGCTTCGCGGCGGGGGAAGGAGCCGGGGATCTTGCCGGCGGCGTAGTACTTCTCCTGGTAGTTCACGGTCAGGGGGAAGAAGTCCTGGCCGGGCTTGGCGCTCTTGGCGAAGACAGCGGTGGCCAGCACCATGGTCTCGCCGTAGGTGGCGAGGACAGAACCGTCCGCCTGGCGGGCCATGCGGCCGGTCTCGAGGGTCAGCGTGCGCCCACCCCACTCGATGGTCTTTCTCTTGATATCGAACATTTGGCTTCTTTCTTGTCCCGCGGGCGTATTCCCGGCGGGGGCGGACAGGGCGTCGGACGACCGAAATCCTCTCCAGGAACGACAGGCGCGGTGAGGATTTCTGTGGAACCCCCGACGTAGGACGGAGGCCCCCGAATGGACCCCCGCGCACCGCCCCTGGTCCCCCGGCCTGTCGCGGGGGCGGCGGTGAAATGGACCAGGCCCCCTGGCGGAGGTCCGGGAACTAGCGGCGCAGGCCGAGCTTCTCGATGATCGCCTGGTAGCGACCCGCGTCGGAGGCCTTGAGGTGGTCCAGCAGACGACGGCGCTGGGACACCATCTTCAGGAGGCCGCGACGTGAGTGGTTGTCTTTCTTGTGGCTCTTGAAGTGCTCGGTCAGGTTGGCGATCCGTTCGGACAGGATGGCCACCTGGACTTCCGCGCTCCCGGTATCGCCTTCGGAGCGACCGTGGGTCTGGATGAGTTCCGCCTTGCGTTCCAGCGTAATCGACATCGTCAAATCTCCGCTCTGGTCAGAGGTGAAAGACGCGCGCAGGTTCGAGCCGTCCCATGCGCATCTCGCAGAGCGCCACCAGCGATCCGCCCGCCAGGACTGAAACGGTCCGGGTTCCGGCGGTGAGCCGGGACCTCAGGTCGTCAACCTGTCGGGGAACGAGAACGATGGGTCGTCCCTGCTTGAGCCTGAAGGCGTCTTCTGCGGTCACGGCCAGCTCCGGGATGTCGTCCAGAGCGGTCTCGACCGGAAGCAGTGCCTCCAGGAGGCGCGCCTTATGCCCGAGATCCTCCAGGTTTTCCAGCGTAATCGCCCGGCCCTCGGTGAAGGGCCCCACCCGCGTCCGCCTCAGGGCGCTGACATGGCCGCAGGCGCCGAGGCGTTCGGCCAGGTCCCGCACCAGGGCGCGCACATAGACGCCCTTGCCGCAGTCGATCTCGATCTCGACATGGTCAGCGTCCGGGGCGCCGGTCACCCGGGCGTCGTGGATGACCACCCGGCGGCTGGCAAGCTCCACCGCTTCCCCCGCCCGGGCCAGGTCATAGGCGCGCTCGCCATCCACCTTGATCGCCGAGAAAACCGGCGGGACCTGGTCGATCTCGCCGATGAAGGCGGGCAGGGCGGCCTCGGTCTGGGCGCGCGTGGGCCGTACGTCCGACGCCGCCGAGGTCTCGCCCTCGCGGTCCAGGGTGGTGGTCGTCCGGCCCCAGGCGATGGTGAAGCGGTAGGTCTTCCCCGCATCCATCATGAAGCTGACCGTCTTGGTCGCCTCGCCCAGGGCGATAGGCAGGATGCCGGTGGCCAGGGGGTCAAGGGTGCCGGCGTGTCCGGCCTTCTGGGCGTTGAACAGGCGCCGGACCCGGCCCACGGCCTGCGTTGACGTCAGGTCATAGGGCTTGTCCAGGCAGACCCAGCCCGACACCGCCTCACCGCTCTTGCGCCGCCCCATGCTCAGGCCTCGCCGTCGGAGTCGCCCGGTCCCAGGTCCCTGGCCACACGGGGGTCGCGGAACAGGGCCTCCATCCGGGCCGCTTCCGTGAAGCTCTCGTCATGGGCGAACTTCAGGTCAGGGGTGAACTTCATGTCGATTCTCCGGCCCAGGCGGCCGCGCAGGAACTTCGCGTGGCGGTTCAGGGCCGTCACCACCCGGCCGGCCTCCTGGCCGCCGAGGGGCTCGACGAAACCGTGCGCGTGACGAAGATCGGGGCTCATCCGCACCTCGGTGAGGGTGATGGACACCCCTGTGAGATCGGGGTCGGGGATCTCCTCCTCGCGCAGGATCTCCACCAGGGCGTGGCGGATGAGCTCACCGGCCCGCAACTGGCGCTGCGAGGGACCGGCCGGGGCGCCGCGACCGGCGCCGGTGTGTCGTTTCATGGGGGTGTCCCGAATGGCGGACCCGGACCGCGGATCGGACGCGGGCGCGGGGGAAGGCGGCGGGTTCTAGTCGGGTGTGGCCCGGCTGTCCAGCCGAAGGGGGATCAGGCGCCCGTCCGCTGGCGGAAGAAGGTGATGACCTTCTGTTCGGCCGCCTTGGTGGGCCCGTCCTCCCGCAGGTGCAGGGTCAGGACCGAGTGGGGCGGCATGTCGGCGGGCGCGGCGTCCTCGTCCTCCAGCTCCACAGGCTCAAAGCGGTCGCCGAGCACGCGCTTCAGGGTCTCGAATCGGGCGTCCGGGACGAACTTGTCCGAACGGAAGCGCAGGCCCATCACGGTAAGGTCCTCGGCCTCCAGCCGGTCCTTCACGCAGCGCAGGTCTTCGGGCGAGACATCGATGTCCGCCGCCCGGGCCCTGGAGCCGAAGGGCAGGGGCAGAGAGGGCTGGGACAGGACAGGCGCCACCACGGACGGGTCGGTCATCATGGCCAGGGCGAAGCCCCCGGAAAAGCACATCCCCACGGCGCCCACCCCGGCCCCGCCGCATTCGGCGTGGGCCTTGCGCGCCAGGGCCCGCAGCCAGTCGGCGATCGGGCTGGTCCGCCCGGTCCGCCAGACATTGAACTCCCGGCGGACGCAGAAGGCCGTCGCCATGGACTTCAGGGCGTAACCGCCGCTCACGGGCCGGCCAGGATCGCCGATCAGGCTGGGCAGGAAGACGGTCATGCCGGCCTCCGCCACCCGGTCCGCGAACCGGATGACCAGAGGATGCAGGCCGGGGATCTCATGGATCACGATGACGGCTGGACCCTGCCCGCGCCGGTAGACCGTGCGGGCCCAGGGGCCGGCCTCGAAGGTGAACTTGTCGTAGGCGGACAGGGCGTCTTCCCAGGCCATGAGGCGCTCCTTCAGAGACGGATCTTCAGGGAGGAAAGGTCGCCCTCGAACCCGCTCAGCCGCCATCGTCCCTCGGCGTTACGCGTAAAGATGAGGACGCAGGACCCGTCCTTCTCGACGGTGGCGCAGACCCGCCCGTCAGGCATGGCCTTCAGGCGGCTGGCGATGGCCACCGTTCCGGGCAGGGGCTTGTCGCGGCTGTAGCCATAGGCTTCGGCCACCTGGCGGAAGACCCTCGGCTGGATCAGGGTGTCTCCCGCGAAGCTGGCGAGGGCGGGGGCGGCCACGGCGCCGAGCCGACCCAGATCCAGGCCCTCGATCTTCAGGCGGGAGGTCTCCCGGGCCAGGCGGGAGGCGATCTCGGCCTTCAGGGCCTCCCGGTCGACGCGGGCGTCAAAGGCTGTCCTGTCCTCGTCCCGGATCGCGACCAGCAGGGCGTGCACATCGCGGGCTGCATCCAGGCGACTGGCGGTCGCGCAGGCCGCCAGGAGGCCGAGGAGTCCGAAGAGGACGAGGCGTCTGAGCATGGGCCCTCCCGATGGGCGCGCCCTAGAGGCTGCGCTTGACCTCTTCGATGGTGAAGCACTCGATGACGTCGCCTTCCTGAATGTCCTGGAAGCCCTGGAAGGCCATGCCGCACTCGACCCCGTTTCCGACTTCGGCCACTTCCTCCTTGAACCGCTTGAGGGTCTGCAGGACGCCCAGCTCGAGGACGACGATGTCGTTGCGCACGATCCGGACCCGGGCGCCGCGCCGGACCACCCCCTCGGTGACGCGGCAGCCGGCGACCTTGCCCACGCGGGTAATGTCGAAGACCTGCAGGACGCGGGCATTGCCGAGGAAGGTTTCCCTCTGTTCGGGCGCCAGCAGGCCGGACATGACGCCCTTCACGTCATCGAGCAGGTCATAGATGATCGAATAGTAGCGGATCTCCACCCCCTCGCGCTCGGCCAGCTGGCGAGCCTGGCTGGTGGCGCGGACGTTGAAGCCCAGGATGGGCGCTCCCGAGCCCTTGGCCAGCATGACGTCGCTGTCGCTGATGGCGCCGGCGCCGGACAGGATGATCCGCGCCCGCACCTCGTCGGTGGCCAGCTTCTCGAGGGACCCGACGATCGCCTCCGCAGACCCCTGGACGTCGGCCTTGATGATGACCGGCATCTCCGAAATCTTCTTGTCCTGCATCTTGGCCATGAAGTCGGCCATGGACACGCCGCTGGCGATTGGGGCCCCGGCCTTCTCACGCTTGAGGCGAATCCGGTACTCCGTCAGCTCCCGGGCTCGGGCCTCGGATTCAACCACGGCGAAGGCCTCTCCCGGAGAGGGGGCGCCGTCCAGACCAAGCACCTCTACCGGCTCAGCGGGACCCGCCGAGGGAACCTGCTCGTCGCGCTCGTTCAACAGGGCGCGAACCCGGCCGAACTTGGCGCCCGCAACGACGATGTCGCCGCGCTTCAGAGTGCCCCGCTTGACCAGGACGGTCGAGACGGCGCCGCGGCCGCGGTCGATCTTGGACTCGATCACCACGCCCTCGGCGGTTCTGTCCGGGTTGGCCTTCAGTTCAAGGACCTCGGCCTGCAGCAGGATGGCCTCGATCAGGTCGTTGAGACCGGTCTTCTTGAGGGCGGAGACCTCGATCACCTGGGTCTCGCCGCCAAGGCTCTCGGCGACGATCTCGTGCTGGAGCAGCTCGTTGATCACCCGGGTCGGGTTGGCGTCGGGCTTGTCCATCTTGTTGACGGCGACGATGATCGGCGTGTTCGCCGCCTTGGCGTGCTGGATGGCCTCGATGGTCTGAGGCATGACCCCGTCGTCCGCTGCGACCACGAGGACGACGATGTCGGTCACATCCGCACCCCGGGCCCGCATGGCGGTAAAGGCCGCGTGGCCGGGGGTGTCGAGGAAGGTCACCTTCTGGCCGTTCGGCAGCTTCACCTGATAGGCGCCGATGTGCTGGGTGATGCCGCCCTGTTCGCCGGCCGCCACGTCGGCCTGGCGAAGGGCGTCAAGCAGGGAGGTCTTGCCGTGGTCGACATGGCCCATGACGGCGACCACGGGTGCGCGGACCTCCATGTGCTCGTCCATGTCCTCGGCGCCGAGGAAGCCTTCCTCAACGTCGGAATCCGAGACGCGCTTGACCGTGTGCCCGAACTCGGTGGCGATGAGCTCCGCCGTATCGCTGTCGATCACGTCGTTGATCTTCACCATCATGCCCTGACGCATCAGGAACTTGATGACGTCCACGCCGCGGGTGGCCATCCGGTTGGATAGCTCGGCCACGGTGATCACGTCCGGGATCACCACCTCGCGGGCGACCCGGGCCTGCTCCTGGACGCCGCCCTTACGCTTCTCGCGCTCGCGCTCGCGGGCTCTGCGGACAGAGGCAAGGGAGCGCATCCGCTCGACGGCGCCCTCGTCGTCACCCGCGACGGCCTGGATGGTCAGCCGGCCTTCCCGGCGCTGAGTGGCGCCCTTGGCGCGGCTGATCGGCTTGCTGGCCGCACCGGCGGCCTTGCGACGCGTATCCTCGTCGTCGTCCACCCGGCGGTCGAGGGTCTGGGAGCCGGGGCGGGGCGCCTGCCGCACAGCGCGCTGGATTTCCGGTGTCGCCGGCGCCGCTGCGGGGGCCAGACGCGGCGTGCGCGGTCCTCCCGGGCGCGCGCCGTCGCGGGCGCCAGGTGCGGGCCGGGGCGCCAGGGCGGAATAGCGGACGGGCTCTCCGCCCTGGGTCGCGGGACGCGGCGGGCGCGGCCCACGGTCGCCGTCCCGGGGCGGACCGCTGCGGTCACGCGGCGGCTGGTCGGCTCGCGGCGCGCGCTGGCCGAAGCTGGTGCTCTCGAAACGTCCGGCGGGCCGTTCGGGCCGGTAGGTGGTGGTCGTGGGCCGGTCGTCGCGGCGTTCGCGAGAGGGCTCATAGGTGCGCGTCTGGCCCGGCGCGGCGGCGCGTCCGGCCTCCACCTGCGGCCGGGGTGCGACCGGGGCCGGGGACTGAGTCGGGGCCGGGGACGGGGCCGGGGCGGGGGCCGCGGGGGCCTCCGGGGCGGCCGGAGGATTGGCGGCGGCGGCGTCAAGGGCGGCGGCGCGAGCTGCGGCCTCCGCCCGGGCGGCGGCTTCGGCTCTGGCCTCGGCGGCCTGTTGAGCCTGGTGTTCGCGGGCCAGTTCGATGGCCTTCTGGCGGGCCTTCAGCTCCTCGGCCGACAGGCCGCCGTCGGAGGCGGAGGCCGGCGCAGCGGGCCGGATAGATCCGGCTGCGGGCGCCGGAGCGGTTGTGCGGCGCTCGGCAGGGGAGGGCGCGGCCAGGTTGCCGGCCGCAGGACCGGCGGTGCGGGCGCGCTTGGTCTCGACCACAACCGTCTTCGAGCGGCCGTGGCTGAAGCTTTGCTTCACCGTGCCAGCGCTGACCGATCCGGCGCCAAGGCGGGGCTTCAGGGTCAGAGGCTGGCGTCCGCCGGGGGCGGAGGGACGGCCGTTGTCTTTTTCGTCGCTCATGCGCTCGCTTTACATCCGGCCGGACGGGTCCGGCCCACTTCACAATCCCAATGCCTTAGGCCGGGCCCGGCCCCCTTACGTCGGCGGCGTCGCCTCGATCCAGGAGTCCGGAACCAGGGGCCGGAAGCCGGAAAGCCGCTGGACATCCCATGTCCAGCGGTCGGAGCCCCGTCCCGCAAGGAAGGCGCTGTGTATCACATTCTCGCCCCCCAAGGCCAAACTCAATTCTTCTCCCGTCCAGAGGCCCGCCAGGCCAGGCGTGGGGGACGCCTTGCGGGCGGCCCCGAGGATCTTTCGGCGGCCATCCGCGGAGCCGTCCAGGGCTTCGATGAGCCAGGCCGCCCGACCGCCCGAGAGCGCCGCGAGGACCTTTTCGAAGCCGAACACCAGCTCCCCCGCCCGCCGGGCCAGACCCAGGCCGTCGAGAAGGCGACGCAGGAGCAGACGCTCGACCTGGTCGGCCAGATCGGGGTCGGCCCTGAGGGTCGCCCGCGCCGCCCGGCTGAACAGCCCCCGACGGGCGGCGGTCTCCACGGAGGACCTGTCCGATGCGACCCAGAGCCCCCGGCCCGGGAGCCGTCCGGCCAGGTCGGGCGTGACCCATCCATCCGGCCCTGCGACGAAGCGGATCATCGTCTCCCGCGGGCGCACCTCTCCGGACACCAGGTCCCGGCTTTCGCGGGAGGCCTCGGCGTGGGTCCTGGGCGTCCTGGGCGCGGCGGCGGTCACTCCGGCGTCAGGCCTCCCGGGCGCCCGGTTGGCCGAAGACGATGTCTTCCTCGCTCAGCTCGGCCTCGATCTCCTCCTCCACCGCTTCCGGCGGCGCCTCGATCCAGCCCATGGCGATGCGGGCCCGCAGGATCAGCGCCTCGGCGTCTGCGGCGTCCAGGCCAAAGGACTCCAGGACGCCGGGCTCGCGCACGCGCTCTCCGTTGCGGGTCTCGTACCAGCCGCGGAGATCGTCCGGCACCAGGCCGGCCAGATCCTCGACCGACTTCACCTCACCCTCGCCGAGGGCGACGGCCACAGGCAGGGTCACGCCCTCGATCTCCAGGAGGCCGTCCTCGACGCCCAGCTCACGGCGTCGGGCGTCCAGCTCGGCGGCCTCGCGCTCCAGGTGGTCGCGCGCCCGGGCCTGGATCTCCTCGGCGGTGTCTTCGTCAAAGCCCTCGATGGCGGCCACTTCCGAAGAATCCACATAGGCGACGTCCTCGACGGTGGCGAAACCTTCGGTGACCAGCAGCTGGGCGATGACCTCATCCACGTCCAGAGCCTCCTGGAACAGGGCGGTGCGCTCGGCGAACTCGCGCTGGCGGCGCTCGCTCTCCTGACTCTCGGTCATGATGTCGATCTGCCATCCCGTCAGCTGCGAGGCCAGGCGGACATTCTGCCCGCGCCGGCCGATAGCCAAAGACAGCTGCTCGTCCGGCACCACCACCTCGACCCGCTCGTCCTCCTCGTCCATCACCACCTTGGACACCTCGGCGGGCGCCAGGGCGTTGACGATGAAGGTGGCTTCGTCCGGGCTCCACTGGATGATGTCGATCTTCTCGCCCTGCAGCTCGGCCACCACGGCCTGGACCCGGCTTCCGCGCATGCCCACGCAGGCGCCGACGGGGTCGATGGAGCTGTCATTGGAGACCACAGCCATCTTGGCCCGGCTGCCCGGATCTCGCGCGACGGCGCGGATCTCGATGACCCCGTCGTAGACTTCCGGCACTTCCTGGGCGAAGAGCTTGGCCATGAAGCCGCCGTGGGCCCGGCTCAGCAGAATCTGCGGACCCTTCGCCTCCCGGCGAACGTCGTAGATGTAGCAGCGGATCCGGTCGCCGATGTTGAAGTTTTCCCGGGGGATGGACTGATCCCGCCGCATGATGCCTTCGCCGCGACCCAGGTCGACCACGGTGTTGCCGTACTCCACCCGCTTGACCACCCCGTTGATGACTTCGCCGACCCGGTCCTTGAACTCCTCATACTGTCGCTCACGCTCGGCCTCACGGACCTTCCCGGTCACCACCTGGCGGGCCATCTGGGTCTGGACCCGGCCGAACTCGAAGGGCGGAAGAACTTCCTCGTACGTCTTGCCGACAAAGGCCTCGGGATCGTCCCGCAGGGCCTCCGATAGCCGGCGGATGCCGACGGGCTCGACGGGAAGGCCATCCTCGTCGGTGAAGGTCTCATCGTCCGGGATGACGCGGATAACCCGCTTGAGGGTCGTCTCTCCCGTCTTGGGGTCGATCCGCACCCGGATGTCATGCTCGGCCCCGTAGCGGGCCCGGGCCCCCTTCTGGATGGCCTCCTCGATGGCTGCGATGACCACCTCGCGGTCGATCGATTTCTCGCGCGCCACGGCGTCTGCAATCTGCAGCAGCTCAAGCCGGTTTGCGGCGATCCCTGTCGGGCTCATGGAAGGTCCTCCTGGTCGGAATCGGAATGGGAACCGCCGGCCAGTCGCCGGGCGCGCTCTTGGGCGCCCCGCTCCATCAGCCGGTCGGTCAGGATGAGTTTCGCCTCGGTGATCCAGGCGAAGGGAACAAGGGCGGTCTCGGCCTCGCCCTCGAGGTTGATGGCGACCTGGTCGCCCTCGACGCCGGCCAGCTCCCCGCGGAAGCGCTTTCGGCCCTCGGCCATGCGGTCCAGTTCGATCCGGGCCTCGTGGCCCTCAAAGGTCTCAAAGTCCTTCAGGCGGGTCAGGGGGCGGTCGACCCCGGGGGTGGAGACTTCCAGCGTGTACTCTCCGGAAAGAGGGTCCGCGGCGTCCAGCACTTCGGACAGGGCCCGCGACAGCCGGGCGCAGTCCTCGACGTTCATTTCGCCTTCCGGGGTCTCGGCCATGATCTGCAACCGGCGGGCGTGGTCGCCGCCCATCAGCCTCAGGCGCACGATCTCGTAGCCCGCGGCCTCCGCCACTGGATCGAGAAGCTCCAGGAGTCGGGCGTCCTCCGCCGTCCTGCTGCGCATTCGGTCTCTCCGCGCCCTGCCGGCGCCCCTCGGGTCCAACAAAAAAGCGGCCGGGCCGCAGCCCGCCGCTCGCAGACGTCATCCAACGTCACAAACGATGTTGCCGGGCTTATAGAACAGTCGGCGGCCCCTGTCAGCCCCTTCCGCCCGGGGCTCCTTTGCGCCATAGGAGCCGCCGGCCGGACATGGCCAGGCCCAGGAGGTCAACATGGATATTTCCCGGATCCCCGTCGGGGTGAACCCGCCCTACGACGTCAACGCCCTGATCGAGATCCCGCAGGGCGGAGCGCCCGTGAAGTACGAGCTCGACAAGGCCTCGGGCGCCATGTTCGTCGACCGCTTCCTGCACACGGCCATGTTCTATCCCGGGAACTACGGATTCATCCCGCACACCCTGTCGGGGGATGGCGACCCCATCGACATCCTGGTGGTCGGCCCCACCCCCGTGGCCACCGGGGCCATCATCCGCTGCCGGCCCATCGGATGCCTGATCATGGTCGACGAGGCGGGGGAGGACGAAAAGGTTCTGGCGGTGCCGGTGGACAAGCTCCACCCCTATTACGCCGGCATCGACTCCTGGCGGGCCCTGCCCTCCATCCTCACAGAGCAGATCGGCCACTTCTTCTCTCACTACAAGGATCTGGAGAAGGGCAAGATGTCCGAGGTCGGGCGCTGGGCGGACCCGGAGGAAACCGGCGACCTGATCCGTCAGGCCATCGAGCGAGGACGTCAGGCGGGCGTCTGATCCGCCTCCTGGCCGGCTGGCCGCCGGCGCTCCCTGGCCGCTACGGCCAGGGCGAGGATGACTCCCGCGACTCCCAGGATGGCCGAGTAGACGAAGAAGGTCACGTAGCCGGCCCCGAGGCCCGCGGCGCTGACCCCGGACTTGAGCGCCGCCTCCGAGAAGGCGCCCGCCGGCGCCGGACCCAGCAGGGCGCGCAGGGCCGCCGTCGGCCCGCCAGCGTCCGCCATCCGCGCGGCGCCCTCCACGAACCGGCCGGACTGGGAGGCCACCAGCTTCCCCAGAAGGGCGTAGAGCGACGAGAAGAGGGCGTACTGAGAGGCGGTGAAGCCCTGGCTGGTCAGGCTCGACATGTAGGCGATCAGACAGGTCCCCGCGAAGCCGGAGGCGATGTTGTCCAGGCTGATCGCCACCGCCAGGGCCCAGACCTGGGGCCCCTGCAGGGTCAGCCAGGCGAAGGCCAGGTTCGAGACCGGGCCGGCGAAGGCGCCGATGACCAAAGCGCGGATCAGTCCCAGCCGGGCGACCGCCCAGCCGCCCAGGCCCACCCCGGCCACCGACATGACCACGCCCAGAACCTTGCGGATTTCAGCGATCTCCAGCTTCGAGAAGCCAAGGTCCAGATAGAAGGGATTCATGATGTTCAGGACGAAGTCCGGCAGCCGATAGACGCAGATCAGGGCCAGGATCAGGCCCGCAGCGCCGCTGTGCCTCCGGACAAAGTCGGCGAGGGGCTCGCCAAGGGCCGAAAACAGGAACCGCCCGGGGCGGGTCGGCGCGCCCGGCAGGGGCAGGACGGCCCCCGCAAGGACCGCGAGGCCGCCGACCGCAGAGGCGACCTGGGCGATGGCGCCGCCCGGTTTGGACGCCCAGAGGGCGGCGACCGCCTCCGCGAGACCGTTCAGGCCCAGGGCCAAGAGGGGCGCCCGGATCAGGAAGGGGTCTCCGGAAAGGCCGGACCCCAGCAGGCCGACGGCGGCGAGGACCAAGGCGCCGCGCCCGGTCCACTCCAGGGCGTCGCGGCCCGGCCGGGACGGGGCTCCATCCCCGCCCAGGGGCCGGATCTCGTGGCGGGTCTCCCTCGGCGCGGCCAGAACGCCGGCGGTTCCCGTCAGCATAAGCGCCGCCATGAGGGCGTAGGAACCTCCCCAGCCCAGGGCGTCGCTGAGGACCAGGGGCAGGATCCCGGCCAGGATCATGGCGATCCGGTAGCCCCACTGGTAGGCGGCGGCCATCGCCCCCGCCCGCTCCGTCCCCGCCGCCTCGATGCGCCAGGCGTCGATGACGATGTCCTGGGTTGCAGAGACGAAGCCGACGAAGACGGCCAGACCCGCCATGAGGGGCAGGCTGCGCGCCGGGTCGACACCTGAGATCGCCAGCAGGGCGGCCATGATCAGCGCCTGGCAGACCAGCATCCAGGAGCGCCGGTGTCCCAGCCGCCCGGTCAGGCCGGGGATGACCGCCCGATCCACGAGGGGCGCCCAGAGGAACTTCACCGAATAGGCCAGGGTCGCCAGGCTGAAGATCCCGATGACCTCAAGGGACAGCCCGGCGTCCCTCAGCCAGGCGGACAGGGTGTCGAAGATCAGAAGGTTGGGAAGGCCCGAGGCGAATCCCAGAGCCAGCATCACCAGGGAGCGGCGCTCCAGGAAGATCGCCAGGGCCTGGAGGGTCGACAGTTGCTTCCCGCCGTCGTCCGGCGACTCCGCCTTGCTCATGGGTCCGTCCGGAAAGCCGCTCAGGACGCGGCGGCGTCAGAGTGGCGCGCGCCGGGAGCCTCGTCCAGCCTTCCGGAGGGCCGGTTCAGGCCGAGCGTCGCCGTCCGGCCGGCTCCTTCCAGCCGCGCGCCACCCGGACGAGGATGCGCCGCAGCGCGTCCGCCGAGAGCGGCTTGACAAGGAACTCGTCCATTCCGGAGGCCAGACAGGCCTGCCGGTCATCCTCGAAGGTGTTCGCGGTCAGGGCGACGATAGGGGTGGTCACTTCCTGGGCCCGCATCTCCTGCGTGGTTTCCAGTCCGCCCATCCCAGGCATGCGCATGTCCATCAGAATCAGGTCGTAGGTTCCCACGGCCACGGCGGCGAGCGCCTCGGGGCCGCCTATGGCGTGGTCGACCAGGCAGCCTTCCCGCTGCAGCATGGCTGTCGCCAGAAGGGCGTTGATGGCGTGGTCCTCGACCAGAAGGACGCGCAGGCCGGGCGCCACCGCAGGGGCGATCCGGTCATCCAGCCGCTCGGTGCGGCTCCGGGCCCCGGACGCGGCCAGGACGCGCTCGGCGAGGGAGGCGGGGCGGAGGGGTTTGATCAGGTAGCCTGAGAACCCCCGAGCCCGGTAGTCCTCGATGAGGCTGCGGTCCTCGGGCGCCAGCAGGATGATGGCGGCGCGGTCATCCGGCGGGGCGGAGGGGGCGAGGGCGTGGTCCACCAGCAGGATCTCGGCGTCCGCAGGCAGGTCCTCGACGCTCTCCACGGCGACGCCGTCTCCGCCCCGGCTCAGGATCTGCCGGATCGCCGCTTCGCAGACGACGGGATTGGGGCTCACGACTCCGATCCGCCGACCGGCCAGGTTGCGGCCCGGCGCCCCGCCGGCTCGGGCGGCTGGAAATTCCAGCCAGAATTCGGCGCCGCCGCCCGGAGCGGGCCGGACTCCGGCGACGCCCCGCAAGGCGTCGGCCAAAGAGCGGACGATGGCCAGGCCCAGCCCGGTTCCGCCCAGACTCACCCCATCGACCCGCGGGTCGGTTTGGACGAAGGGCTCAAAGATGCGCTCCCGCTCGGTCTCCAGGACTCCGGGGCCGGTGTCCTGGACGCTGAGCCGGATTCGCCCGGCGCCGGCGGGCGCCGCCGAGACCAGGATCCCGCCCGTCCGGGTGAACTTGATGGCGTTGCCCACATAGTTCAGCAGGACCTGCCGCAGCCGGCCTTCGTCTGCGCGAATGCGGCCGAGTCCCGGGGCGACCCACCACCCGATCTCCAGACCCTTTTCCGACGCTCGCGGACCGGTCAGCTCGCAGACGCCCTTCAGGAGGTCTTCAATGGCGACATCCTCGGTTTGAATCCTGATCGCCGAGGCCCCGAGGCGGGCGAAGTCCAGGAGCTGGTTGACCAGACCCAGAAGGTGCTCACCCGACTCCTTGAGGGCGTCGACATAGCTCCGCTGCTCGCCGGTGAGGGGGGTGGCCTCCAGCAGCCGGGTCAGACCCAGCACGCCGTTCAGCGGAGTGCGGAACTCGTGGCTGAGTCCTGCCAGAGCCTCGATGGTGACGGGCGCCTTCCGTTCTTCGGGCGTCTTCCGTTCTTCGGGCGTCTGGGGGTCGCTGTCGGCGGGCGGGGCCTGCGGAGTGACGAGGGTGGCGGCTTTGATCATGGCGCCATCGTGCCCCGGGAGGCTTAAGGGACCGTCAAGCGCTGCGATTAACAGAGCGTCAACGCCTGCCCGGCGCCTGATCAGCCGGTCCCCCCCACGCCGCGGTAGGCCAGGGCCTCGGCGACATGACGGCGGCCGACGGGCGGGGAAGACGCGCCGGGCTCCGCCTCCAGGTCCGCCAGGGTCCGGGCCAGCCGCAGGACCCGGCTCCAGCCCCGGGCGGTCAGGCCGGCGGCGTCGGCGGCGCGGGTCAAAAGAGCCCGGGCGTCGGGCTCGGGCTCGGCGATGGCCTGCAGCCAGTCGCCCGAGGCCCGGGCGTTGGCGGCCTCTGTCTCGGGCCGTCCGGCCTCGGACGCCCGGCGGACCTGAACCTGGCGCGCGGCCGCCACCCGGGCGGCGACCTCGGCCGAACCCTCGGCGGCGGCGGGCAGGGCGAGATCGGCGGCCCGAACGGCGGGAACCTCCACGTGCAGGTCGATGCGATCGAGGAAGGGTCCCGACACCCGCGCCCGGTAGTCGACCTGGCAGCGCGGCGCGCGCCCGCAGGCGCCCCGGCCCTCGCCCCCCTTGCCGCACTTGCAGGGATTCTGGGCCGCCACCAGCTGGAACCGCGCGGGATAGCGCACGTGCCCCGCCGCCCGGGCGACGGTGATCTCGCCGGTCTCCAGGGGCTGGCGCAGGGAATCCAGGGACTGGGCGCTGAACTCCGGCAGCTCGTCCAGGAAAAGGACGCCGTTGTGGGCGAGGGAGGCCTCGCCGGGTCGGATTCGCGCGCCGCCGCCGGTCAGGGCGGCCATGGTCGCCGAATGGTGCGGGGCGCGGAAGGGACGGGTCCGGGTCAGCTCGCCCCGGGCGATCAGGCCGGCCACCGAATGGACCATGGAGGTCTCCAGCAGCTCGGCGGCCGAGAGGGGCGGCAGGAGGCCCGGCAGGCGGGCGGCCATCATCGACTTCCCGGCGCCGGGCGGACCGGTCAGCAGGAGGTTATGGCCCCCGGCGGCGGCGATCTCCAGGGCCCGGCGGGCGGTCTCCTGGCCCCGCACCTCGCGCAGGTCCGGCGCCGGGGCGCCTTCGGTCAGGGCGCCGGGTTCCGGGGGCGAGAGCGCCTGGGTCCCGCGGAAATGGTTGACCAGGGCCACCAGGCTGGGCGGCGCCAGGATCGGCGTCGACCCCGACCAGGCGGCCTCGGGCCCGCTGGCCTCGGGGCAGATCAGGCCCAGGCCCAGGGCGCCCGCCGCCACCGCCGCCGGCAGGGCGCCGGCCGAGGCGGTGATGCGCCCGTCGAGGGACAATTCGCCCATGGCCGCCCAGCCCTCGAGGGCGTCGGGCGGGATCACCCCCATGGCCGCCATCACGGCCAGAGCGATGGGCAGGTCGTAATGGCTGCCCTCCTTGGGCAGGTCGGCGGGGGCGAGGTTGCAGATGATCCGGCGGCCCGGCATGGCCAGGCCCAGACCGGCGAAGGCGGCGCGCACGCGCTCGCGGCTCTCGGCCACGGCCTTGTCGCCCAGGCCCACCAGGACGAACTTCTGCTCGCCGGCGGTCAGCTGGACCTCGACCTCGACGGGCCGGGCCTCGACGCCCAGGAAGGCCAGGGTGGTGACGCGGGCGGCCATGCGCGCTCCTTGCGCTGCGCCCCGGTCCCCAGGCTCAGACAATCACGTCGCTTGCCGACAGGCAAGAACAAAAACGGAACCGGAGTGTGGCCCTCTTACGCCCCGGCGCGCTTCGCCTCGATCACGTCCCAGAGGGCGGCTATGGCGTCGATCCCCGACAGGCGCTGCAGGGCGCGGGCGCCGGTGGGGGAGGTGACGTTGATCTCGGTCAGGTAGTCGCCGATCACGTCGACGCCTACGAACAGGAGGCCCCGGGCCCTCAGCTGAGGGCCGATGATGGCGCAGAGTTCGCGGTCGCGTGCGGTCAGCTCCACGGCGTCGGCCCGCCCGCCCACGGCCAGGTTCGAGCGGATCTGGCCTGGCGCCGGTACCCGGTTGATGGCCCCGACCGGTTCCCCGTCCACCAGCAGGATGCGCTTGTCGCCCTTGGTCACCGCCGGGATGAACTTCTGGGCGATCACAGGCTCGCGGCCGATCATCCGGTGCAGGTCGAGGAGGGCGTCGAGGTTGGGGTCGTCCGCGAGCAGACGGGCCACGCCCGAGCCGCCGCCGCCGTAGAGGGGCTTGAGCACGATGTCCCCGTGCCGGGCGCGGAAGTCGTAGAGGGCTTCCAGGTCCGAGGTGATCAGGGTCGGCGGCTGCACGCCCGGAAAGGTCGTGACGTAGAGCTTCTCGGGCGCGTTGCGCACCTCGGTCGGGTTGTTCACCACCAGGGTCTTCGGGTGGATGGCGTCCAGGAAGTGGGTGGTGGTGATGTAGGCCATGTCGAAGGGCGGGTCCTGGCGCAGCAGCACCACGTCGGCCTCCGACAGGTCGCGCTGTTCCCAGGGGCCGAAGGCGGCGTGCTCGTCCTGGACGTCCTTGACCCGGACGGAGCGGCCGCGGGCCATCAGGGTTCCGCCCTCCAGGGCCAGCCGGTCCGGCGTGTAGACAAAGAGGTCATGGCCCCGGGCCTGGGCTTCCAGCATCATGGCGAAGGTGGAGTCCCCCTGGATGCGGATGTGTTCCAGCGGGTCCATCTGGACGGCGACGTTCAGCTTCATGGCGGGCTCCCTCTGAGAGGGCCTTCTAGCACGGGGCGCCGAGGCGGCGTCAAAGTCCGACCCGTCAAGCCTCCGGCCAGGCGTCGGCCAGATGGCGGGGGCGCCGGCCGGGGGCCAGGGCCACCAGGTCCAGGCGGACGGCCTTGCCCGACAGGTCCGCCCGCCGGGCCGCCAGGGTCCGGCCCGCCCGCCTCAGCCTCTCCCTCTGGTCGGGGCCGACGGCCTCGAGCGCCGCCTCCAGGCTGGCCCGGGACTTGACCTCCACCACCGCCAGGATGCGCCCGCGCAGGGCCAGGATGTCGATTTCGGCCTGGGGGGTCTTCAGGCGGAAGCCCAGTATGCGCCAGCCCTTCAGCATCAGCCAGATCAGGGCGATCCACTCGGCGCGGCGCCCGCCGGACCGGGACTGTGCGCCGAGCTTCCGTCGCCAGGGCCGCGCCGCCGCCCTCATCCGCCGCCCTTCAGGTCAAGGGCCCGGCG
>NZ_JADBZL010000097.1:0-35252 GCF_020402505.1 Phenylobacterium sp. | reverse complement strand
GCCGCCCGGTCAATCGACCAGCTCTGGGACGCCATCGCCCGCATCATCCAGACCTACTCACCCCATGAATGCGCAAACGACTTCGCCGCCGCAGGATATGATGCAGACTGATCGGAAAATGCTCTAGCCTCGGGCCATGAGCGCGAAACCACCTCCGTCACTGGCGTCGCTGCGCGCCTTCGCCGCAGCAGGCCGCCTTCAGAGTCTGCGGGACGCGGCGCGGGAGCTGAGGGTCACCGCCTCGGCGGTGAGCCACCACGTCCGGGCCGTGGAGGAGTGGCTCAATACGCCGCTCTTCGTGCGCGCCTCCCGACAGGTCCGACTGACCGAGACGGGCCGCCGGCTGTCGGACCGGCTCAACCGGGCCTTCACCGATTTGAACGAAGCCCTGGTGGAGGCGAAGGGCCAGGCCGGCCCCTCTGTGATCCGGGTGAGCGCCCTGCCCCTCTTCACGTCGGCCTACCTGATCCCGCGGCTGGCGAGGTTCGAGGCGCGGTTCCCGGGGGTCTCGATCGAAATCGAGACCAGTCACCGGATGGTGGACTTCGAGTCCGACGCCGTGGACGTGGCGATCCGCAACGTAGGCCGGCCCACGCCGGGCCTCACGGCCCACAAGCTCATGGACCTGCGCACCGTCCCCCTCTGCGCGCCCGCCCTGGCGGCGGAGTTCAGGTCCCCGGCGGACCTGGAGCGGGCGACCCTGATCCACATCGCCAGCCGACCGCAGGGCTGGACGGAGTGGCTGGCCGCTCAGGGGCTCAGGGGCGTCGAGGGACGGGGGAGCGTCATGGTGGACACCTTGCCGGCGGCCCTCGACCTGGCGGCCCACGGTCGCGGGGTCGCGCTCGGGATGACACCCATCGTCTGGGATGCGCCCCAGATGGAAAGGCTGGTGGTGCCCTTCCCCTCGGTCCCGGTCAGCGCGGGCGCCTATTTCCTGGTCCACCGCCGGCAGGACCGGACCCACGAGACCATTCAGGCCTTCGTCCGGTGGCTTCGCCAGGAGGTGCGCGCGGACGCCGCCCGCTTCGCCCGGCAGGCGGCGGCGGCCGGCTGACTTCCGCGGGCGCGCTGCAGGGAAGCTTCAGGCCATGAACTCCACCGCAAACGTCGCCCCAAAGGGCTTCGGCCCCATCCTGCGCGGCAGTCCGGTGCTGGAGGCGCTGGGCGGGTTCATGAGCCGGGGTGAAGGTCCGGACCTGGAGGTCGGCCTGTGCGTCGGACCCAACCACCTCAACGCCCGCGGCGGGCTGCACGGCGGGGTGATCGCTACCCTGCTGGACGTGGCGACGGGCTACATGCTGGTCGCCCGATCCGGCGGCAAGCGCCGGGTCACCGCCCGCCTTACCGTTGACTACAGGTCGGGGGCGAGGGCGGGCGAGTGGCTCCAGGTCCATCTCGACCGGACGGAAGAAGACGGCCGCAAGACCCTCGCCCACGCGCGGCTGATGGCCGGCGAGCGCCTGGTGGCCGAGGCGAGCGTCCTCTTCATCGACGCCCCGCCGGCGAGGGACTGAAGCCGCCTCAGGCTCGCCCGGACCTCAGTCGACCAGGGCCCGGTGTCGTGTTTCGGGCAGCAGCAGAAGCGTGAGCACCAAGGCGACCGCCGTCACGATGAACGGGAACCAGAGGCCCGCATAGATGTCCCCGACCGCCGTGACGATGGCGAAGGAGATCGCCGGCTGAAGCCCGCCGAACCATCCGGTGCCGACATGGTAGGGCACGCTCATGGCCGTGTAGCGGATGCGCGTCGGGAAAAGTTCGACCAGGCAGGCGGCCAACGGGCCGTAGAGGGCGGTCGCGGCGACGCTGAAGGTGACCATCACGGCGAACAGGACCGGCCAGTCGATCTCGGCTTCAGCCGTCGTCGTCGGATACCCCTGGGCGGAGAGAACCGCCTTGAGACGGGTCTCGAATTCAGCCCGCGCGGCCTTGACCTCGCTCGGGGCGGCGCCCGCGGCGTCGACGCCCGGGACGACCTGGTCGCCCACCCGCACCGAGGCGAGGGTTCCCGCCGGCGCCGCCTCGTTACGGTAGCTGACGCCATTGTTGGCCAGGACGCCCTTCACAATGTCGCAGGCGCGCCCGAACTGGGCCGCGCCGCCGGTCAGGTCGAGCTGCAGGCTGCAGGATGCCGGGTCGGCCACCACGACCACCGGCGCCGCCTGCTGGGCGCGGGCGAGCTGGGGGTTGGCCGACTGGGTGAGCAGATGGAAGCCCGGGAAGTAGGCGACCAGCATCAGGCCCATGCCGAAGCTCATCACCGCCTTGCGGCCCACCTTGTCGCTGAGCCAGCCGAAAAACACGTAGAGGACCGCCGACACGCTCGTGACGCCGATCATCAGGATGTTCACGTCGATCGGCGGCAGCTTGAGCAGGCGCTCCAGGAAGAACTGGGTGTAGAAGTTGCCCGTGTACCAGACGACGCCCTGGGCCATCATGATCGAGAACAGGGCGAGGAGTACGATCTTGAGCGAGCTCCAGCGCATGAAGCTGTCCACATAGATCGACTTGGACGCCTTGCCCTCGTCCTGCATGCGCTTGAACGCCGGGCTCTCCTCAAGGGACAGACGGATCCACAGCGAGACGACCAGCAACCCGAAGGACACCAGGAACGGCACCCGCCATCCCCAGTCCCGGAACGCCTCCTCGCCCATCAGGGAGCGCGTGAGGAGGGTCACGCCAAGCGCCGCAAGCAGGCCAAGCGCGGCGGAGGTCTGGATCCAGCTGGTATGGTAGCCTCGCTTGGCGGCGGGGGCGTGCTCGGCGACATAGATCACCGCGCCGCCATACTCTCCGCCCAGGGCGAAGCCCTGCAGGATGCGGCAAAGGACCAGGAGGATCGGCGCGATCACCCCGGCGCCGGGGCCCACATGGGTCTCGAACCAGGCGTAGTCCGGCAGCAGGCCGATGGCGACGGTCGCAAGGCCCATCATGGTGATGGTGATCAGGAAGGTGCCCTTGCGCCCCTTGGTGTCGCCCATCTTGCCGAAGATCAGGGCCCCCAGCGGACGGACGATGAAGCCCACGGCAAAGGTCAGCAGGGTGAAGATGAACGCCTGGGCGTCGGGCAGGCCGACATAGAAGTGGCGGGAGATGATCGTCGTCAGGATCGCGAAGATGAAGAAGTCGTACCACTCGAACACGGTCCCGGCCGCCGAGGCGGCGACCACCGACCGCATCCGCCGCGGATCGACCTCAGGGTCCTGGGATGTCGTCGGCTGGGTTGCAGAACTGTCGCTCATGTCGCGTCCTCCGAAATCAGGGGTGCGCGGTTGGCGAGGTAGGCGTCCTCGTCGAGCTCGCCCTCCCACTTCGCCACCGCCACGGCCGCCACCGCGTCGCCCACCACGTTCACGACCGTCCGCATCATGTCCATGAGGCGGTCAACCCCGAGTACGATGCCGATGACCTCCAGGGGCACGCCCGCAATCCCCAGGACCGCCGGGATGAACACCAGGGATCCGCCCGGGATGCCGGCCAGCCCCATGGCCCCGATCGAGGAGGTGATGACGATCGAGATCATCTGCGGGGTGGTCAGGTCGACGCCGAAGAGCTGGGCGCCGAAAACCGTCAGGATCACCATGTACATGGCCGACCCGTCCATGTTCACGGTCGCACCCAGCGAAGCGACGAAGGCCGACATGCGCCGCGAGATTCCGAGCTTCTCGATCATGGCGCGCATGGTGACCGGCAGGGTCGCGGCCGAGGAGGAGGTCGAATAGGCGACGGCCATGGCCTCGCTCATGCCGCGATAGAAGGGCAGGACCGGAAGGCCGAGACCAAAGCGTACGAAGCCGCCATAGACGATCACGCCGTAGAAGAGGCAGCCCAGGTACAGGACGGCGACGAGCGCCCCCAGGCGGACAAGGGCCTCAACGCCCATCAGCGCCACCACCCAGGCCATGAGAGCGAAGGCGCCCAGCGGGGCGAGCTCCATGACGTACCCGACCAGCTTCACGAAGGCGTGCGAGGCGCCCTCGATGGCGTCTGCGACCGGCTTGGCCGCAGCGCCTGCGCCGAGGATGCCGATCCCGAACAGGATGGCGAAGACGATGACGCTCAGCATGTCGCCGTTGGCCAGCGCCTGCACGGGGTTGGCCGGGATGAACTGGAAGAGCAGGTCCTGAGCCGTGGGCGGCGCACGGGGCTCGGGCGGCACGATCCCGGCGGGGGGCGCCGATCCCACCCCGGGCTTCAGCCAGAGAGCGAGCCCGAGGCCCAGGGTGGCGGCCATCAGTCCGGAGGGGATGTACAGGGCCGCGACCCGGGCGCCGCTCTTGCCGAGCTTGGACAGGTCAGCGATCGAGACCACGGCGGCCGTCACCGAGACGAAGATCAGAGGCACGGCCAGCATCCGGATCAGGCGGATGAAGGCGTCGCCGATCAGCTTGAGGCCGGCGTCAATGCCCGCGACATCCAGGCCCGCCGAGGCGGCGAGACCGCCCGGCCGCAGCGCAAAGCCCACCGCAACGCCCAGCGCCATGCCGATCAGGATGCGCATCCACAGCGCGGAACCGAACCACCATTTCATCTGGCCACCCCGCTCACCGCCGACCGCGGCATAGACGCGAACAGGTCACCAAGTCCAGCGCCGGTTGTCGAGCCCGCTGCGCCTAGCCGGTGGCTTCCGCCCCCTTGCGCGTCTTCCAGAGGGAAAAGAGCACGCCGCCGGAGATCAGGCCCAGGGTGATGGTGAGCGACCAGGCCGGTGGGAACTTCCCGCCGGGGAACAGGTCCCCGAGAAAGATCTTGGTCCCGATGAACACCAGCGTCATGGCGAGGGCGTACTTCAGGTACCGGAACCGGTGCACCATCGCCGCGAGGGCGAAGAACAGGGCCCGCAGGCCCAGGATGGCGAAGATGTTCGAGGTGTAGACGATGTAGGCGTCCGAGGTGATGGCGAAGATGGCCGGCACGCTGTCGATGGCGAAGACGAGGTCCACGATCTCCACGAACATCAGGGCGAGCAGAAGCGGGGTGGCGAACCAGCGGAGTTTGCCCGTCCTGGGATCGGGCAGCTTCACGCGGAACTTGTTGCCATGCAGATCCGGCGTGACGTTCATCCGCTTTTTCAGCCACAGCAGGATCTTGTTGTCGGCCATGTCGGGCTCTTCATCGCCCTTCAGGAACATCATGATCCCCGTGCCGATCAGGAAGACGGCGAAGATGTAGAGAATCCAGGAGAACTGGCTGACCAGGGCGGCGCCGAGGCCGATCATCAGGGCCCGCAGCACGATCACCCCGATAATGCCCCAGAACAGCACCCTGTGCTGATACAGCCTGGGAATGGCGAGATAGGTGAAGACCATCGAGATGACGAAGACATTGTCCATCGCCAGCGTCTTCTCGACCGCAAAGCCCGTCAGATAGAGCTGAAGCGCGGTCCAGGCCCGTTCAGCCCCGGTCACTTCCAGAAGCTGGGGATCGATGGAAGCCCCGGGCGAGGCGTTGTTGTAGAGCAGCCAGATGACCCCGGAAAAGGCGAGGCCGATGCCGATGTAGAAGGCGCTCATCGTCAGCGACTCGCGGACGCCGATCTCGCGGTCGGTCTTGTTGACGACCCCCAGATCGAAGACGAGCAGGGCGATGACGGCGAGAACGAAGGCGTACCAAATCCAAGCCGCCTTGCCGAGAAACTCGGCAAAGAGAATGCTTTCCAGCATGTACACGTAACTCCGGGCGTGTCGGACGGGGACTGTGGTCCGCCGACATCGCTGCGCGGCAAGCCGCGTTCAGCCAGAGGGGCCCGGAGGACGGGCGCGATGTAGTGGCCCCCAGGGAGCCTCGCAAGCCCCTGCGGCGATGATGGGCGGGGCTCCGGGAAACGGCCGACCGGGGCGCGGGGCGAAGGTGCGAGCGACCTGTGCAGGGACGAAGTCGCGGGGAACGGGCGGCAGGTCCCGCTCCCGACGGCCTCCAGGGCCAGGAACGCTCTCTGGCGCCCGGGATTGACTTGCCCGCCGACCTAAGCGAGCGTGACCTATATAAACAGGCGGAAACGCCGAACTTTTTTTGGGGAGCGAAGCCAGATGAAGTCCAAGGGCATTCTTTTTGCGACGAGCATTCTCGCCGCCACTGCGATCAGTGTCTCGGCGCAGGCCCAGGCCATGATCGACGAACTTGTGGTCACTGCGGAAAAGCGTGAGCAGAGCCTGCAGGATGTTCCTGTCGCGATCTCCGCCTTCACCAGCAAGCAGCGCGACCTGGTCGGCATCTCCACGGTGCAGGATCTGACCAACTTCACGCCGGGTTTCGTTTATCAGTCGTCCAATGACCGCTCATCGATGCGCGGCATCGGCCGACTCACCAACGTGCATTCGGTGGATGGCGCCGTGTCGATCTATGTCGACGGCCTGTTCACCCCATCGACCATTCTCGGCGGCGGGCCGCCGCTGGACATCGAGCGGGTGGAAATCCTCCGGGGCCCGCAGGGCACCCTGTACGGCCGCAACGCCATCGGCGGCACGGTCAACGTGATCTCCGTGCGGCCCACCAACGAGCCGTATGCCGAAGTCCGCGGGATCGTCGAGAGTTTCAACTTCACCAATCTGCAGATGGCCGTTTCCGGCCCCATCGCCGACGGCCTGCGGATGCGCTTCTCGGGCTACAAGCTCGACCAGAAGGAAGGCTACTTCAAGAACGTGACCCCGGGCCTGCCCGACGAGGGCGCCGTGCGGGACGAGTACCAGTTCCAGGTCCAGTTCGAGGCTGACCTGGGCGAGAACGCCGAATTCTGGGCGTCCTACAGGAAGCTCGCCTGGCACAACCGCGGCGGCCCCGGCGCCCGCGCCGGCTATCGTGGCGACGAGTTCTCAACCGGACGGGTCGATGTGACTACCCCTCTCGTCTTCTCTTCGGCGCACGGCTTTACGCCCGAGACGGGCCTGAACGGGATTGTTCCGGGAAGCCTGAAGCAGTTCAACGGCGCCACCTCCAGGTCCAACCCCGCGCTGGTGGACAACCGGACCTTCAGCACGAACATTCCCCAGCGGGTCCGCCTGAGCGGCGTGAATTCCTTCACCACCAACTTCGTCTATCACCTGCCGACGATCGACGTGAAGTATGTCGGAGGATACCAGGAGTATAGGTACGATCTTTATGGCGACGCAGATTTCACAGCTGTCCAATCCTATCAGATACCTCTGGCGCCAGGATCCATCTGCGGGACTGTAGGCGGGCTGTTCTCGGCGGGTCTGTCACCGGTTAACTGTACCCCTCTGACTGTCAACGCCAACAACGGCTATCATTATTTTGAGTACAACAAGTGGTATAGCCACGAGATCAACCTATCTTCCAAAAATGATGGCCCACTTCAGTGGATTGCTGGGGCTTATTATTACAACCAAGAGTATCTTGGGACCGGGGTGACGGCGGACTTCTTCTTGGTTGGACCATCTTCTCTTCAGACACCGATACTTGGCGCAGCGGCTAATCCTAAGGGTTATTGGTCAACTGCTCACTATAATCTGACGACAGAAAGCAAGGCAGTTTTCGGACAGATCGACTATCAGGCCTCGGAGACGCTGAAGTTCACCCTGGGCTTACGCTACACCGATGACAGGAAATTCGGGCGGGAATTCCGCCGCATCGTCTGTAACTCGGACACTTGTTACCCTGGCCTGTACCCCGCTCTGGGCCTCGGCGCCTTCGGGCCCGGTACGGCCGCAAACTGGGGCAGCCTGCTCGGCGATCTCAACTCCCTGGCGAAACTCGCCCCTGTGTTCGGGATTCCGGGGCTTGCCGGGCTCAACGGCCTGGGCAACGGAGCCATGGACCTCACGGACACCCTCGCGCCGAAGAGCAACGCTGGTCTGATCCCGGGCGTCAGCTCGCCCGCCATCACCACCAACGGGGTGGTGCGGCAGTACGTGATCGATCCGGCCACGGGCGTCGCGAGCCGCAACCTCGAGGGCTCCTCCGACGCCATCACCGGCACCCTTGGCGTCCAGTGGCAGCCGGACAGCGACACCATGGCCTATGCCCGTTACAGCCGCGGTTACAAGGCGTTCGGTTTCTCGGCAGGTAGCTTCCTCGCCGCCCCCAGGGCGGAAGAAGAAACCGTCAACTCCTACGAGATCGGGTTCAAGCGGGACTTCGACAGGTTCCAGCTCAACCTGGCGGCCTTCTTCCTCGACTACCGTGACCTCCAGGCTCCGGTGTCGGTGCGGGTCGGCGCCACCAACGTGACCCAGTTCGTGAACATCGCGAAGTCGGAGTCCTACGGGATCGAGTTCAGCGGCATCTGGCGGCCGGTCGACCAGCTGCGTCTCACCCTGGACTATGGCTGGAACCCGACCGAGATCACCGAGGCCGCGAAGTTCATCAACTTGAACGACAATGTGAACACCGGCCCGGTCAGCATTGTTGGAAGCCCCCTGCCCCAGGCGCCGGAGCACAAGGTCGCGGTGAACGGCACCTACACCTTCGAGATGGACCAGGGGAACCTGATCGCCGGCGTCACCTATCTCCAGCGGTCGAAGTCCTACGCGACCATCTTCGCCCGGGAGTTCGACTCGGCGCCGGCCTGGGATCAGGTGGACCTGCGGGCGCTGTGGATGCCTTCCGGCGGCAAGTATACGGTGATCGCCTACGTCAAGAACGTCTTCGACGAGGACGGCTACGCCGCGGCGGTTGAAGCGGCGCAGCGGAACAACAGCGCCACGGTGGCGTCGGACCGGTTCTCCAACGGGGCCCGGAACTTCGAGCTGACGCCCCCGCGCATCTACGGCGTCGAGATCCAGTACCGCTTCTGATCCGATCCGCGACACACGCGGTCGTCTCCAGGGTCCCCGGTTCGCCGGGGACCCTTTCCTCTTGAGGCGGATGGGAAATCCGTCGCCAGGTCACGGGAGAGAAGGCCATGACGTCCCTTGAGGCCGGGGTTCCGGAAGGCTTCGGACCCATCTTCCGGACCAGCCCGGTCCTGGAGGCCCTCGGCGGCTTCATGAGCCGTGGCGACGGCGAGGCCCTCGAGATCGGGTTGCTGGTCGGCCCCGATCATCTGAACGCCCGCGGCGGCCTGCATGGGGGCGTCATCGCCACCCTTATGGACGTGGCGACCGGATACATGCTCGTGGCCCGTTCGGGGGGGCGGCGACGGATCACGGCGCGGCTGACCCTCGACTACAGGTCCGGCGCCGTGCCGGGCGAATGGCTCCAGGTTCACCTTGACCGGACGCAGGAGGACGGTCGAAAGACCCTCGCCTACGCCCGGCTCATGGCTGGCGAGCGTCTGGTGGCGGAGGCGAGCGTCCTGTTCATTGACGCGCCGTCCGCGAAGGCCTGAGGCGCGCCGCCGCTAAGCCCGCCCGAACGTCCCCAGCTCGGCGTGGCGACCGAAGACCCAGCGGTTCACGGTCAGGCCCACCGCCAGGCAGGTGATCAGGGTCACCAGCATCAGGTGGATGTAGTGGATCGGCGTCCAGACGAAGGTGAAGACGGCGTAGAGACCGACGCCGAACCCCACGGCGGCCATGGCCGCCCGGGCGTCCACGTTGCGGAAGACCAAGCCCAGTATGAAGGCCGACAGGATGGGCATGGAGAGCAGGCCGTTCAGCTGCTGTACCAGGTTGATGATCGAGGCGGCCCCTGAATAAACCGGGACCAGGGCGATGGACACCGCCATGAACGCCAGCGAGATCACCGTGTTCAGCCGCTTCACGTCCGGGTTGGGCGCGATGTAGGGCTCGTGCAGGTCGCAGACATAGAGGGTGACCGACGAGTTCAGCACCGAGGTGTAGCTGGTCAGGACGGCGGCGGCCATGAAGGCGGCGAAGGCGCCGGACAGCCAGGAGGGCATGACCTCGGCCACCACCCGGCCGTAAGTCGCATCGCCGATGTCGCCGAACAGCTTGTAGGCGCAGACCCCCGGCACCACGACGATGGCCGGTACGAAGAGGATGCGGATGACGATGGCCGCGAACACCCCCTTCTGCCCCTCGCGCAGGTTGGGGGCCGCCATGGCCCTCTGGGTGATGGTCTGGTTGGTGGACCAGTAGAACATCTGGATGAAGATCATCCCGGTCAGGAGGGTCGGCCAGGGGATGGGGCTGTCGGGCCCGCCGATCATGCTGAGCCGCTCAGGGGGGATGCCTGAGAAGTCGAAGCCGATGGCCGCCATGGCCAGCACGGTCACCGCCGCCGCCATGCCCAGCACGCCCACGCCCGACAGGGTGTCGTAGACCGCCACCGCCCGCAGGCCGCCCAGCACGGTGTAGGCCGCGCCCACCGCCGCGATCCCCCCCGCCAGCACCATCAGGGGCGGGGCGTGCTCGAACATGGTCGAGAGGAACAGGGCTCCCGTATAGGTCATGATCGGCAGGTAGATGAAGACATTGCCCAGCAGGAACAGGAGGGAGACCGTCGCCCTCAGCCCCTTCGACCCGTACTTGCGCTCGAGCAGCTCGGTCGTGGTGGTGCAGTTGTTGCGGTAGTAGATGGGCAGGAAGACGAAGGCCAGCATGGCCAGGCCCGCCACGGCCGCCAGCTCCCACCAGGCGAGCAGCAGCATCTGGTTGCCGTTCATGCCCACCAGCTGGTCGGTGGACAGGTTGGTCAGGGTGATGGAGCCGGCCACGAAGGGCCAGGACAGGTTCCGCCCCGCCAGGAAGAACTCGCTGTGGCTGTCGGTGGAGCGCCCGCCCATGCGTCGCACCTGCCACCAGGTGGCCAGGGCCATTAGCCCGGTCAGGGCGGCGAAGACGCCCCACTGGATCGCGTTGGATGTCATGCCTGGCCGCCCCCCAACGGCTCGGCCAGTCTAGGCGGAACCGGCGCGGAAAGCCAAACGGAGGTCCCCGCGGCCGTCAGGCGGGCGCGGCCGAGCCGCCCGCCAGCATGCGAAGGGCGATCGCTTCCTCGCCCAGGACCACGTGGTTGGCGCCCCGGAGCCTTAGATCCTCGACCTCCTCGGCGGAGTGGGCGCGGGCGATGATGTTGAGGCCGGGGTTAAGGTCGCGGGCGCGGTGGACAATGCCCCCGGCCTCAAAACCCTCCGGGATCGCCACAAGCAGCCGGCCGGCCTCAGTCAGCCCCGCCTTTTCGAGGGTCTGGAGGTGGGTGGCGTTCCCTGTCACCACCTCGTATCCGGCGGCGCGGGCTTCATCGGCGCGGTCCGCCTGCTCCTCGACGATCACAAAGTCCGCATGGGCCGCCTTGAGCCGCCGCGCCAAGGATTTTCCGACACGCCCATAGCCCACCAGCACTGCCCGTCCGGCGGCGGCGGAGACCGATGCATCCGCGGCGGGGGTGGCGCTGGCGGCCTCTCCGGACTTGCGAACCACCAGCCCGAAGATGAAGGGATTGGCGAGGATCGACAGGATCGCGCCGGCCAGGATCAGGTCACGCGCCTCTTCCGGCAGGATTCCGAGGCTTGCGCCCAGACCGGCGAGAATGAAGGAGAACTCACCGATCTGGGCGAGGCTCGCCGAAACGGTCAGAGCTGTTCCCTTGGGATAGCCGAACACCCGAATAATGGCGTAGGCGGCGACCGACTTGCCGAAGATGATGATGGCGACAGTCGCCAGCAGAGGCACGGGCTGCTCGAGAATCACCGACGGATCGAACAGCATGCCCACGGAAACAAAGAACAGGACCGCAAAGGCGTCCCGGAGAGGCAGGGATTCCTCGGCCGCGCGGCGGCTCAGCTGGGTTTCCCCGAGGATCATGCCGGCGAAGAAGGCGCCCAGGGCGAACGAGACCTGGAAGACATAGGCCGCGCCGAACGCCACCCCCAGCGCAATGGCCAGGACGGCGAGGCGGAACAGCTCCCGCGACCCCGTATGCGCCGTCCAGTGGAGAATCCAGGGAATGACCCTCCGGCCAACGATCAGCATGAGGGCGGCGAAACCCGCGACCTTGACCAGGGTGCCGATGGCGGCGGAGAGCAGGTCTGTTCCTCCCGCCCCGTTTCCGGCCTGCATCTGCGCGAAGACGGGAAGGAGGACCAGGGCCATCACCATGGCCAGGTCCTCGACGATCAGCCAGCCGACGGCGATCCGGCCCCGCTCGGTCTCCACCAGGTTTTCCGACTGCAGGGCGCGCAGCAGGACGACCGTGCTGGCGACCGACAGGGCGAGGCCAAAGACCAGACCGGCCGCCACCGTCCATCCCATCATCAGGGCGAGAGCGACGCCCATGGCCGTGGCTGAGCCCATCTGGACGAGGGCGCCGGGCACCGCGATCCGGCGGACGGACATCAGGTCCTTGAGGGAGAAGTGGAGCCCCACCCCGAACATCAGCAGGATCACGCCGAGTTCGGCGAGCTCGGTCGCGATCTTGCCGTCGGCGACATAGCCCGGAGTAAAGGGACCGATCAGGACGCCGGCGAACAGGTAGCCCGCGACCGGAGAGACCTTCAGCCGGTGCGCCAGAGCCCCCATGGCGAAGGCCGCCACAAGGCCGGCGACGATCGTGGCGATGAGAGGCGTATGGTGGAGCATGGCGTGACAGTAGCGAGCACGAACCCCGCGTTCAATGCCGCCCGGCCGTCTTCGCCTTCGGCGCCATCTCGCCGATCCAGGCTGAGATGAGGGCGACGCCCTCCTCGTGGATCAGGGCGCGGCCGAGCTCGGGCATCATCACGCCCGGCTCCCCGGAGGCCATGCGGAAGGCCAGGATGGAGCGCCCGGGATGGCCGGGCTCGATCCCGACGGCCAGGTCTCCGGCGCCCCGGCCCGCCGCCACCGGGGGCTTGCCGACGCCGAGGGCCGCGGGCCGGGTCTCCTCCGCCGTCAGAAAGAGGCCCGAATTGCTCGCCGAGCCCGAGGGGCTGTGACAGTGGGCGCAGTTGACGTCGAGATAGGCCCGCGCGCGGGCGTCGAGGGACTGCCGGGGGTCGTCCCAGGCGGCCAGGTGCGGCCGGGCTGCGGGCGGCGGCGCCCCGTCGAGCAGGCCCGCCCGGCGCCAGCGCTCCAGCTGGTTGGTCCGGCCGCCCCCGGCCAGGGCGATTTCATGGTTCAGGTTTCGCGCCTTCGGGCCGATGGGCGCGACGGCGCCGTCGACCTGGTGGCAGGTCTTGCACTGGTTCTGGTTGGGCACGGCGTAGTCGAGGGCGACCTCGCGACCCCGGGAGTCCGTGAAGCGGACCGGCAGTCGGGCGCCGGCGCGCCTCAGGACGGCCTCGGTCCCCTCGGCGTTCCATACGTAGGTCTGGGCCGTCCATCCGGAAGCCTTGTGGATCAGCAGGCGCGTCTCGACCTTGCGCACGTCGCGGTCGGGGCGACGCAGGTCGGCGGGATAGGCGAAGGTCTTGACCAGGACCGCGCCCACAGGAAAGTCGAGGACGCCCGTCGCCGTGTAGCCGATCCTCGCCCCGGGCGGCGTGAAGACAAGGCGGGACTTTTCCGCATGGTCCGTGAAAAGGGGCGTGGCGAGGGTGTAGGGAACGACCCGCCCGTTCGGCCGGTCGGCGCTTGCATCGACGAAGAGTCGGTAGTCCGAAAGCCGCTGT
Source organism: Phenylobacterium sp. (assembly GCF_020402505.1). GTDB lineage: Bacteria > Pseudomonadota > Alphaproteobacteria > Caulobacterales > Caulobacteraceae > Phenylobacterium. The sequence continues at coordinate 21,799 of NZ_JADBZL010000097.1, read as the reverse complement.
GCGGGCGCCTCCTGAAGGACAAGGTCGAGATCAACCCCCGGCGGGGACGAGGCGGCGCCCAGGACCGTGAGGGCGGCGAGGAGGACGAGGCCGCGCCTCACTTGCCGGCGGCGTCCAGGCTCACCGCAGGCGGCTCGGCGATGGCGGCGTCGGAGACGTTTGTCGACACGGTGGGCGCCGCGGCGTCCACCCGACCTGGGCCGGGCAGGTTGAGGTTCAGCACAGGGCCGTCGGCCAGGTTGACCCGCACCTCGGCGGGCCGGCCGCCGGCGGCGCGGACACCGTCCCAGACCACCGGAGGCAGGGGCCCGCCCAGGGCCCTGGCGATCTCCGGCCCGCCGGGGAACTTCGGGTCCCAGCCATTGCGTCCGATCCGGTTGGCCCGGACCACGATGTCCCTCGGCAGGGGATTGTAAGTCGGGTCGTTGAAGGCCTGGGTGTAGCTGACCAGCATGACCCCGGCGCTCTGGTTGCCGCTGATCTCGTTCTCAAAGACGTGGACGTTGCGGTTGGCCATGACCATCACCCCCGTCCCGGTCGGCACGCCGGCGACGATGTTGCCCTTGGGGGCGAAGTTGGGGGTGTCGTTGTCCACCACCCGGTTGCGGAAGACGCGGGTGGAGTGACCGCCCATCTGCGGCAGGTTGGGCAGGTCGAAGACCAGGATACCCCCGGCGTTGCGGGTGGCGACATTGTCGTGGACGTCGGCGAACATGGAGTTCTCGATCTCGATCCCGGCGACGTTGAACTCCGCCCGGCTGTTGCGCACGACGATGTGCCTGGACTGGCCGACATAGATGCCGGCGTCCGAGGCGCCCTTCACCACCACCCCGTCGATCAGCACGCGCTCGGAGGCCACGGGATAGACCCCGTAGGCGCCGTTGGTCTCCCTCGGCCCGCCGGTCCACTCGACCCGCAGGTTGAGGTAGCGGATGTCGTCGGCGCCCTTGGACTTGATGCCGTCGCCGCGGGTGTCCTCTACCGCGAGATCCTTCACCGTGACCCGGTCGGAGGTGATCAGAAGGCCTTCGCCGGCGCCCTTCTGCCCCTTGAAGGACAGGACGGTGGCGCCCGGTCCGGCGCCGGCCACGGTGACGCCGTCGACGTCAAGGGACAGGCCATCGGTGAGGTCGTAGCGGCCTGCGGCGATCTGCACGGTGTCGCCGGGCGTCGCATCCAGAAGGGCGGTCTGGAGGCGTTCCTGGGCGTCGGGACCGGGCGTCACGGTCAGGGTGGCGGCCTGGGCGGTCCCGCAGGCCGCTGCAAGCCCGGCGACGACGGCAAGACGTGCGGTGATCCTGGACATGGTTCCCCCCTTGCGGGCCTCTGACGGCGCTGGCGCCTCGACCCTTGAGAAGACATGTTACGACCTGTCGCCCGGCTGTCCAGAAGGCGGGGCGGTGCGCTTGTCCGACTTGGAATTTACGTTTACAGCGTACGAAAATCTTCTCCGGGAGAACCGCCATGAGCCGCACCCCCCGCCTCGCCGCCCCGCAGGACCGCTACGCCGAGAACGGCGGGGTGAAAATCCACTATGTCGTCGAGGGGGAGGGCCCGCTGGTGGTGATGATCCATGGCTTCCCGGACTACTGGGCCACGTGGAAGCCCCTGATGGGCGTCCTGCAGGCGGCGGGCTACCGCACGGCGGCTCTCGATTGCCGGGGCTACAACCTTTCGGACAAGCCGGAGGGGGTCGAGGCCTACGCTATGCCCCAACTGATCGGCGACGTCGCTGCGGTGATCGCCGCCGAGGGGGCGGAGAACGCGGTGGTCATCGGGCACGACTGGGGCGCCGCCATCGCCTGGCAGGTGGCCATCCACCGGCCCGACCTGGTCAACCGGCTGGTCATTATGAGCGTGCCCCATCCGGCCGGCTTCGGCCGCGAGATGGCCGGCAACGCCGAGCAGCAGAAGAACAGCCAGTACGCCCGCGATTTCCAGACCCCGGGCTTCGAGAAGAACCTCACCGCCGAGGGTCTGGCCGGCTGGGTGAAGGATCCGGCGGAGCGCGCCGGCTATGTCGAGGCCTTCCGGCGTTCCAGCCTTGCGGGGATGCTGAACTATTACCGGGCGAACTATCCTTCGGGCGCGGGCGAAGCGCCCGTGGCCGCCCCGGACCTTCCGCCTGTGCAGGCTCCGGTCCTGGTCATCCACGGCATGAGGGACAAGGCCCTGGCCGCCGCCGGCCATGCCGGGACCTGGGACCATGTGGCCCGGGACACCACCCTGCTGATGATCCCCGACGCCGACCATTTCGTGCAGCACGACGCCGAGGCCCTGGTAAACCGCACCCTCCGCAGCTGGCTGGCCGACCGACGATGAGGCGGGAGCTCCTTACGTCCAGTGTCAAGTTGACTTGACATAGTCAGGTCAAGCTGACAGAGTGTCAGGGTAACCTGACACTACGGGACGCCATGAACAATCGACTCAGACTCCTGAGGGCCGAGCGGGGCTGGAGCCAGGCCGAGCTGGCGGGACGCATCGACGTCTCGCGCCAGGCGGTCAACGCCATCGAGACCGGCAAGCACGACCCCTCCCTCAGCCTCGCCTTCCGCATTGCCCGCGAGTTCGCCCTGCCCATCGAGCAGGTCTTCGACGGTCGCGACGCCTGATATTCCCCAGAAGGAAGACAAGATGACCTCCCCTGAACAGAATTCCGCCGCCCTCTCCGGCGAGGCCCGTCTGCGCCAGCGAAGCCGCCGGATCCGTACCATCTGGATCCGGGTGTGCGGCCTCGGCTTCATCGCCGGCCTAGTCTTTGGCGTGGCCGGGGGTTCCAGCACCCTGCACCTCTCCCCGATCGTCTTCTGGCTGATGGTCGCGGCGTCGGCCGCAGGCTTGGTCGCGATGAACGTCTGGTTCATGCGCAGCGTCGACGAGGTCGAGGTCATGGACAACCTCTGGGCGGGCTTTGCGGGGTTGAGCGCCCACATCGTCATCGGCGCCGGATGGACAGCCGCGGCCAGCCGAGGATTTGCGCCCGCTCCCGACGTCCTCGGCGTGATGGTCGCGACCCTTGTCGTCACCCTCCTGGCCTACGGCGCGCTGAAGCTGCGCCGGCGGCTGGGCTGATCCTTCCCGTTCCTCCAGGAGACCCCTGATGTTCCGCCGCTTCGCCGCCCTCGCCGCCGCCTTCAGCCTCGCCGCCGCGCCCGCCCTCGCCGCCCCCCGCGACGCCGATCCCGCCCTCTGGATGGTGCGCGACGCCGACACCACCATCTACCTGTTTGGCACCGTCCACTTCCTGCCCAAGGACCTGTCCTGGTTCGACGAGGCCGTGGCTGACGCCTTCAACGCGTCCGACGAGTTGCGGATGGAGCTCCTGCCGGTCGACGACCCGGCCAGCCTCGGCCCCCTCATCATGAAGCTGGCCGTCGACCCCAATGGGCGCACCATGGCCCAGAGGCTCTCCCCAGAGGACCATGCGGCCTATGTGCGCACCCTCCAGGACCTCGGCCTGCCCGCCGCCCAGCTGGAGCCCCTCGAGCCCTGGTTCATCGCCGTCCAGGCGGCGTCGGTCATGTACATGAAGGCGGGTCTCGACCCCAAGACCGGCGCCGAGTCCATTCTGACCGAGGCCGCCCGCAAGTCCGGCAAGTCGATCACCGCCTTCGAGACCCCCGAGCAGCAGTTCACCATGCTGGACTCCACCCCCGAGGCCGAGCAGCTGGCGGGCGTCCGGGACCTCGCTCACAACCGCGAGGAGGGCCTGGCGATCATGTCCCGCCTGGTCGACCATTGGACCCGCGGCGAGGCCGATGCGACGGGACGTCTCATGAATGAGGAGATGAAGGACACGCCGGAGACCGCCAGGATCCTGCTGACCGAGCGCAATGTCCGCTGGGCGAAGGACCTGAAGGCCCGGATGGACCGGCCCGGGGTGGTCTTCGTGGCGGTCGGGGCCGGGCACCTGGCGGGCGATAGGAACGTCCGCGAACTCCTGGAGAGGGAGGGCCTGAGAGTCGAACGTATCGCCTACTGAGGCAATGCGATTACGCCCCCGGCGGACCGGGCGGCGGAGCCGCTGAGGCCTGCGGACTTGCCTGCCCGGACATCATGTGACACTTCATGTGTCAATTGATGGCTTAAGGAGAGCCGGATGGCGCGCAAGACCGCGAGGCGGAAGCTGGCCCTGTGGGCGGGCGCCGCCGCCGGCGCCCTGTCGCTCCTCGGCGCCGAGGGCACGTCCGCCGCGCCGGCGCTGAAGACCACTGAACGGACCGGGCCCAACATCATCGTCATCCTGTTCGACGACGTCGCCCTGATGGATCTGGGAGCCTACGGGGGCGAGGCGCGGACCCTGAACATTGACGCCCTGGCCCGGCGGGGCGCCCTGTTCACCGGCTATCGCACCTCGCCCCTTTGCACCCCCTCCCGGGCCATGCTTCTGACCGGGATAGACAGCCACCGGGCAGGAGCCGCGACAATCGGGGAGGTCCTGCCTCCGGAACACAGGGACCGGCCGGGCTACGCCCTGCGGATCCAGCCAGAAATCCTGACCCTGGCGGAGCGCCTTCGTGGCGAAGGCTACCGGACCCTGATGGCGGGGAAGTGGCACCTGGGCCATGGACCGGGCGAACTGCCCGACGGCCAGGGCTTCGACCGCTCGCTGGCCATGGACGCCTCGGGCGCGGACAACTGGGCCCCGAAGTCCTACATGCCCTATTACAGGGAGGCGCCCTGGTTCGAGGATGGACGGCCCGTTCGGATGCCGGAGTCGTTTTATTCCTCGGACCTGCTCGTGGACAGGCTGACCCGCTACATCGACGAGTCGCCCGCCGGCCAGAAACCCTTTTTCGCCTATCTCGCCCTTCAGGCGGTGCACATTCCCGTCCAGGCGCCCGCGCGCTTCAGCGACGGCTACCGGGGCCGGTTCGATGCGGGCTGGGAGGCCCTCCGGGACGAACGGGTGGACAAGGCCAGGCGCAACGGCCTGCTCCCCAAGGACGCCGCGGTCGCAGGCTTCTCCCCAAACGCCCGGGATTGGGAAGCCCTGTCGCCGGAGGAACGCCGGATGGCCGCCCGATCGATGGAGGTCTACGCCGGGATGATCGAGGCTGCGGACTCGGCCATAGGCCGGCTGATCCGCCGGCTGGAGGCCCGGGGCGAGCTCGGGAACACCCTCTTTGTCATCACGTCGGATAACGGTCCGGAACCCAGCGACCCTGTCCACCAGCGGGGCATGGGCCTTTGGATGCGGCTCAACGGCTACGCCTGGAGAGAAGAAGGACTGGGCGGCCCGGGCAGTCTCAACTTCATCGGCCGCGAATGGGCGGAAGCCCTGGCCGCGCCGGGACGGCGATACAAGTTCTATGTCTCCGAGGGGGGCCTGCGAGCGCCCCTTATCGTCTCCGGCCCGGGCGTGGCGCCGGGGCGCCGGATCGACGGCCTGACCTTCGTCACCGATGTCACGCCCACCCTCGTGGACCTTGCCGGCGCGAGGCCTGCCCCCGAGGCCCCGGCCATGGACGGGCTGAGCCTGCGGTCCGTCCTGGCCGGCGGCGAAGGTCCGGTCCGTGGATCGGAGACCCCGCTCGGTATCGAAGTGTCCGGCAACGCCGCCCTCTATCGGGGCGACTACAAGATCATCCGCGACATGCCGCCCCTCGGAGACGGCCGCTGGCGGCTCTATGACGTGGTGCGGGACCCGGGCGAGACCCGCGACCTGTCCGCCGCCGACCCCGGGAGGCTGAAACTCATGCTCGCCGACTACGCCGCCTATGAGGCCCGGGTCGGTGTTGCGCCCGTGCCTGAGGGGTACGACATGCAGAGGCAGCTGGCGGCCAATGTCCTGGCCAGGCAGGCGCCCACCCTTCTGGCGGCCGCAGGGATCGCCCTTCTGGCGATGGCCGGCGCCGGCGTGCTGCTCTGGCGGCGTCTGCGGCGCGGGCGCGCGCCGCCCTGACGCCGGACAACGACTTGCCAGCCGCCCGACTCCAACGGAAAAGGGATCCATGACCTCAGCTGATCCCCCGGAGGCGGCCGGCCGAATTCCCCGAGTGGTCCTGGCCTGGGGCCTCGCCGGACTGATCCCCTTCCTGGGCCTGCCGGTCCTGGCGCTGGCGGCGCCGGGACTGGAGGGCCTCGCCGACAGGGCCCTGGGGTTCTACGCCGCCGTCATCCTGTCCTTCCTGGGCGGCGCCCGCTGGGGCCTTGAAATCCGCTCCGAGCGGCCCGACCCGGGAGTCATCGCCCTGTCGATGGTTCCCAGCGTGGCGGCCTGGGTGCTGATCGCCAGCCCCGGCCTGCCGATCAACACCCTCCAGCTCCCGGCCCTGGCGACGGCCCTGGCCCTGAGCTGGCTCTGGGACATCCGCTCCGAAAGACCTCCCCCCTGGTTTGCGCGCCTTCGCAGCCTGCTGACGGCGGGCGCCGTCGCGGGGCTCGCCGCAGGCGCCCTGAGCTAGGTCGAAGGGTCGATCACCACGCGGCCGCGGACCCTGCCGTCGAGGATCTCCCCGGCAAGGCGGGGCAGGTCGGACAACCCGGCCGTCTGCGTCATGGCGTCGAGGCGGGCGAGATCCAGGTCCGTCCCGAGTCGGCGCCAGGCCTCGATCCGGTCCGGTGTGGAGCGCATCACGCTGTCCACGCCGGCCAGGACCACGCTGCGAAGGATGAAGGGCGCCACGGACCCGGGCAGGTCCATGCCCTGGGCCAGACCGCAGGCCGCCACGGCCCCGCCGTAGCGGGTCTGAGAGAGGGCGTTGGCCAGGGTGTGGCTGCCCAAGGAGTCCACCACGCCGGCCCAGCGCTCCTTGCCGATGGGCCGGGCGGGACCGGAGAACTCGGCGGCGTCGATGACCTCGGCGGCGCCCAGGCTCCGCAGGTAGTCGCCTTCGGCCTCCGCCCGGCGGGACGAGGCCACGACCCGGTGGCCGAGGGCCGAGAGCAGGGCGATGGAGATGCTGCCGACCCCGCCGGCCGCGCCGGTCACCAGGATGTCGCCCGAGCCCGGGGTCACGCCCTGGCGCTCCAGGGTCATGACGCAGAGCATGGCCGTGTAGCCCGCCGTGCCGATCGCCATGGCGCGCGTGGTGGACAGGCTGTCAGGCAGGCGGACCAGCCACTCCCCCTTCACCCGGGCCCGCTGGGCGTAGCCCCCGTGCCAGGTCTCCCCGACGCCCCAGCCGTTCAGCACCACCCGGTCGCCTGCGGCGAAGCCGGGGTTGGCCGAGGTCTCCACCACGCCGGCGAAGTCGATGCCGGGAATGATCGGAAAGGTCCGCAGGATGGGCGAGCGCCCGGTCAGGGCGAGGCCGTCCTTGAAGTTGATCGTCGAGGCCTCCACCCGGACGGTGACGTCGCCCTCCATCAGGTCGGCGTCGGTCAGGCTCTCGAGGCGGGTCTCGATCCCGGCGTCGGTCTTGTGGGCGCGCAGGGCGCGGAAGGTTGCGGGCACGGTCGGACTCCATCGACGTACAGGTTGGAGGTCTTCTACAGGCCGCGGGGCGGCCCGCAAGCGGACCTTCAGGCGTCCTTCAGGGCGAAGTCGAGCAGGGGATTGATGGCCGGCCAGACCACGCCGGTGTGGGTCTCGCCCTCGAAGACCCGCGAGGCGAAGCGCCAGCCCGGCGGACCGGCCAGGGCGCCGAGTCGGGCGGACAGTTCGACGGCGTTGTCCACCATGCGCGCAGGCGAGCCCTCGGGCTGCTCAAGGGAGCCGACGCCGACAAAGAGCCGGGGTGGCCTGGCGAGGCCCGCCAGCGCGGACGCAAAACCCGCCTCACCCTTGAGGACAATACGATCGTCCCACCAGATGGAGGGGCTGAGGGACAGCCAGGCGGAGAAGGCGTCGGGTCTTCGGAACAGGCTGTGCAGGACGAAGAGGCCGCCCAGAGAGTGGCCGAATACGGACTCGCGGTCCGGATCGACGGGCAGGACCTCGGCGACCCGCGCGCGCACCTCCTGGGTCAGGATCTCCAGGAAGTCATCCGCGCCGGCGTAGCGGATCTCCCCCGAGGCAAAGGTGTGGTTGGCCTTCTCGGCCGCATCCGGCTCGGTGGGAGTGAGGTCGAGGAACCGTCGCCCGAGGGCCCCGGTGAAATCCTCCCCGGGGTAGCCGACCCCCACCACGACGGCGTGGGGCAGCTCCAGACCGGCGGCGGCGCGGAGCCGGGCGGCGTCGGCGAAGGACCCGAAGTACCCGTCCCCGTCGAGGACGTAGAGGACAGGGTATCCGCCCTCGGGCGGCGGGCCGTAGGGGGTGGCGATTCTCAGCCGGTAGGCCTTTCCGTTGATCCGGGAGGTGAAGTCCTGCTGTCGGGCGAGCGGATAGCTGGCGGCTTTCATGGCGGGTCCCGGTTCAGGGCGCGTAGCTGGACCGACCCTGGACGCCCCAGCGGCCGTCCTGGAGGGTCACGATGTAGATGGAGTCAAAGCTGCTGATCAGGCTTCCATCCGGCCGGAACCGGGCGAACCGGGTATCGAACTGAACCTTGTCCGGCCCGGCGTGGATCACCTCCCGGCGGAGCCAGGCGGAGCGGCCCCACTCCGAAAGGGCCGCGCCGGCATACATGGCGTCCGTCACCTGCTCGGGCGCCAGGATGTTCACCCGGCCTGAAGCAAAGCGGACATGGGGGAAGTTGAAGCTGGCTCTCACGCCGTCGGGGTCCCGGGCGTTCCAGGCGACCATGAAGGCGTCGAGCACATCCTGGGCGGCCTCGACCTGGTCGGCGAAGGCGGCGTGTTCCGGACGAACGGGCGGCCTGTCGACCGGTGGCTCTGTCATGGCGGCGTCCTCCCTTGGCTTTGGGCTAGGGAAGTCCAGCCCGCGGCCGGGCGCAAGGGATTCAGAACACCTTGCGGAAACTGACCTCGATCACCCGGCCCACCGGGTCGAGGATGTCGGCGGCGTATCCCGCAGGCGTGGCGCCCTTCCCGTCGCGGACCTCCAGCCGGGAGTCGAAGAGGTTGTCCACGGCGAAGGTCAGACGGGCGCCCTTCAGGAAGGGCCAGCGACGGACCAGCTCGGGCGTTCCGGCAAAGGTCTCGAACATCCGCACATCGAAGGTGGCGAGGTCCGAGAAGGTCAGGTCGCTTTCGGGCGTCTCGCCGCGCACCTCGGTGCCGCTCCTCCAGGCGCCTGTCAGGCGGATCCCGCGACCCTTGTGGAACAGGCCCGCCTGGAGATCGACCGCGTGCGCCGGCGTCCCTCCGCGGTCCCCGGCGGCGGACCCATCCAGCAGGTCGAAGACCGGACCGCCGGAGCGGACCAGGATCCGGTCGGTCAGGACAGCGGTGTGGTAGAGCGAGACCTGGAAGCCGTTCCGGGCGCCCGGAGGGCCCGTTCCCGGTCCCATGCCGCCGCCCGGGGGGCCCATCCGCGCGCCAGGGGGGCCGCCACGCGGACCGCCACCCGCGCCGACGGGCCGTCCCGTCGCAGGCCCGGCGCCTCCGAACCAGTTGAAGCCCCAGCGGATCTCTTCGCGATCGCTGCGCAGGAAGTTCACCGGCCGGATGTCGACCAGTACGAGACGGCCGGTTCCGTCCCGCAGGAACCGTTCGGGGAAGGCGGCCTGCACCTCGGCGGTCAGGGCCGGCAGGGCGGAGGCCGGGTCCTCAGCGCGACTGCGGGTGTAGTTGGCCGACAGGTTGATCTCGCGATCCGCGAAGGGCTTCCAGTTGACGCCCAGGCGGGCCGCGTCGCGAGTATCGTTGGCCAGGGCCGGATCCCCCCCAGAGACCTGGGTGACCTCGACCGTCTCGCCGCGCACGTAGTCGAAAACCCGCACCCCCGTGGTGAGCGAGCGCGGCGCCCCCAGCTGGGTCAGGGTGGGCGGCGACTGGTCGCGGCTGAAGGAGGCCAGCAGGGTCACGCGATCCGCGGGGGACCAGTTCAGGCCTCCGCCCACCGCCGTCAGGGTCCCGGCGTCCGACAGACTCTCGCCCTGCAGGTTGAGATTCACGGACAGGTCGCCGAGCCGCCCGAGGCCTTCGGTATCCCGGCGGAGGAGAGGCAGGTCGAGGCTCGCCTGTGCGTTGACTCCCGTCCGGGCGATGTCCGTGGTCCGCTCCACCTCGCGGCGCACCGAACGGGACTTGAGCCAGTTTCCGGTCGCGCCGGCCTTCAAGGAGATGAAAAGTGACCCGGCCGGGAGTTCGGCCAGGGCGCCGGCGGCCAGGGCCTGCAGATCCGCCCCCGCCGTCCGCGACCGGGTTCGGTCCGGGGCGAAGGCGGGAAGATCGCCGGCGCCAAGGTCGGCGTAGGGATTGAAGGCGGGATCCCCGGCTGTCAGCCGGACCTGGGCCGGCCGGGCGTCTACCCCGCCATCGGTCCGGGTCACGACATCGGCGAGGTCGAGACCGCCTGTGAGGGAGAGCCGCCAGGCGTTACGCGACCCGTTCAGCCCGAAGCCGAGGCGTGCGTTCCAGTCCTCAGATGTGCGCCGGATGGGACCGCGGGCTGCTTCCCGGCGCAGAAGATCCACAGGGCCCGAAAAGGGCGACCATGGAGTCCCCTGGGGCAAGACCAGGGTGTAGGCCGAGAGTCCCTGGAGGGACTCCGCACTGCCGAGGCTGAGGGCCAGATTGACAGTCCCCGTGCTGGTCGGGGTGACATTCCGGGCGAGGACGCCGTTGATCTCTAGGCGCCGCGTCTCGGGCGTCAGGGTCCGGAGGGCGGCCTCGCCGTCGGGGGCCAGCTTCCCCGCCAGCGGTGCGATCTCGGCCAGGGTCGGCGGACGCTGACGGGCGATGGCGGGCACGCCCGCCAGCCGTGTCAAGACGCCCGCGAGGGTGCTGAGGGCGGGATCGATCTCGCCTCCCGGGCCCCGACCCCGATAGGCGCCGGCGGCGGTGAAAGGGGCGACGGAGGCGGCGGGGGGAACGTCACGCTCAGCCTCGGTGACGGCGGAGGCTTCCGTCCAGTCGACCCTCAACTGGGTCCGCTGGTCGCCGTCGATGCGGAACACGCCGGACTCGAGCTCTCGGGTGACCGTGCCCCCGGCCGTGGCCGCCTCCAGGTCAATCTCCGCGGTGATGGCGCGGAAGGACTTGCGCGTGACGAAGTTAAGGACCCGCTGGTCAGCCGGGAAACCGTATTTGAGCGCCGCCTCCTCGGGGAGGACGTCGACCCTCAGTATGGCCTCGGGCGGAAGGTCCCTGAGTTCGGAGAAGCCCGAGACCCGTGCGCCGTTCAACAGCACGACCGGCGGGCCTCCGCGAGAGCGACCCCGCCCCGACTGGGTCTGCGGCGCCAGCTGAGCGACGAGTTCGGCCACATTGCTGACGCCGTAGGACTGGATCTCGGACGCGTCGATCTGCAGTTCGGGTTTGATGTCGCCCACCACGCCGCCGGCGCGGTCCGCCGGCGCCTCGACCACCAGCTCGTCGACCACGGCCTCACCAGCAGGGGGCCGGGCCTCCCGCGCAAGGGCCGGGGATTGCGAGGCCAGCACCAGGATCAGGGGTGAAAGGAGAAACGTCCGCACGGCGACTCCACCCGCCGGACGCCCAGGCCAGGTCAGCCAAGGCCAGGACGGCTCAGACGGCCAGATGGGGGCCGAAGACGGAAAGTGAAACGCCGGGCCCCCGGATTTCCGTCGCGGGCGCCCGGCTAGGGGGCGGGCTTCAGGCGGTGTTCAGGTGAAAGCGGACGCCACAGACCTCCACCGTCTGACCCGAGGCGGGCAAACCCCGGGCCCGGGCCCGCTGCAGGATCGCCGACACGTCCCGGACGGTCAGGTCGACGGCCGAAAGTCCGGGACCCCGACCATCGGCGGGAGCGACAAACTTCAGGACAGCGTTGTTCAGGCGAACCTCCGGAACGCCCCCGGCGGTACCCACCGGCGCCCCGGTGACGGCGCTCCACAGGCGGGCCGCCTGGTCGGGATCGTCCGCCTGCAGCTCCACGCCGGTGAAGTCGACCACCAGGTCCTGCCGGACCTTGTCCTCCCATCCCGTCCCGCCCGCAGGCGGCCAGGGGCCGGAGAGATCGCCGTGCTCGTCCCACTCCACGTCCAGAAAGGTTGTCTTCAGGTCGCCGGGATGCAGCTGGATCAGGGTCCACCCTCGGCGGGCCGACTCCCAGGCCACGCGCACGCCCGCGTCGGCGGCTTGCGCGCGGACGGCCTCCAGCTCCGCCAGGGTGGGGGTCTGGGTGATGACCATGTAGCCGCCGTCACCACCGCGTCGGTCGAGGTACCGGCCCGCCGCCGTATTCTCCTGAACCGGCGCCACCACTTCGAAGAAGTTCCTGCCCACCGGCATCAGCGTGTTCTCGAGGCCGAAGGTGGCGACCCCGGGATCGATGTAGGCGCGTGCAAGTCCGAACACCGCCTCCAGATCCTGCAGCACTGGCTCGAGCTTCGCGGCAACCAGGGCGATCTGTCTCAGCTGGATGGTCATGCCTGTCTCTCCCTTTGTCCCGGGCGGCGGGTGCGGAGGAAACCTGATCCTGCTGCAGCCGACTGGCAAGGGCGCCGGTCTTGGCATTGGCGCAACCTATGCTGATCATAAATTCTTCCAGTTTGCCCTATGCAGAGGCCGGGCGTACGAGAAGCCTGCACGGCCGCCCCTACGCGGCCGGTCGACCCTGACGCCGCACGTCGGCGTCCCAGCCCTGGAGACCCGGATGAGCCTCGCGACCAGCAAGACCCTGCAAAACCTGAAGGACGCCTTCGCCGGCGAGAGCCAGGCGAACCGCCGCTACCTCTACTTCGCCCAGAAGGCCGACGTGGAAGGCTACAATGACGTGGCCGCCGTGTTCCGCTCGACCGCCGAAGGCGAGACCGGCCACGCCCATGGTCACCTTGAGTTCATGGAAGCCGTCGGCGACCCCGCCACCGGCCTGCCGATCGGCGGCACCGAGGCCAACCTGAAGGCCTCCATCGCCGGTGAAACCCACGAATACACCGACATGTACCCCGGCATGGCCCGGACCGCCCGCGAGGAAGGCTTCGACGAGATCGCCGACTGGTTCGAGACCCTGGCGAAGGCTGAAAAGTCTCATGCCGGCCGCTTCCAGCGCGCCCTTGAGTCCCTTTCCTGATCCCTCGGGACTGACGATGCGCCGGCGGCGGGCTGCAAGGCCCGCCGCCGGTTTCGCATCCACTGCCTGGAGCCTGCGCCATGTCGGACACGAAGAAGCCCGCCGCCCGTGAGGGCAGTCTGGACGCCCCCTTCCGCCACCCCATCGAGTGGCGCGACGAGGCCTATTACGATCTCGCGGCCGTCGAGGCCGAGATGGAGCGGCAGTTCGACGTCTGTCACACCTGCCGGCGCTGCTTCAACCTGTGCGACAGCTTCCCCCGGCTCTTCGACCTGATCGACGAGTCCAAGACCGGTGAGCTCGATAGCGTTCCCAAGAGCGAATACGCCAAGGTCGATGAAGCCTGCACCCTGTGCGACATGTGCTTCCTCACCAAGTGCCCCTACGTGCCGCCGCACGAGTTCGATATCGACATCCCCCACCTGATCCTGCGCTACCGGGCCGCCAAGCGCCGGGCCGGCGAGAAGAGCTTCGTGCGGGACGAGCTGGGCAAGACCGATCGCAACGGCCGCCTCGCCAAGCCCCTGGCGCGGATCGCCAACTGGGGCACGGCGCGCAAGAACACCCCGATCCGCAAGCTGCTGGACGCCATCGCCGAGATCGACGCCGAGGCCGAGCTGCCTAAGTACTACGGCAAGACCGCGAGCGACCTTCTGCCGACCCCTGTGCCCCCGGACCCGGCGGGTCCGGCCTTTGGCAAGCGTAAGGTGGCGATCTATTCGACATGCTCGGTGGAGTACAACGGCCCCGACACCGGCGTCGCCGCCGCCCGGGTCCTGGCGCGCCAGGGCATCGAGGCCAAGGTCGTCTATCCTGAATGCTGCGGCATGCCTCAGCTGGAAGGCGGGGACCTTGCGGGCGTGGCCGGCAAGGCCGCCCGCGTCGCCGCCGTCTTCGAGCCCTACATCGACCAGGGTTACGAGGTCGTGGCCCTGACGGCGTCCTGCGGCCTGATGATGAAGTTCGAGTGGCCGCTGATCCTGCCAGAGAACGCCGCGGTCGCGAAGCTCGGGGCCGCCACCCGGGACATCTGCCAGTACATTGTCGACCTGAACCGGGACCTGGGCCTGGCCCCCGGCCTGACCCCCGTCGAGGGTGGGATCACCGTTCACCATTCCTGTCACGCCCGGGCCCAGAACATGGGCGCGCGCTCCGCCGACATGCTCAAGCTGATCCCGGACACCCAGGTCGAGATCGTAGAGCGCTGCTCGGGACACGGCGGCACCTTCGGGGTGATGAAGTCGACCCGGCCCCTCGCCGTGAAGGTCGGAAGACCCACGGCCAGGCAGGTCGCTCAGAAGGGCTCCGCCGAGCTCTGCTCGGACTGCCCCCTGGCCTGCAAGCATATCGGACAGCTTCTGGCGGACGAGGAGGCGACCGCCAGCGGTCCCCAGCCCCGCCAGTCTCATCCCATCGAAATCTTCGCCCGAGCCTACGGAGTCCTCTGACCATGCCCGCCGCCCTGCGCCGCATTACGCCGGCAGACATCATCCCCGACGCTGAATTCGCCAAGCAGCGCAAGGCGCGCCGCTCGGCCCTGCTACCCCTGAAGCGCCTGCGCCGGGTCGACCTCGGCCCGGTCTGCTCATTCTACTTCGAGACTTATGAGACGATGCTCTTCCAGATCCAGGAGATGCTCCTGATCGAGAAGGGCGGGGCCGCTCAGGTCGCGGACGAGCTCGCCGCCTACAACCCGCTGGTGCCGCAGGGCTCAGAGCTGGTCGCCACCGTCATGTTCGAGATCGAGGACCCGGTGCGCCGGGCCGCGACCCTGGCCCGATTGGGCGGCGTTGAGGACCACCTCTACCTCCAGGTCGGCGAAGAGAAGATCTACGGCGTTCAGGACGGCGATGTCGAACGAACCCGTGAGGACGGCAAAACTTCGTCCGTACACTTCCTGCACTTCCCCCTGACCGAGGCCCAGAAGGCGGTCTTCCGCTCGCCGGGCGTCCAGGTCCTGGTGGGCAGCGACCATGAGGCCTATGCTCACATGGCGGTCCTGACGCCGGCGACCCGCGCCGAGCTCGCCCGCGACTTCGCCTGAGGCCGGTCGCTGGTCGGCATGGACAGGCGGGCCCTCCCCGTCGCATAGGAGGGTCCGTGACACCGGCCCCCTCACAGCGCCGCGCGGACATCGACTGGATCCGCATCGCCGCCTTCGGCGTGCTGATCCTCTATCATGTCGGCCTGGTGTACGCGCCCTGGGACTGGCATGTTCACAGCCCCCACACCATCGAGGCCCTGGGACTGGCGGCCCTGGTCACCAACCCCTGGCGGCTGACCCTGCTCTTCATGGTGTCCGGTATCGCCCTGAGGTTCATGGTCCGGAAGACCCCCCCGGCCCAGGCCTTCCGTCAGAGGCTGGAGCGGCTGGTCCCGCCCCTGCTGTTCGGGGTCCTGGTTCTCGTGCCGCCGCAGTCCTGGATCGAGGCCATGGAGAAGGGGAGTTTCTCGGGCGACCTCTGGACCTGGTGGCTGTCCGAGTTCAGCCCCGCCGGGCTTCGGGACGGGGTCCCCCTGAATCACATATGGTTCGTGCTCTACATCACGGTCTACAGCCTGGCGGCGCTGGCCCTGGCCACATCCCCCCGGCTGTTCGATCGGCTCGAGGCGGGACTGGGGCGTCTTCTGGCCGGTGGAAGACTCCTGGTCATCCCGATGATCTACCTGGCCCTGCTGCGGCTCCTGGTCTTTCCCTGGGCGGGCCTCACCAACCACATCACAGATGACCCCTACAATCACGCCATGTCCCTCGGCGTCTTCCTGACCGGCTTCCTGCTGGCTCTGCGCGAGGATGTGTGGACCCGCTTCGAGCGGATGCGCTGGACGTCCCTTGCTGTGGCGGTGGTCAGCCTGCCGGCCCTGATCCTTCTGTCCCAGCCGGTGGACCATCCCCCCGCGGCGCCGGCGAACCTGGTCTTCGCCATCTACCAATGGGCGACGATCTGTGCGGTGCTGGGCTTTGGCAGCCGGCTCCTCCGGGGTGCGGACGGCCCGGCCCTGCGCTACCTGACCGACGCTGTCTTCCCCTGCTACCTTGCGCACCAGACCCTGCTGGTCATCGCCGCCCATCTCCTCAAGCCCTGGGGCCTGCCCGTGGGCGCTGAAGCCTCTCTCCTCGTCCTGATCACCCTGGGCGGCAGCCTGGCGGTTTACGAGGTTGTGCGGCGCATCGGCTTCCTGCGCCCGCTCTGGGGCCTGCGTCCGAGCCCGAGGCCGACATGACCCGGTTCCGCCGCCGCCGTTTCCTCCTGTGGATCGGGATCGCCTCGCCGATCCTGGCCTATGTCAGCGTGGGCGTCGCGGCCCTCACCTGGCCTGGCTTTGATCACGCCACCCAATACATCAGCGAACTTGGCGGCGAGGCCGCCCCCCACCCGGCCATTTTCAATGTCGGCGTTCTGGTCTCCGGGGCCGGAGCGGGTGTGGCGGGCATCGGCTTCGCCCTGTCCGTCCTGGCCCTCGGCGGGGCGCGGATCTCCGCCGCGATCATCGCCCTCTGCTTCGGGCTTGCGGGCGTGGGCCTGGTCCTTTCCAGCCTCTATCCCTGGCCGGACCCGCGGCACCTGGCCATCAACCTCGGCCTGGGCATCCAGATCGCCCCCCTGGCCATGGTCTGGGCCCTGAGGCGGATCGAAGGCATGGGCCGGCTCCGTATCTTCCTCCTCGCGGTCTTTGTCGTCATGGCCATCCTGACGGTCCTGACCAAGCACCTGATCTTCAAGGGACTGGTCAACGACGACAATGTCGGCTGGTGGGAACGGGCCTTCGCCATCGTCCTCGTGGGCTGGACCGGCATCGCCGCCTACGCCCTGGAGCGTCGCCTCCTGATCATGGCCAAGGCCGAGTCGGAAGCCTGACCAGGGCCCGGCGCCCGCAAACCGGGCGCCCGCCCGATAACGCCGCCCGAAGTTCATGCAGGCTTGCGTTCACGTTTCCGTTATTGCATATGCGGCGCTGCAGCATAACGGGTTTGTGATCCTCTGCCTTCAGGGGTGGAGCGAGGGAGCGGCGCGGCGCGATGGACGGTCTTCGCAGCAGAGAGTTCGGCGCATCCACGGACGGCGCCTGGACCAGCGAAGCCCCTGCGCGCGTCTGGCTTCCTGCTGAGGCCCCTCTGGACATGCCGCGGCACGGTCTGGCTGAGGACGGCGCACCGCCCCCTGTCCCCCGCCCCCGCGGACTGGCCTTGCGCCGGACGGTCATGTTGACTGCGACCCTGGGGCTCTCCCTCCTCGCCTTCCTGACCCCTGCGCGGGTCTATGCGGAGGACGGCTTCACGGCCCTCGAGATCATCGCCCTGTGCCTGTTCTCGGCCCTGATCATTCCGCTGTCGGGGTGGTTCTGCAGCGCCTTCGCCGGCCTGGTCCTGCAGATCGTCCGCGGCGACCGAGACGTGTTCGAGTTCCCGGAGCGGCCGAGGCGGCCCCAGGTCCGCACCGCCCTGCTGATGCCCCTCTACAACGAGGACGCCGGCGCCGCCTTCGCCCGCCTGGCGCGGATCGACCAGGGCCTCCGGGATCTCGACGCCGCCGGCGCCTTCGACCTCTTCATCCTGTCCGACTCCACCTGCCCCGAGGCGGCGGAAGCCGAATGGGCCGCCTTCCACAGCTTCCGCCTGAGCGCCGCCTGCCGGACCTTCTACCGCCGCCGCGAGACCAATACGGAGCGCAAGGCGGGAAACATCGCCGACTGGGTCCGCAGGTTCGGCGGCGCCTATCCGCACATGGTCATCCTCGACGCCGACAGCCTGATGTCCGGCGACACCCTCCTGCACCTGGTCGACGCCATGGAGCGCAATCCGAGGGCGGGCCTGATCCAGACCGCGCCGGCCATCATCAACGCCGAGACCCTCTACCAGCGCGTCCAGCAGTTCGGGGTCCGGCTCTACGGGCGCGTGGCCGCCACGGGCCTGGCCTGGTGGACCGGCCCGGAGTCGGCCTACTTCGGCCACAACGCCATTGTCCGTGTCCGCGCCTTCGCCGAGTCCTGCGGCCTTCCGGTCCTGCCCGGCCGCAAGCCCCTGGGCGGCCATGTGATGAGCCATGACTCCGTCGAGGCCGCCTATCTGCGCCGCCAGGGGTGGAGCGTGCACATGACCGGCGCCCTGCCCGGAAGCTATGAAGAGGCGCCCCCCGGCCTGCAGGCCTTCCTGGCCCGCGACCGCCGCTGGTGCCAGGGCAACATGCAACATCTCCGGTTCCTGACGGCGGCGGGCCTCCATCCCATGAGCCGGCTCCAGATGCTGATCGGCGTCATGGCCTACCTGGCATCACCCCTCTGGTTCCTGGCCCTCCTGACCGGCCTGGTCATCCAGTTCCAGACGGAGCCGCGCCTGCTGGAAATCTCCACCCTGCACGGCTGGCGCACCATCGTGGAGCCCCGGCAGGACGGCCTTGTCGTTATCTGGATGGCCGCCCTGTCCTGGTTCCTGCTGTTCGGGCCCAAGCTGTTTGGCAGCCTCCTGGCTCTGGGGCGCCGTCGCGACCGCGAGGCCTTCGGCGGCGCCGGCTTCATCCTGCCCGGCGTGGCCCTCGAAATGGTCATGTCCATGGTGATGGCCCCGATCATGATGGTCAGCCACACCCGCATGCTGATCGAGATCTTCTCTGGCCGGGACTCCGGCTGGCGACCCCAACAGCGCGAAGCCGGGCGGATGCGATGGTCCGAGGCCTTCGCCGCCCATGCCTGGGAGGTCCGCGCTGGGGTGGTCTTCGCCGCCGCCCTGCTGGCCCGCCCGGATCTGACACTGGTCTTCCTGCCCATCGTCCTGCCCCTGCTGGCGGCGCCCGCCATCTCCCTCCTGGGGTCCCGGACCACGATCGGCGCTGCGGCGCGGCGGGCGGGCTTCCTCCTGACGCCCGAGGAACTGGACCTCGTCCCGCGCCCCGCGCGCGAGCGCCGCGCGGCGCCTGCGGTCGCCCCGCAGAGTCTGGCTGGGGCCCTTCCCGAGGCCGCCTGATCCAGGTCGGGCCTTCGGGCGGCCCTCTCAGTCTCCCGGATAGACTTCCTCGACCAGGGCCAGGGGTTCGCCATCCGGCGTCTCAAGAATGGCCCGACAGTGCAGGAGCGGCGCGCGCCCCGCCGCCTCGACCAGCCGGGTCTCGCGCCGGACCCGACGGTAACCGAGGGGGCGGGCGACCACCCCGAAGGGCTCATCCGTCTCGGCCAGGCGCCGGCGCATGTCGGCCGTCAGCCGTTCCGGCCGGTACCAGTTGACCGCACGGGACAGGATGAGGTCTCCCCACATCAGGCGCACCCGGCGACAGGCCAGGACCTCTCCGGGCGACGCCTTGAGCCGACCTCTCACCGCCTCGTCCGCGACTGTGTCGCTGGGCTCGACCCGGGCGCGCACAACGGGGCCGCCGGGCAGCCCAAAGGCTTCGCAGCGGGCCTGCAGGACCGCTGTGGCGCTGTCGGCGGCGTCGAGGTCCCGGCGGAGGGAGGCAAGGTCATCGGAAAGCAGGAACATTCGCCGGGGCCTTACCACCCCCCGCGCATTCGCCCAATACATTCCGGGAGCGCCGCCCTTGGGCGCCCGGCCAGGTGGAGCTATGAAAGGGGAATGTCCCTTCCCGCCTGCCGTCTCTACCTGATCACGCCCCCCCGGCTGGGCGACCTTGCGGCCTTTGCCGGACGCCTTGAAGCCGCCCTGTCCGCCGGGGACGTGGCGGCTCTTCAGGTGCGCCTCAAGGGGGCCCCGGAGGCTGAGATCGTCGATGCGGTCCGGGTGCTCGGGCCTGTCGCCCGCGCCCATGACGTGGCCCTGATCCTGAACGACGACCCCGACCTCGCCGCGCGCCTCGACTGCGACGGGGTCCATGTGGGCCAGTCCGATGCGTCCTACGCCGAGGCCCGGCGCCGGGTCGGACGGGACCGGATCGTCGGCGTGACCTGCCATGACAGCCGTCACCTGGCCATGGAGGCCGCCGAGCAGGGGGCCGACTATGTCGCCTTCGGCGCCTTCTTCCCCACCGACACCAAGGCCGCCCCGACCCGGGCGGAGCCGGAGATCCTGACCGTCTGGCAGGAGAGCATGGAAACCCCCTGCGTGGCCATCGGCGGCGTCACGGCGGACAACGCCAGGGGCCTGGCGGCCGCCGGCGCAGACTTCATCGCGGTATCCGCCGGGGTCTGGAACCACCCGGGCGGAGAGGCCGAGGCGGTGCGCGCCCTCAATACCGCCATCGCCCAGGGCCTGGCCGACCGGCGCCCCGCGACCGGAGTCTGAGGCCCCGCCGCCCTGCGCCTTGCCTTGCGGCGGCCCGACCACTAGGGTCCGCGCCCCATGTCGACCCAGTCCGCCCTCCTCAAGGTCATGTCCGACGCCGCCCGCAAGGCGGCGCGGGGTCTCAACCGCGACTTCGGCGAGCTGGCCGAGCTCCAGGTCTCCCGCAAGGGCGCCGCGGACTTCGTCTCCGCAGCAGACCTGAAAGCCGAGCAGGCCATTTTCGAGAGCCTGTCCAAGGCGCGGCCCGGCTATAGCTTTCTGGGCGAAGAGCGGGGCCTGATCGAGGGCACCGACAAGACCCACACCTGGATCGTCGACCCGCTGGACGGCACCACCAACTTCCTGCACGCCATCCCGCACTTCGCCATCAACATCGCCCTTCAGCGCGAGGGGGCGGTGGTGGCGGCGGTCACCTACAACCCCGTGTCTAACGACCTCTTCTGGGCCGAGAAGGGCAAGGGCGCCTTCGTCAATGATCGGCGCCTCAGGGTCGCCGCGCGGCAGCGACTGGACGAGTCCGTGCTGGCCACCGGCATTCCCTTCCTGGGCCATGGCCAGCACGCCCGGTTCCTGAAGGAGCTGCACCAGATCAGCCAGCGCGTCGCCGGCGTCCGGCGCTTCGGGGCGGCGGCCCTCGACCTCGCCTGGGTCGCGGCCGGCCGGATGGATGGCTTCTGGGAGCGCGACCTCAACGCCTGGGACCTGGCGGCGGGAGTCCTTCTGGTCACGGAGGCGGGCGGAAAGGTGACCACCGCCGAGGGCGGCGAGGATGTCCTGACCGCCGGTAGCGTCTGCGCCGCCAACCTGGACCTGCACCCCCTGATCCTCGAGCGCCTGCGCGCCGCCGCCTGAGCCTCCGGGCCCCGGCTTGACGAAACCGTCACGCGCCTGCGTTAGTCCGGGTCCATGCGCTCCCTCATTCACTCGCGCCGCGCCTTCGGGACCGGCCTCGCCGCTGCAGGAGCCCTGATGGCCTCCGCCCGCACCGCCGCCGCCTCCCCGCGCCCCCAGGTGGTCGCCCACCGGGGCGCCAGCGGCTATCGCCCCGAGCACACCGCCTCGGCCTACCTCCTGGCCATCGCCCAGGGCGCCGACGTCATCGAGCCCGACCTCGTCCTGACCAAGGACGGCGCCCTGGTGGCCCGGCATGAGAACGAGATCGGCGGCACGACGGATGTGGCCTCGCGCCCCGAATTCGCCGCCCGCCGGACCGCGCGGGACATCGACGGCGAGCGGGTCGAGGGCTGGTTCACCGAGGACTTCACCCTGGCCGAGCTGAAGACCCTGCGCGCCCGGGAGCGCCTGCCCCAGCTGCGCCCCGGCAGCGCCCGGCACGACGGCGAGGACGACGTCCTGACCTTCGCCGAGGTCGCGGCCCTGGCCCGGCGGGAGTCGGCGCGGACCGGGCGCACCATCGGCCTCTGCCCGGAGATGAAGCATCCGGCCCATTTCCGCAGGCTGGGCCTGGCGTTCGAACCCATCATGGCCGCCGCCCTGAAGGCCGAGGGCCTGGACGCCGCAACGGCGCCGGTGCTGGTCCAGTGCTTCGAGGTCGGGCCGCTGAAGACCCTTTCCACCCT
>NZ_JADBZL010000096.1:0-30688 GCF_020402505.1 Phenylobacterium sp. | reverse complement strand
TGTTCAGCGAGTTCGTCCGCGGGACCGGGGCGCTGAGCCTGGAGCAGGCGGTGGCCAAGATCACCGGCGAAACCGCCGACATCTGGGGCCTGAAGGACCGCGGCCGCCTCGTCCCCGGCCAGGCCGCCGACATCGTCGTTTTCGATCCCGACCGGATCGGCCGCGGCGAGGAGCGCCCGGTCTTCGACATGCCGGGCGAGGGCATGCGCTATACCCGCGACTCCGTGGGCGTGGAAGCGGTGCTGGTGAACGGCGAACTCGCCTGGACCCCGGCCGGCTACACTGCGGCGAAAGCCGGACGCATCTGCGAGAGGGTCTGAGGACCCGCCTCCGTCCCCATTTGACGGCAGTGCGCGCCCTCTCTGCAAGGGGCGGAGACATTCCGCGCGCGGGGCTTCGTGCTCGCACAGGCCGAGGGACGATCCTCACGCGCGCTGCAGGGCCCCCTCCGCCTCGCCCCGCGACACCAGCCAGTAGAGCACGGGCGTGGCGATACGGCTGAGCAGGGTGGAAGACACCAGGCCGCCGATGATGGCGATGGCCAGGGGCGAGTAGAGGCCCGACCGCTCCAGAGCCAGGGGGATCAGGCCGCCGATGGCGGTCACGCTGGTCAGCAGGACGGGCAGGAAGCGCACCTCGCCGGCGCGTTCGATCGCCTCACGCAGGGGGACGCCCTCGCGCCTCAGCTGCTCGGTGAAGTCGACCAGCAGGATCGAGTTTTTGATCTCGATCCCGATCAGGGCGATGATCCCGATGACGGCGGTGAAGGACAGGGAGTTGCCGGTCAGGGCCAGGGCGGAGACCGCGCCGAACAGGCCCAGCGGGATGATGCCGGCCACCACCAGAGCGCTCTTGAACCGCCCGAACTCCAGGACGAGGACGGCCAGGATGCCGAGGATGGCGATGGTGACGGCGGCGCCCAGGCCCGAGAAGCTTTCCGACTGGGCCTCCGCCTGCCCGCCATAGCTCAGCTTGTAGCCCGGGGGCAGGGCGAGATCCGCCAGGCGGCGCTCGACCTCCACGCTCACTTTTGACGCGAGAGCGCCGGGTTCGAGGAAGGCCGAGATGGTCACGGTCCGCTCCCGTTCGAACCGGTCGATCCGGGCCGGCCCGGTCACGGGCGTCGGCGCGGAGAGGGTCGAGAGGGGAGTCGCCCCTCCGTTCGCGGTGGGCACGTAGACAGAGCCGAGGGCGTCGAGTTCATTCCGGTCTCCGACGCCTGTTGACTCCATGGGCAGGCGCACCTTGACCGAGTAGTCATCGCCATCGGCGTCCCGGAAACGGGCGGCTTCCTCGCCGCTCAGGGCCAGCCGGACGGTGCGCCGGGCCGCCCCCGGGGCGACGCCGAGGGTCGCCGCCTTAGCTTCATCGAGGCCGAGGTCGAGGTCGGTGCGCTCGACCCGCAGGGGGTTGCTGATGTCGCGCGCCCCGGGGGTCGCCTTGAGAATCTGCTCGATCCGGTCGGCGCCCGCCTTCAGCACTTCCAGCCGCTCGCCGGTCAGGCGGACCTCGATCGGCGCCTCGACGGGAGGGCCGTTCTCGAATAGGACCAGGGTGATCCGGGCCCCGGGATACTGGGCGAAGCCATCGCGCAGCCGGGCGACGACGTCCTCGCTTTTGCCGGGCTTCCAGGCCTTGAGGCCGACGAAGACCTCCGCATAGGCCGCGCTGCTCTCCCGCTGCTGCTGGTTGTAGAAGATCTGCGGATTTCCGCGGCCGAGGTTGGCCGCCCGCCAGGCGACCTCGGGCTCCCGGGCGAGGACACCATCGACATAACGCAGGGCCTGTTCGGTGCGCGTCAGGGCGGTCCCGTCGGGAAGTTCGACCCTGACCAGGAACTGGGGCGTCTCGGCCGGCGGGAAGAGGCTGGTGCCTATGGCCCGGACCATGGGGATGGCGGTCAGACACAACCCCAGGATCAGCGCCGTGGTCAGGAGCGGCCGGGCGAGCCCTGCGTGCAGGACGGGCGCGTAGAACCGCTGGATTCCGCCATTGACAGCCCTCAGCAGCGCGTTCCCCTCGGAATCTTCATGACGCGACAGGATGCGGCTGGCGAGGAAAGGGATGATGGTCAGGGCGACCACCAGCGAGGCGCCGACCGTTGCGAGGACTGTGACCGGCAGGGACCGGATGAACGCGCCCGAGCCGCCGGGCAGGGCCATCAGCGGCAGGAAGGCCAACATGAGAGCAGCGGTGCAGCCGACGACCGCTAGGCCGATCTGCCGGGTTCCGTTGATCGCCGCCGTGATGCGGTCCTCGCCCTCCCGCATGCGCCTGGCGATGTTCTCGACCACAACGATGCTGTCGTCGACCAGGAGACCGAGGGCCAGGACGAAGCCGGCGATCGACAACTGGTTGAGGGTGAAGCCGAAGGCCTGGACCAGGGCGAGGCCGATCAGCAGGGACAGCGGGATCGACATCATCACCACCACCCCGGCCCGCAGGCCGAGCGGCAGGAGGGTGATGAGGACGAGACCGACGGCGATGCCGAAGTCGCGGAACAGTTTCCCTAGACGGTGATCGACATTCTCTGACTGGAAGAAGGCGCGCTCCAGCTTCACGCCGGCCGGCAGGGTCTTTTCGTGCGCGTCCAGCGCCTGCTGGACCCGGGCTGTGATCTGGCCGACATCCTCGCCGTCCTTCTGGGTGACGGTGACGAACACCGCCCGCTTGCCATTGAACCGGGCCAGATGGCCGGGCTCGTCCTGGGCCCAGGCCACCTCGGCGACGTCGCGGACCCGGACGACACGCCCCTCAAGGCTGCGCACCGGTGTATCCGCCACAGATTCGAGCGTCTTGAAGGCGCCGCCCGTCTTGACGTTGAACCGGCGATCGCCCGCCTGCAGGGCGCCCACCGGGGCTTCGGCGCCTCGCGCCCTGAGGGCGTCGGTGACCGCGGTGGCGGGGAGCTGGAGCGCCGCAAGCCTGGCCAGGTCAAGGGAGACCCGCACCTCCGAGGCTGGCGCACCCCAGTAGCGGGCCTGTCGGACGCCCGGCGTCCGGGCGAGGTCCTCGCGAAGGCGCTCCGCAGCCTTTTCAAGCCGACGCATGGGCAGGGTGTCGCTGACCAGGGCCACCTGGACAATGGCCACCTCAGTGGTCCGCGCTCGGCGGACCTCCAGGCGGACGATCCCGTCCGGCAGGGTCGGGCGCAGGGCGTTCACCTCGCGCACCACCTCGTCGTACTTCCGTTCGGGATCGACGTCGTAGGTGAACTCCACGTCCACGACGCCAACGCCATCCTGGCTGGTGGAGCGCAACTGGTCGACCGAATCGAGGCCATCGATGGCCTCTTCAATAGGATCGACGATCAACTGCTCCACCTCGGCCGGCTCGGCGCCGGGCAGGACCGCCTGGACGATGACGATCGGCAGGGGGAAGTGCGGGTCTTCCGACCGCGGTGTCGAAAGGAAGGCGTTGATCCCCAGGGCCGCCAGCAGGGCGAAGGCGACGAGGGTGAACTGCCAGCGGCGAACCGCGAAGCCGGCGATATCCAGGTTCATTTGAGAGCGCCCGACAGGGCGCTGGCGTCGGCGATACGGACGCGCTCGCCATCGCTGAGGAAGCCGCCGCCGGCGGTGACCACCCGGTCGCCCGCGGCAAGACCGCGAAGGCGCGCATGGTCGCCGTCAAAGCCCAGGAAGACGACCTGTGTACGGGTCACCCGGTCGCCCTTGAGGCGGAAGACGTATGCCTTCTGGCCGCTGGCCTCGATCACGGCTTCGGCGGGCGCCCGGACGACGTCCTGAACCCCGCTGGCGGCCGGGAAGACCGCCTTGGCGGTCAGGCCGCTGCGCAGATCGGGCCGGCCAGGCACCTCGATCTCCACCGCTACGGCGCCGGTGCGAGGGTCCGCACCCTGGCCGACCCTCACCACCCGTCCAGCGAGCGCTTCGCCTGGAAGGGAGTCGATCATGGCCTTGACCTGCTGTCCGACGGAGACCCGGCCAATGTCGCGATCGGCGACCGGAACGCGCAGAACGAGGGGGCTGGAGAGATCGGCGATCCGCAGGACGGTCTGACCCGGCTGGACCACCTCGCCGGCCTGGGCCAGCCGTTCGAGGACCACGCCGCTGGCGGGTGCGATCAGCCGCGACCATCGACCGTCGAAGGCGGCGGCGTCATAGGCCGCCTGAGCGGCCGTCACGGCGGTGCGGCGATCCTCCAGCCGCTGCGTACTGACATATCCCTGGGCGAAGAGGGCTTCGTCCCGACGCAGGTCCCGGCGGGCGCGCTCCAGGTCCGCCCCGGCCTGGGTGACCCGGGCGTTCACCGCCGCCGGATCGATCCGGGCCAGCACCTGACCGGCGGACACCGGGTCTCCGGCATCGACGTTGAGGGCCGTCATCACCCCCCCGACCCGGAAGGACAGGTTCATCTCCCGCTGCCGCTCCAGGGCGCCGCTGACGGTCAGGCCGCCGCCCGACCCGTCCGGCTCCACGAGGGCGGTCTCGACCGCCGGGGGCGGGGGCGGGGCCGGATCACCGGCAGGGCTGCAGGCCCCGAGGACCAGAAGACCGGAGGCCAGCAACGCCGAAAGGGCGGTGGGAGACCGCAGGCGTCGGAGGGGCGGGGCCATGGCGATGCACCAGTAAAGCTATCAATCTTCGCTTATCACTGATAAGGAAAGCTTCCTTGTCAAGCTGGACCCGGCTTTAGGTGAGGTGAATTCGACGTCATGATTCCTGTGGAAGGTCGGTCGACCCGGAAGCCGAGAGGGCGCGGACCTGAACGCCGCGAGGAGATCCTCAACGCCGCCCTGCGTCTGTTCTCACAGTCCGGAGTGATGGCCGTCTCGACGCGGGATATCGCCGGGGCGGTCGGGATCTCGCAGCCTGCGCTCTACGCCCATTTCCGAAACCGGGACGACCTGTTGACGGAGCTGTCCGAGCGGGCCTTCAGCGAACTCGAACAGCGCATGAGCGCCCTTTCCGCAGACGCGATGACGGATCGCGCCGCCTTCCTGCGGTTCTGCCGGATCTATATCGACTTTGGACTGGAACAGCCGGACGCCTATCGCATGGCCTTCATGCTGGAGAAGCGCAGATCCCGCTTTGAGACCCTGGATCCACGCATCCTGGCGGCGGGACTGAAGACCTTCCAGTGCTTCGAGGAGCGCCTGGCGCGCCTGGTCTCCAGGAGCCTGACCCGGCCCGGCGAGGCGCGGCTGCTGGCCCAGACGCTCTGGGCGGGACTGCACGGCCTGGTCTCGCTGTGGCTCGCCCGGCGGGAGTTTCCCTGGGCAGATCGCGAAACCCTCATCACCCGGTACCTCGACATGCTGGCGGATGGTCTCTTTCAGCCTGAAGGCGTCACCCCCCGCCGTTGATGTTGACCTTCTGCCCGTTGGCGTAGGGATTGGCGGACGAGACCAGCCAGGTCACCGCGGCGGCCACGTCCTCAGGAGTCGAGACCCGGCCGAAGGGTGAGCGGGCGTCCAACTCATGGATGTCGGCGATGCCCGTGGTGGCCTTGGTCAGGCGTTTGCCCATCTCGGTGACGGTCAGGGACGGGGCGACAATGTTGCAGCGGATGCCGTGGGCGCGCTCTTCCTTGGCGACGGTGAGGGCCAGGGCCTCCATGGCCGCCTTGGCCATGTTGTAGGGCCCGCCGCGAGCCGCCATGCCCATGGTGGCGACAGACGAGATCATGATGATGTCGCCCCGGCCGCGGGTGCGCATCTGGGGGATCAGCAGCTTGCAAAGATAGTGCGGGCCGAAGGCGTGGACGCGGACGACCCGCTCCATCTCGGCCGGGTCCGTATCGGCCACCGACTGGCCGCGGCTGGCGATGCCGGCGTTGTTCACCAGGATGTCGACCCCCCCGAAGTCGCGGACCACGGCCTCGGCCATGGCGGCGTCCTGGTCGAAGTCCTCGACCGCAGCGGCGTAGGTGCGCGCTGTGCGGCCCATGGCGCGGATTTCGGCGGCGGTCTCCTCGGCGGCCTCGGCGTCGGAGCGGTAGTTGACGGCGATGTCGGCGCCGGCTTCGGCCAGGAAGAGGGAGATGGCGCGACCGATGCCCCGGCCTCCGCCGGTGACAAGGGCGACGCGCCCGGAAAGATCGATCTGCATGGCCCTGGTCTCCTCCGCCCCGGATTTTCTCCTTCCTAGCCGACGCGGGCGGTCGGGTCAGGGGGATTCTCGCGGTCCCTCGCTTGACAGCGGCGGTCGGCGTGCGACGAGCCTTTCCGCGGAAATGGCGAACAGGTGGCCCAGGCTGGGGGCCGGACCCGGAGAGGCGGAATGTCAGGACCCGAGGCGACGGGGATCGGGAGGACGGGCGCCGGCCGGCCGTGCGCGTGGCGCAGGGCCTTCACCGCCGGTCTCGCCGTCCTGTGCCTGGGCGGCCTGGGACCGGCCGCGACCGGCCCGGATCCCGCCTTCCGCTACACCGTCGCAGGGACCGGGCCGCTGGTGCTGCTGGAGAGCCCTCATGCCGGCTCGCCGGCGGCCGGGACCCTGGCCCCCGGCGCCCGCGGCCTCGTCCTGACGGGGCGATGGGCGCAGGGCGAAGCGGGCGATCTGTGGGAGGTCCTGTCCGCCGGACCGAACGCCCGACCGGCCTGGGCCGCCGCCGCGCGGCTGGCCCCCGGCGCAGCCGACCCGGAACCCTTTGCCCTTCAATGCGCGGGGACGGAGCCCTTCTGGGGCCTCAGGCTGACGGCGGGCCGGGCGCGGATGAGCCGCCCGGGACAGGCGGACAGTCTCCTGCAGGCCGGCGCGCGACGGGGCGCCTCGGGTGATCCGCGGGTCTTTGTCCAGAGCCTGACCGGGATGGGAAGGGGGCCGGGACAGGCGGTAGTGATCCGCCGGGCCGCCGGGTGCTCGGACGGAATGTCCGATCTCGCCTACCCGTTCGAAGCGGTCGTCACCACGCCTTCGGGCGAGGTCCTGGCCGGCTGCTGTCGGCGGACCGGCGGCTGAATGGGATTTGACGGCGCCGGTTCGAGAGATCAGCCTTGGCCCGCGACCTGCAGTTGGAGAGACCCCGCCCATGCCTGCTCCCGTCAACACCGAGTTCGAGATCCGTGGCGTCAACCACATCGCCCTCGTCTGCCGGGACATGGCCCGCACGGTGGAATTCTATCGCGACGTCCTGGGCATGCCCCTGGTCAAGACCATCGAGCTGCCCATGAAGTCTGGCCAGCACTTCTTCTTCGATATCGGGAACGGGGACTGCCTGGCCTTCTTCTGGTTCCCGGACGCCCCGGCGCACGTCCCCGGCGTCTCCTCGCCGCGCACCCTGCCCCACGAGGGAGGGCTGGTCACCGCCCACGGCTCGATGAACCATCTGGCCTTCAACGTGCCGGTCGAAAAGTTCGACGCCTATGTCGAGCGGCTCAAGGCCAAGGGGATCGAGGTCTCGCCGGTCTTCAACCACGACAATTCGGCCTTCCAGATCAGCGCCGAGGTGACGGACGAGGTCTTCGTGCGTTCGGTCTATTTCTTCGACCCCGACGGGGTCTGCCTGGAGTTCGCCGCCTGGACCCGGCCCATGGGGCCTGCGGACGTGGAGCACGAGGCGGCGACGGCGGATGGCGGCCGCAGCCAGGGTCTAGTGCTGGACGCCGCCGGCGCCCCCATCCAGACCGCCCGGACAGGGGGCTGAGCCATGCCCGTCCTGCGCCAGGTTCCCCGGGCCGAGGTCAGCTCTGACCTGATCCACCGCTATTACGACCTGCTGTTCGGCCCGGGCCGGGACCCGGTGGCCGAGCCCGGCACCGCCACCGGCACGCCCGGGGACTGGTGGACCGTCTTCGCCCTGGCGCCCGACATCTTCCGCCACGCGGTGGAGGGTTTCGGCGTCTACCGCCATCCCGACCGCAAGATCGACCCGGTCCTGCGCGAGCTGGGTCAGACCCGGGCCGGCTGGGCGCACGGCAGCCAGTTCGTCTTCTCCCAGCACTGCAAGTCCCTGCGGGGCCTGGGCGTGCCGGAGAACAAGATCGCCGCCATCCCCGCCTGGACCGTCTCTGACGTCTTTGATGCAAAGGAGCGGGCGGTCCTGGCCTACGCCGACTGCCTCACGACCGGCTCGGGCCGGACGCCGCCCGAGGTGTTCGAGGCCCTGCGCGCCTTCTGGGGCGATGAGGAGATCCTGGAGTTCACCTACATCACCGCCCTCTACGGCATGCACGCCGTCATGACCCGGGCCCTCAGGCTGGAGTTCGACGACCGGGACGATCCCATCGTCGAGGTCGCTGCGCCCGAGGGCTTCTCGGCGGCGGATTTCCTGAGCGCGCGCCCGGACCGTCGCTGAGTCGAAAGGCAAGGGCTTCCGGCCATCCTGGGATAGAGCTAACCTTCTCCCTCGTCCCTTCAGGAGGGGCCAGCACGGAGAGGCGAGATGGCGGACAAGAAGGCGGTCGTAGCGGGCAAGGCCCCCATTCCGGTCGAGGTCGAGGCCGGCAAGGCGTACTTCTGGTGCACCTGCGGCCTGTCGAAGAACCAGCCTTTCTGCGACGGCGCCCACCTGCGCGAGGGCACGGACTTCCTGCCCCAGAAGTGGGAGGCCCCGGAAAGCCGCACCGTCTATTTCTGCGCCTGCAAGCAGACCGCCGGCGCCCCGCTCTGCGACGGGACACACAACAAGCTTTAGGCGGCGGGCGTCAGCCCTTCCGGCCCAGTCCGAACAGTTGGGCCAGAGCGGTGAAGAGGCCGACCCGGGGCGGTTTGGCCGGCGGCTCAAGCCATTCAAAGCCCGCGCCCAGGGCGGGGTCGTGGGTGTCCGCCAGACCGCGGAAGCCGGTGACCAAGGCGGCGGCCTCGATCGGGGCGTCAAAGACATAGTCGACCTGCGGTTCGTCCGGGTCCTGTTCCGCCTCGTTGCGCCGAAGCTCGGCGAGGATGGGCGCCAGGCCCGCCGGGGGCTCGCCCTCTTCGGAATAGCCCTCGTCGGCGTCGGAGGTGACCCGCCAGACGACCTGGCCGTCCTTCAGCAGGACGGCGGTGCTGTGCATCACCACGTCGTCCACATAGACGTGAACAATCTCCCGCCCCTCGGCCAGAGCCGGCAGGTCCCGGTCGGCGTCGAAGATGCGCCTCTGAATGACCAGGACGTACCATCCGGTCTCGAAGGCCCGACCGGCGTAATAGGCTCCGCTCCAGTCACCAGTCTGGCCCGTATGGCCAACGCCCAGCTGTTCCAGCAGCGCCTCCGCGTCTGACGTCCGGACGGCCAGATAGTCTGCAACCACACCCATACTCTACCTCCCTCTCGATCTGTTCTGCGAACGTGCTCCGTCCGTCTTCGCGCGCGGACGTGACGCCGTCATGGCGAGATTGGACGCGATTGCGGCGGTCGCCGCGCCCACGTCCTGCGGAAGAAAATGATCAAGCCGAAAACCGTCCGGGTCGAGAGAAAAAGCCTTCTTCTGGTTCTTGGTGAGGTCGGCGCTGGGTCCGAACTTGGCCTCGACGTAGAGGCCGGACTGGGTCTGGTGATCGGGAATCGCTACCTTCCCGCCGCCGACAGGCACTCGGGGCTTGGCGCCTTCCCGGGGCGCGTCGCCACGGAGGTACGAGCGTCCTTCGGACAGCATCTCGCCCAGATTTCCCTTCTCGGAAGGCCGCAGGCGGTTGACCCGGGTTGAAACCATAGGGGCGACAAAACCGCCGATCGCTCCGCTAAGCCCCGCCGACTGAAGGGCCTCGTCGACCGAGATAGGTCGCCCGCCAAGGAGATCCTGGGTCATGGATGTTGTTGCGCCGCCCAGAGCGGCGGACGCCTGCGGACGACGGGACGCGAGCAGGCCCAGGGTTCCCACCGCGCCACCCAGCGCCGCGCCCGCCGTGTCGGAGGCCGAACTCCCCCTTCCCAGGGCATGATCCATGACCACCTGACCAACTGCGCCATTCACCGCGCCGAGACCGGTCAGCCCGGCGACCTCCCCGCCCACGAGGCCCGCCGCCGCTTTCAGGCGAGGGACGTCGGCCAGGGCCGCCATTCGGACGCCTCCGGCAGCGGCCCGGCCCAGGGCCAAGGGGGAGGCGACCAGCAGGCTGGCGCCGGTTCCCGCAACTCCGCCTGTCGCCCGGGCATAGGGATGCAGCCTCCAGTCTTCCTCATCCTGAGCTTGGGCCGCGGCCATTCCCTCCTGGTAGCCGCTCACGAAGTCGCGCCCCTGGATCATTCCGCCGGCGGCGGAGAGTCCCGCCCCCAGATGATCTCCCAGGCCAAAGGTGAAGGCGTCGCTGGCGCCCCGGGCCCCGGCGGCCAGGCTGGAGACCAGGGGCTGGGCGGGTTGTCGGGTGACCGTCGCCGTCGCCGGCTTGGGCTGCGCCGGCGACGCGCGCGTGATGGGGATGGGGGGCTTCCGGCTGCGGGCCGGAGGGGGCGGAGCCCCTCGACGCTCCTGCATCAGCGCCTGGGCGCCCGCCAGGGCCACCGCGATGGGAGTCGTCATAGGCATGGCGGCGCCGGTCCGGATCGCGGCCTTGAAGAGTTCGTGACCCAGGGCGCGGGCCTGCGGCCTCACCCTTGCAGCCACCGCCTCGGTGCGCTGACGCATCCAGTCGGTGATATCGTCCAGGGCGCCTGAACGGCCATGGGAAGGTCCTTTTGACATCGTTTTCCTTTCGGGAACGGAGGATCGTATGTGACGAGCTTCTCCCCGATCCGTGGATTGAACAAGAACAAACAAAGAACATTTGCTCTGGCGCGCCCACCGGCGGGCGAGTCCCTTGCCGCGGCGCCCTCCGGGCGATAGCCCTCAATCCAACTGTTCTCCCCGGAGCCCCCCATGCGCGCCCTCATCCTCGCCGCCGGCCTGGTCCTGGCCGGACTACCCGCCGTCGCCGCCGACAAGCCGCCGCCGCCGGCTTCGGTCCTCTTCTGGTCGCAGGCGCAGAAAGAGGCGGGCTTCCCGAAGATGGAGGCCTATTTCCCGATGAGCACGGCGGCGCGGGGCGATCAGGTCCATGAACTCCCGGCGGGCGCGCCCCTTGCGGTGGCCCGGGTCGGTGGACGGACTTTCGACCTGGCGGAGTACATGGCGCGGGAGAAGACCGCCGGGATCCTCGTCCTGCAGGACGGCAAGGTGCGGCTGGAGCGTTACGGCCTGGGCTATGGCCCGGAGGGGCGCTGGACGTCCTTCTCCGTGGCCAAGTCGGTCACCTCGACCCTGGTGGGGGCGGCGGTGAAGGATGGCTACATCCAGAGCCTGGACGATGCGGTCACCCGCTACATCCCCGGCCTCAAGGGCAGCGCCTATGACCAGGTCAGCGTCCGACAGCTCCTGACCATGACCTCAGGGGTGAAGTGGAACGAGGACTATACGGATGCGAAGAGCGACGTGGCCCTGCTGTTCTCGACCCCGGCTGACCCGGGCCTCGACTCCACCGTCAGCTACATGCGCAGGCTGCCGCGCGAGGCCGCCCCGGGCGCAAAGTGGGTCTACAAGACCGGCGAGACCAACCTGATCGGCGTGCTGGTCACCTCGGCCACCGGCAAGTCGCTCTCGGCCTATCTCTCCGAGAAGATCTGGAAGCCCTACGGCATGGAGAAGGACGCCCTCTGGATGATTGACGAGCGGGGCCAGGAGGCGGGCGGCTGCTGCCTGTCCATGACCCTGCGCGACTATGGCCGGGTGGGCGAGTTTCTCCGCACCGGCGGGATCGGCGCCTCGGGGCCCGTACTTCCCGAGGGCTGGATCGCCGACGCCACCCGCGGGCATGCGCCGACCGACGACCGCTTCGGCTATGGCTATCAGTGGTGGACCGAGCCCAACGGCGTCTTCAACGGCCTGGGCATTTTCGGCCAGCGGCTGCATGTCGACCCCGCCCGGAAGCTGGTGGTGGTGATCTCCAGCGCCTGGCCCGAGGCGACCAACCCGGCCCGATCGGCCCGCCAGGACGCCCTGATCGCCGCCATCGCCGCCCAGCTGGACGCCGAGGCGAGGCCCTAGGGCGGCTGCGAGGCCGCAGCGCCCTCACCGGGCTTCGCCGACAGCTCCCCCGCAGGGGCGCAATGGCTCCGTAATTCCTCCACCTCTTGAGGGGGAGGTGGCCCGCGCAGCGGGCCGGAGGGGGTCTTCGGAGGGGCCGTTGCACCCCTTCACCGGACTTCGTCCGGAGCTCCCCCTGATGGGGAGCAATTAGGTTATCGTAATTCCTCCCCCTTCCAGGGGGAGGTGGACCGCGAAGCGGGCCGGAGGGGGTCTGCGGGGGCGCCGTTGTCCCCAAGTCCGTTCGCTAAAGGGCGGTGATCCGGCTGACGGCGGCGGCGTAGCGCTCCGTCCGGGCGGGCTCGTGCTCCTGCTGGATCCGGGTGAGGCCCAGCCCCTCGACGTCCGCGGCGGTGGAGCGCTCGCGGGAGAGCTCGCCCATCCAGGCGTACTCGCCCCTGTCCATGGCCCGGCGCGCGTGGACGATGGCGCCGTTGGGGTCCCCCGCCCGTCCGCTGCCGAAATAGCCGTAGCCCTCGACCATGCTGTTGCTGGAGTGGGCCGAGAAACCCAGGCGGTAGAGGAGCTTCTCCGAGGCCTTCCCGAGCACCTCCGGGCGGACGCTGAGCAGGAAGGCCTCCTGCTGGCGCACCCAGGGCCGGACCACGGAGTTGGTCAGGATGTAGCGCAGCCGTTCCGACCGGTTGACCGCCCCGGCGTGCAGGGTGCGACCGTCCATCAGCATGATCGTCCCTGCGGGCGCCTCCAGGTTCACGGGGCGGGGCAGGGCGCCATAGGTCTCGCCGTCGCGGCCATTGCTGCGGTGGGAGCCCGGAATCACGAGGGTGCCGCCGTTCACCTCGTCCACGTCCTGCAGGTAGGAGATGGTGTTCACCAGGGCGGGGGCGCCGCCCAGGTCGTAAGGGGCGGGGAAGGACTGGTCCCGGTGCAGGCCCTGCGGATGGCAGCCGGGATAGGAGATGTTCGACAGGAAGCTGTAGTGCTGCCAGCCGGGGCCCATGAACTCGTCGAGGAGGCGCTCGATCATGGGCCCGCCCTGGACCGCCTCGGGGTCGTGCTCCAGGCAGAACCGGAAGATCTCCCCCTTGTTGACCAGCGACCAGACGTGCTGCTGGGCGGGGCTCAGGTAGGCGACGCCCAGGTCCCGTTCGGCGGCGGCCTGGTCCACCACCCGCTCGCGGATCCGGGCGCACTGGTCGGCGGACAGGGCGTCGGCGATGAGGCAGTAGCCCCAGGCGTGGAAGTCGCGCCTCAGCTGGTCCATGTCGCGGGTCGGGTGGGGAAGGGTCTGGTCGCGCCAGTCCGGGTGTTTCCGGGCGACCGTGGTGTCGTAATACCAGCCCTGGCCCCATTCGAGCTCGGACCGGGCGGCGGGAACCTTGGTCCAGGGATTGTGCCGGGCGATGGAGGCGTAGGGCTCGCCGGATCGGAGGAAGGCCCTGTAGGGCAGGAAGGCGTCCTGCGAAGCCGCCTCGACGGCCTCGGGCGTAAATTCAACGGGGATCATGGTGCGTCCTCCTGATCCTGCAGAGCTTCCCGGGGGTAATTTGAACAACCGGTTGGTCGGCCTGTAAAGCGCGGTTTCGTACGGTCCTGGTCTCGACACCGCGGCGCCGTCCGACCCTGGCGGCGGAGCCCCTCGAATCTTCGTCGCCTGCCTGACGCCGGGGCAGGTCTTGCCCCCTCGGGCCGGCGCGGTAATCTTGGCCCAAATTCGCGCCGTATTCCCGGCGCCGACGGAGACAGGACCATGGCGGATTTCGGCGGCGACGTTGAACTCGAGGCCTTCCGGAAGGAAGCCCGCAGCTGGCTTGAAGCGAATTTCCCCGAGTCCCTGAAGGGTCAGGCCGGCGCGGCCCTCGCCTCGATGGAGGGTCCCGGCCCCGAGGGCGACATGAAGCTCTGGAAGGAGCGCATGGCCGACAAGCGCTGGGGCGCCCCCACCTGGCCGGCGGAGTACGGCGGCGGCGGGCTCTCGCCTCAGCAGGGTCGCGTCCTGGCCCAGGAGATGGCGCGCATCGGCGCCTACAACCCGATGGTCTTCGGCATGGGCATCACCATGATCGGGCCGACCATCCTGGACTACGGCACTGAAGAGCAGAAGAAGACTCACATCCCGCCCATCGTGCGGGGCGATGTGCGCTGGTGCGTCGGCTATTCCGAGCCCAACGCGGGCTCTGACCTGGCCTCCCTGCAGACCCGCTGCGAGGACAAGGGCGACCACTGGCTGATCAACGGCCAGAAGATCTGGACCTCCGGCGCTCAGTACTCGGACTGGTGCGGCGCGCTGGTCCGCACCGACCCCACCGTGAAGAAGCATGACGGCATCAGCTTCCTGCTGATCAACATGCGCCAGCCGGCCATCGAGACCCGGCCGATCAAGCTCATCGCCGGCGCCTCGCCCTTCTGCGAGACCTTCTTCACCGACGCCGTGGCGCCCAAGGACGCCTTGTTGGGCAAGCTCAACGAGGGCTGGTCGGTGGGCAAGCGCCTGCTGCAGCACGAGCGCGCCAGCCAGACGGGCGTGTCCATGGGCGGCCGGGCGACCCCACTCGAGGACATCGCCCGCAAGTATGTGGGCGAGGACGGAAAGGGCCGGATCGCGGACAGCGACCTGCGCACCCGGATGATCCGCCACATCATGGACGCCCGGGTCCACAGCCTGACCCTCGCCCGGGCCGCGGCCGAGGCCAAGGGCGCCTCGGGGGCCACCAACGCCGCCTCGGTGCTCAAGAACTCGGCCACCAACGTGGCTCAGATCCGTCAGGAAATGGTGCTGGAGATCATGGGCCACCAGGGCCTGGGCTGGGAGGGCGAGGCCTTCTCGTCCGCCGAGATCGAGGCGGTGCGCAGCTGGCTTTCGGGCCGGGCCATGTCGATCTACGGCGGCTCGGTGGAGGTGCAGAACAACATCATCTCCAAGCGCATCCTCGGCCTGCCGGACACGACGCAGTCGGCCTGATCCGGCGTCGGCTTTCGCTTGCACCCGGCGGCGGGTCCGTCCATCGAGGGGGCCATGGACATCGCCCAGGCTCCGATCCGCGACCCCCGCTATGCGCCCGCCCGCCTTGAGGTGGAGGAGCGGCCCGACGGGACCCGGATCCTGTTCAACCCGACGCCGCTCGACGGGCCCTTCCCGACGGTGGCCGGTCCTCTTATGCATTGGGCCGAGAGGGCGCCCGCCCGGACCTGGCTGGCCGAGCGGTCCGGCGGGGGCTGGCGCGAGGTCCGCTACGGGGAGGCCGCCGGGCGCGTCGCTGCTCTGGCCGGAGGTCTCAGGGCCCACGGGATCGGCGGGCCCCAGCCCCTGCTGATCCTGGCCCGGAACGGGATCGACCACGCCCTGATCAAGTATGCGGCCATGAGCCAGGACATGCCGGTCGCGCCGGTCTCGCCCCAGTACGGACTGCCGGGCGCCAACCTCTCGCGCCTCGCCCAGGCGGTGGAGACCCTGAACCCCTCGGCCATCTACACCGAGGACGCGGCCCTGTTCGGCGAGGCCCTGGCGGCGCCCTTTCTGGCCGGCCTGCCAGTGATCGCCGGACGCAACGCCCGGCCCGGGGATATCCCCCTGGCGGACCTGGAGCGCGCCGCCGCCGCGGCCCCCTCCGCCAAGCCCGAGGACCACGCCAAGTACCTGCTGACCTCCGGCTCCACCGGGAGGCCCAAGGCGGTGATCAACCTGCAGGCGCGCATGGCCGCCAACGCCGCCCAGGTGGCCGCCTGCTTCGCTGACCCCGACCCGCCGGTGGTGGTCAACGCCGCCCCCTGGAGCCACAGCCTGGGCGCCAACGCCATCCTGCACATGGTCCTGCACCGGGGCGGGACCCTCTACATCGACGCCGGCCAGCCGGTGG
Source organism: Phenylobacterium sp. (assembly GCF_020402505.1). Classification (GTDB taxonomy): domain Bacteria; phylum Pseudomonadota; class Alphaproteobacteria; order Caulobacterales; family Caulobacteraceae; genus Phenylobacterium. The sequence goes on along the minus strand of NZ_JADBZL010000096.1, from coordinate 14,923 downwards.
AGGGCCGCTTCGGGGACACGGTGCGCAACCTGCGCGAGGTGGCGCCGACCTATCACAACATGGTGCCGGCGGGCTGGATGATGTTCGCCGGCGAACTGGAGGCGGACCCTGTCCTGGCCCGGAACTTCTTCTCCCGCGTGCGCCTCCTGCAGTATGGCGGCGCCAATCTGGGCCAGGAGATCTGCGACCGGATTCAGGCCGTCGCCGTGCGCACGGTGAGCGAGCGGATCAGCTTTTCCTCGGGCTATGGCGCCACCGAGACCGGGCCGACGGCGGCCAATGTCCACTGGCCCAACACCCGCATGGGCATGATGGGCCTGCCCCTGCCGGGCACGACGGTGAAGCTGGCGCCCATGGCCGGCAAGCTGGAGTTCCGGGTGAAGGGGCCGCAGGTCACGCCGGGCTATCTGGGCCAGCCCGAACTGTCCGCCGCCAGCTTCGACGAGGAGGGCTTCTACCGCCTGGGCGACGCGGCGCGGCTGGTGGATCCCGAAGATATCCGCAAGGGCCTGGCCTTTGACGGGCGCCTGTCTGAGAACTTCAAGCTGGCCAGCGGCACCTTCGTGAACGTGGGTGAGCTGCGGATCGCGGTGATCGGCGCCGTGGGCGACGCGGTGACCGACGCCATTGTCTGCGGCGAGGGCGAGGCGGGGGTGGGCCTGCTGTTCTATCCGCGTCCCGGATACGCGACTGAGGCGGTGGAGGCCGCCGTCCGGTCGGCGGTCTCGGCGCACAACGCCCGGGGCGGCGGCGGTGCGGGCCGGGTCTCCCGCGCCCTGGTCCTGCCCGATGGCCCGGACGCCAATGCCGGTGAGATCACCGACAAGGGCTACATCGCCCAACCGGTGGCGCGGGCCTTGCGGGCGGCCTTCATCGGACGGATGTTCGCGAGCGCGCCGGATTCCGGCGTCATGGTTTTCGAGACGGCCTGACGTGACAGGCCAGCACGGGCGGGGAGGCCCAGACCACATGAACGGCGCCGACGCCCTGATGCGCACCCTGGTGGAGAACGGCGTGACCGCCTGCTTCGCCAACCCCGGCACCAGCGAGATGCAGTTCGTCAGCGCCCTGGACGGCCAGCCGGCCATGCGCCCGGTCCTCTGCCTGTTCGAGGGCGTGGCCACGGGGGCCGCCGATGGCTACGGGCGAATGACGGGGACGCCAGCCTGCACCCTGCTGCACCTGGGCCCCGGCTATGGCAACGGCCTGGCCAACCTGCACAACGCCCGTCGGGCCTACACCCCCATCGTCAACGTGGTGGGCGACCACGCCACCTATCACCGCCAGTATGACGCCCCGTTGAACTCGGACATTCCCGCCATCGTCGCGGCCAACTCGATCTGGGTGAAGTCAGCCGACACCCCGGACGAGGTGGCCGCCGTCACCGCTGAAGCCATCAGCGCCAGCCATGGCCCGCCCGCCGGGCCCGTCAGCCTGATCCTGCCGGCGGATGCGGCCTGGACGGAAACCACCACCACCTTTGCGCCCGCCAGCCGGCCGCAGCCCCGCGCCCCGGACGGCGCGGCCGTCGACGCCGCGGCCCGCGCGATCCGCGCCGCCTCCGCCCCGGTGGTGCTGATCGGCGGCCGGGCCTGCCTGGCCGAGGGCCTGGTCCAGGCCGCGCGGCTGCAGGCGGCCGGCGTCCGCGTCATGGCCGACACCTTCGTGGCCCGCCAGCCGCGGGGCGCCGGCGTCTTCGCCCCGGCGCGGATGCAGTATTTCGGCGAGGCCGCGCTGGAGGAGCTTGCCGGGACGGACCTGATGGTCTTCGCCGGCACCACCCAGCCGGTGGCCTTCTTCGCCTATCCCGGCCGGCCCAGCGTGCTGGTGCCCGAAGGCTGCGCCACCCTGTCGCTTGCGGACCGGGCGACGGATTCCATCGCCGCCCTGAAGGCCCTGGCGGACGCTCTCGGAGCTCCCGCCGCCGGCCCGTCCCAGCCGTTGAAGCGCCCGGCCAGCCCGGCCTCCGGGCCCCTGACGCCTCAGGCCTGCGGCGTGGCCGTAGCCCGTCATCTGCCGGAGGGCGCCATAGTCTGCGACGACGCCGTCACCTCGGGGGGAGGAATCGCGGTCCCCTGCATGACCACGGTCCCGCACGAGGTCCTGGCCCTGACCGGCGGCGCCATCGGCATTGGCGGCCCCATGGCCATCGGCGCCGCCGTGGCCGCGCCCGACCGCAAGGTGGTGTCCCTGAACGGCGACGGCTCGGCCATGTACACCGTGCAGAGCCTGTGGACGATGGCGCGGGAGAAGCTGGACGTCACCGTGGTGGTCTTCGCCAACCACAGCTACCGCATCCTCAACATCGAGATGAGCCGCACCGGGGCTGGCCAGGCCGGGCCCTCGGCGCGCAAGCTGCTGGACCTGGGCGATCCCAACATCGACTGGGTGTCCCTGGCCCGCGGCCTGGGCGTCGAGGCGGTCCGCTGCGAGACGGGCGAGGCCTTCGAGGCCGCCTTCGCCAGCGCCATGTCACAGCGCGGCCCGCGCTTCATCGAGGCGGCGATCTGATCCCCGACCCCGGGGCGCAACGAAAAGGGCCCGCCGGATCGCTCCAGCGGGCCCTCGTCGTTCCGGGGTGAGCTGGGCCTACTTGTTGCCGGGCAGGGCGCAATCCTTGGAGAAGGCGCAGCCCACCGCGTTGACCGGCGTCAGCGGCTCGCTCCTGTATTCGAGGATGTAGCCCTTCAGGCCATCCGCGCAGGCGGTCTCGAGGTAGGTGGTGCCCGAGGCGGTCTTGCCCATGACGCGCACGGCGGACACCTCGCACTCGTTCTTGCCCATCTTCCTCAGGTCCGCCGTCACCGCCTTGAAGGACGCCTCCGGCTTGGAGAACGAGCAGCGATAGCCGACGATCGGCGCGCGGGCGCAGTCGACCACCTGGGTGGTCTCGGCCTTGGTGGTGAAGACGCCGACGGCGCCGTCCGGCCGGTTGCCGCAGGCCAGCTCAACCACGTCCTTGCCGGGAGGCGAGGGGAAGGGCGCATACTTGGAGACCTGGCAGTCGAAGCCGGCCTTCTTGGACAAGTTCGAATAGAGGCCGGCCTGGGCGGTCTGCGCCTCCTTGGCGTCCGTGAGGGTGCAGCCGCCGAGCAGGGCCATGGCCTTCTCGCAGGAGGTGGTCTGGGACAGTTGGCCCTTGTCGACCTTGTAGATGTAACCCTTTCCGTCCTGGCAGGCGGCTTCATAATAGATCGATCCGGCCTGGGACATGCCGATATACCGGCGGTCCTTCACGACGCAGCCGTTGTTGGCCGCCACCGCATAGCGATCGACCACGGCGAGACGGTAGGCGGCGTCATGCAGGGTGCACTTGATGTTGCCGTCGCTGGCGTCGAAGACCAGGCAATCGTTGGCCACCGCCGTACCGTCCGGATTGGCCGGCGCATCGACCTGGAGGACGTAGCCCGAACCCCCCTGGCAGGAGACTTCCAGGAAGGTGTTCTTGGAGGTCTGGCCGATGCCGCGGGCGGCATCCGGCGTGCAGGTCAGGCCGGCCTTGGTCAGCAGGGGCGCGAGATCGGCCAGGGGATTGGCGTTGCCCGGCAGCTTGCAGGGCAGGGACGGCGGCTTACCGTCCGGCTGGGGCGAGTTGGCCTCGATGCAGCTGAAGGCGGTGGGCTTCACCCCGCCCGAGGGGGCCTGCAGGACGAAGCCGACGCCCCGGTCGCAGTCGATCTCGTAGAAGCTGGTCTCCACCTTGGTCTTCGGATCCCTCGTCTTGCCGACCATGCGGGCGTCCGTAACCTGGCAGGTGATCCCGGCCGCCTGGGCGACCGCGGGCGCCTCAGCCATGCCCTGGGTGCGCGCGGCGGCCAGGGCGGCCTCTTCCTTCTTGGAGGCCGAGACGGCTGCGACCGTTCCCAGGGCCAGGGCCAGGGCCGCGGTGGCCAGGCCGATTGCGACGCGTTTCATCTTGGGGTTCCCTCCGGGAGAATTGCTCCTTGGGCTCTTAATCCCTAGCCGCCTGCGACGGCAAGTCGCCTTGAGCCCTGAAGTGGCGGCAAAGGCCGCCCGGGGCCATTCCCACGCCTGCGGGGCATTTGGATTTGATCCCGGCGCGCCAAGGGCCGAAACTGTCGGTCCAAGGAGTCTGGTCATGCGTGATGGTTTTGAAGATCCGGTCCTCGAGGCCCACAAGGCGAAGATCACCTATCCCTTCCCGGGTGGACCGGACCAGGGCGAGGCGGTGGATATTGCTCCCGGGGTGAAGTGGCTGCGAATGCCCCTGGGCGGGTCGCTGGCCTGGATCAATGTCTGGGCGATCCGCGAGGCGGGCGGCTGGGCGATCGTCGACACCGGTCTGGGGGGACAGGCGACCCGGGAGTCCTGGCGCAAGGCCCTGGCTGGACCCCTGGAGGGCCTGCCGGTCACCCGGGTCTTCGTGACCCATATGCACCCCGACCACATCGGCATGTCCGGCTGGATGACGCGCAAGTTCGGCTGCCGCCTCTGGATCACCCGGCTGGAGTTCCTGATGTGCCGGTCCCTTTCGGCCGACACGGGCCGGGAGGCGCCCGAGGACGCCCTGACCTTCTATCGCGCCGCCGGCTGGGACGAGGAGGCCCTGGAAGACTACCGGGCGCGCTTCGGCGGCTTCGGCAAGAACCTGCACGCCCTGCCCGACAGCTTCCAGCGCCTGTCCGACGGCGATATCGTCCGGATTGGCGACCATGACTGGAAGGTGGTCGTGGGCTCCGGCCACTCGCCAGAGCACGCCTGTCTGTGGTGCCCGGACCTGAAGCTGATGATCAGCGGTGACCAGGTCCTGCCCAAGATCACCTCCAATGTCTCGGTCTTCCCCACGGAACCGGCCGGCGACCCCCTGACCGACTGGCTGACCTCCCTGGCGCGGATCCGCGGGATCGTGCCGGACGACGTCCTGGTCCTGCCGGCCCACAACGAGCCCTTCCATGGCCTGCACGCCCGGATCGACCACCTGATCGGCGGCCACGAGCGCAGCCTGACCCGGCTGCACAAGCTGCTGGAAGAGCCCAAGCGGGCCATCGACACCTTCCACATCCTCTTTCGGCGCAAGATCGACCGCTGGACCCTGGGCATGGCCACCGGCGAGAGCCTTGCCCACCTCAACTGCCTGATGACCCGGGGCCTGGCCGTCCGCAGCCAGGACGAGGCCGGGGTGGACTGGTACCGTGCCGTCTGAAGCGGTCCGGGTCCGGCCCGCCGGACCGGACGACCTGGCGACGATCCATGGGTTCATCCTGGACCTGGCGGATTACGAGCGCCTGGCGCATGAGGTGGACGCTGCGCCCGGGGACCTGGCCCGCGACCTGTTCGGGTCCTCCCCCAGGGTCTTCTGCGACCTGGCCGAGATCGACGGCGCGCCGGTCGGCTTCGCCCTCTGGTTCTACAACTACTCTACCTTCCGGGGGCGCCATGGCATCTGGCTGGAGGATCTTTTTGTCCGGCCGGAGCACCGGGGGGCCGGGGCGGGCCTCGCCCTGCTGAGGGGCCTGGCCAGGCGCTGTCAGGACGAGGACCTTGCCCGGCTGGAATGGTCGGTGCTGGACTGGAACGCTCCCGCCATCGGCTTCTACGACCGGCTCGGGGCCCTGGCGATGGACGACTGGACGACCCGGCGCCTGACCGGCGCCGCCCTGGAGGCGCTGGCGACATGAGCGATCCCCCCGTCACCGTGCTTCGGGCGAGCCCGGCGGAAGAGGCGGACATCCGCCGGCGCGTCCGTGAAGTCGATCCTGCGAGCCTCGGCCCGGACCGGGTCATCGCCAACCCCGCCCACGCGGCTTCCCTCGCGCGGATGCTGGCCGACCCCCGCGTTTCCGACCCCATCTACGATCTTCCCCGGCCCATCACCGAGGACAGCGTGCGGACCTGGATCGAAGCGACGGCTGCGGACCAGGCGCGGGGTGAGGCGGTTCTGATCCTGTCCCTCGACGAGGAGGGCGAGGTCGCCGGCTATTCCCGCTTCAGCATCTGGCCGGACCGGTCCTCGGCTGAGCTCGCCGGCGCGACCCGGGCCGATCGGCAGAACCGGGGGCAGGGGACGGCGGGCGCCGCCCGGTCCTTCGGCTGGATGTTCGAGGTGCTGGGCGTGCGGCTGATCGGCCTGACGGCGGCCCTCGACAATGTTCGCTCAGCCCGGGTGATCGAGGCCGCCGGCTTCCGTTCCATGGGCGAGCGCGACAGCCGCCGGCCCGACGGGACGGTCCGCCGCTCCCGCTACTGGGAGATGACCTTGGAGGACTGGCGGCGGGCCCGCGTCTCCGGCCCTGAAGACGCCCCTTCGTGAGCCAGTAGCCAGGCCTTGCGGTCCAGCCCTCCCGCATAACCCGTCAGGGCGCCGGACCGGCCGACCACCCGGTGGCAGGGGATCAGCAGGGCCACGGGGTTGCCTCCATTCGCCAGGCCCACCGCCCGAACGGCCCGGGGCGCGCCGACCTGGATGGCGATGTCGAGATAGCTTCGGGTCGCGCCCCGGGGGATGTCGCACAGGGCCGTCCAGACCTGCTCCTGGAAGCGGGTCCCCGCCGTGGCGCAGTCGAGCCGGGCCAGGGCGTCCGGATCGCCCTCGAAATATCCGCCCAGGGCCTCGGACACGCGAGGCGGCGCCGCACCCGTCTCCAGGGAAGGTCCAGGATATAGTCGCGCCATGCGCTGGCGGATGCGGGGCAGGCCCGAGCCGAAGTCCAGGCCTCGGAGGATCCCCGCCTCGTCGAGGATCACCTCGATCCGGCCAAGGGGTGAGGAGACCTCCGAGACCGTCAATCGGCGGGGCGGCGGCGCGTCGATCTTCATTCGGCGGGTCCTTTGCGGTGGGATGCGGCGTCGGCGTCCTTCGCCCAGAGATGGGCGGCGGCATAGGCCCGCCAGGGACGCCAAGCCTCAGCCCGCGCCAGCAGGGCTTCGGGGGTAGGCCTGTGACCTTCCGGGTCTGCAGCCGCCCTCAGGAGGGCCAGGTCCGAATGCGGGAAGGCGTCCGGCTCGCGAAGGGCGCGCATGGCGATGTACTGGGCGGTCCAGGCGCCCACGCCGGGGAGGGCCGAGAGCCTGTCGACGGCGTCTTCCAGATCCTGGCCCGGAGCGAACAGTTGGGCGTCCTCCCTCGCCAGGCGGGCGATGGCCGCCAGGGCCCTGCCGCGGGCCCGAGGCATGGGCAGGGACTCCGGGTCGATGCTGGCGAGGCGTTCCGGTCCGGGAAACAGCCGGTCCAGGCCGAACCGGCGAGCGGACTCGGTGTCGATGTGGGCGCCATGGTCGGCCGCCAGCCGGCTGGCCAGACCCCGCGCGGCGACAACCGTCACCTGCTGGCCAAGGATGGCCCTGACCGCTGTCTCGAAGCCATCCCAGGCGCCGGGCGCCCGAAGACCGGGATGCCGGGTGACCAGGGGGCCAAGTTCAGGATCCTCGCCGAGGTGCGCCCGCACGGGCTCAGGGTCCAGGGCAAGGTCGAAAGCCCTGCGAATCTGGGCCAGGACCCGGGGAAGGACGCGGAGGTCCGGAAACCAGAGACTGGCGGACAGGGTGTCGCCCCGCCCGGGCTCGACCCGGACCACGCCGGCGGCGCCTGCGACCGCCAGGGTCCGCACATAGGCCTGGCCGTCGATCCGCTCGACCCCCTCCACCTGCCGTTGAGCGAAGAAGTCCAGCATCCGGGGCCAGTCGTAGGGCGGTCGGTAGGCAAGTCGCAGGGTAACGCCATCGGACAGGCCCGCCTCTGCGCCGGGGCGGCGGCGCAGGCTGGAAGGCGTCCGGCCACAGGCGGCCCGGAAGGCCTCGTTGTAGCGCCGCAGGCTCCCGAAGCCGGAGGCGAGGGCGACCTCTGACATGGAGAGTCCGGTCTCCCGGATCAGTCGGCGGGCCATATGCAGCCGCCGGGTCTGGGCCACCGCGACCGGGGAGGCTCCCAGGTGCTCCTGGAACAGGCGTCTGAGATGTCGCTCTCCCACGCCCAGACGCCCCGCCAGGTCCTGCATGTCGCCGTTGTCCAGGGCCCCGAGGTCGATCAGGGCGAGGGCGCGCGAGACCGTGTTGGCGGTCCCGTTCCAGGCGCCGAGCTCCGGCGCGGCTTCCGGGCGGCATCTCAGGCACGGCCGGAATCCGGCAAGCTGCGCCGCCGCCGCCGAACGGAAGAACCGCACATTCTCCGGCCGGGGCTTCCGGGCCGGACAGACCGGCCGGCAGTAGATTCCGGTCGTGACGACGCCTCCGAACAATTGCCCGTCGAGGCGGAGGTCCCGGGTGGCGAAGGCGCGAAAACTGGCGGCGGGATCCAGGTCCATGGCCTCAGCATGGTCTTTTCCGAGGCGAATGTCTGGCGGTTTTCGGACGCCGATTCCGCGGTCGGCGTCCCCGGCCAGGTCAGGGCCTGGCCGGGGAGCGGGTCTCAGGACGCGGGCTTGGCGGCCGCCGGCTGCTGGGCGTTGTTGCCACCCGGCAGGGGGCCGCGGTTCAGGTCGAAGAACTTGGGCGCCATCTTCGGCACGGCCTCGTCGAGGATGGTCTGGACGGTCCAGCCCTCTTCCTTGGTCACCGTCTCGATCGGACGGGGCTGGGAGTACAGGATGATGTTCTCGCCCGAGGCGCCGAAGATCTGGCCTGACACGTGCGCCGCGGCCGGGGCCACCATGGCGACGGAGAAACGGGCCGGCTGGTCGGCGCGGATCTTCTCGGCCATCACGGCGCGGCGGGCCGCGGCGGCCTCGTCCTTGACCGGCACGGACTGGGTCATGCGGGTCCAGGCCACGGGCGCCAGGCAGTTGGAGCGCACATTGTTGCGGGCGCCCTCCATGGCGATGATCCGCGACAGACCGGCGATGCCCATCTTGGCCGCGCCGTAGTTGGCCTGGCCGATGTTGCCGAACAGTCCCGAGGTCGAGGTGAAGAACATGTAGGCGCCGTCGTTCTGCTCGCGGAACAGCTCGATGGTGGCCCGGGCGACATTGAACGAGCCACGCATGTGGACGTCGATGACCCTGTCCCAGTCGTCCTCGCTCATCTTGTGGAACATGACGTCGCGCAGGATGCCGGCGGGATTGATCACCGCATGCAGGCCGCCAAAGCTATCCAGGGCCTGCTCGACCATGCCCTGCACGGATTTGTAGTTGGTGACGCTCTCTGAGTTGGAGACCGCCTCGCCGCCCGCGGCGCGGATTTCCCGGGCCACCGCCTCGGCGGGGCCAGCGTCGCCTTCGTCGCCACCCTTCAGGCCGCCGCCCAGGTCGTTGACCACGACCTTCGCGCCCTCCTGGGCCGCGATGAGCGCGCAGTCGCGGCCAATGCCGTTGCCGCCCCCGGTGACCAGAACCACCTTCCCGTCAAGTGCGCCCATTGAAATGCCTCCCGATGAAAATGATCGAGCCGCCAGTTATTCGAGGCGGTCGGCCTTGCGCAAGTCAGGAAAGAGCCGGGCCCAAAGGCCGGTCGCCAGGACGGCGCCGACCCCGCCGGAGACCGCCGCGCCGACCGGGCCCAGGAATCGGGCGACGACACCGCTCTCGAATTCCCCCAACTCGTTGGACGCCCCGATGAAGAGGGAAGAGACCGCCGCCACCCGGCCGCGCATGGCGTCCGGCGTGACGATCTGGACCAGGGTCTGGCGGACGAAGACGCTCAGCATGTCCGCCCCGCCCAGCACGGCCAGAGCCAGGACTGAGAGGGGCAGGGAGGTCGAAAGACCGAAGACGATGGTGGCCAGGCCGAAGACGGCGACCCCGGCGAACATGACCGGTCCCGCCCGGCGGCGGATCGGATTGCGGGCGAGGTAGATCGCCACCAGTGTGGCCCCGATAGCGGGGCTGGCCCTAAGGAGGCCGAAACCCTCGGGCCCCACATGCAGGACGTCGCGGGCGAAGACGGGGAGGAGGGCGGTCGCCCCGCCGAGCAGGACGGCCACGAGGTCCAGAGAGATGGCGCCGAAGACGATCTTGTTGGTCCAGACATAGGCCAGCCCCTCCTTCATTAGGGCCCAGCGGGAGCCGGGATTGACCTCGGGTCGGGTGTTTCCGCGGATGCCCGCAATACAGGCCAGGGCGAAGAGATAGAGGCCGGCGGCGCCGGCGTAGGAGGCGGCGGGGGACAGGGCGACCAGCAAGCCTCCGATGGCGGGCCCGATGATGGATGCCCCCTGCCAGGCAAGCGAGTTCAGGGCGATGGCGCGGGGCAGGAGGGATCTGGGCACGAGCATGGGCCCCAAAGCTGTCCCGGCTGGCCCCATGAAGGCCCGGCTGGCTCCGAAGGCCGCCGACAGCACCAGGAGCAGCGTCAGACTGGCGAAGCCGAAGACGGAGGCGGCCACCAGGACCAGGGCGGTGGTGATCTCCGCAGCGTAGCAGAGACGCAGGATCGTCTTGCGATCGTAACGGTCCGCCGCCTCGCCGGCGGGCAGTGCGAGGAGGAAGACCGGGATGAAGGCGGCCAGGCCGATCATCCCGACAAAGAAAGCCGATTGGGCGACGTTCATGGTCTCCCGCGCCACGGCGTAGACCTGCCAGCCCAGGGCCACGCTCTGGATCTGGACGCCCAGGGTCGCGGCCACCCGGGAGAGCCAGAAACGCAGGTAGTCGGGTCGGCCCATCAGGGCCCTGAGGGTGGCGGCGTCGACGTCGCTGGAGGTTTCGGACTCGCTCATTGTCACGGCAGCTTGGCCTGAAGCCCGGCGCACGGCAACTTGGGCCCGGACCTGCACCCCCGCGCACGCCCTTGAGGAGTTCTGGATGCCTGGATGGTTGATTGCGGTCCTGACGGAGCCTGCCGACGGGCTGGAGCCCCGCCGGCTGTTCTTCGCCGTGGGTTTCGCCGACCAGGGCCAGGCGGAGTGGAAGGCGGTGGACGCCGCCGCAACGGAGGCGCCTCTGGCCTCTGGGCCGCGCGGGGGGATCGAGCCTGTTCAGGCCCTCTCGTCCCTGACCGATATCGCCATGCGCCGGAAGGGGCTGCTGGCGGGGGAGGTGCGTCCCCTGGGAGAGGCCTGGCCGCGCAACTGGCTCTGATCGCGGAGTTGACGCGATCGACCTGCGGCCCTAAACGCCCGGCCCTCGCGCCTGGGGGGGAATCTTGGCGGACATCCACGAAACCGAAACGGTGATCCGCCCTGAAACGCCTGCAGACGCTGCGGGGATTCAGGCCCTGCTGGACCACGCCTTTGGTCCGGGGCGCTTCGTGAAGGTCTCGGAGCGGGTGCGCGAGTTCGCCCGGTTTCGCCCGGATTTGTCCTTCTGCGCAGAGGCGGGGGGAGAAATCGTCGGCCTGGTCCGACTTTGGGACATCCACATCGGCGCAATCCCGGCCCTCTTTCTTGGCCCTCTCGCGGTGCACACCGGCCGGCGGTTGGACGGCCTGGGCGGCCGGCTGGTGGCGCACGCCGGCGCCGCCGCCGACGCCCTGGGGGAGGGCCCCATCCTCCTGGTGGGGGATCCGCCCTTCTTCGAGCGCTTCGGCTACGCCGTCCCGCCCACGGCGGGCGTGAGGCTCCCGGGCCCTGTGGATCCGAAGCGAGTCCTCGCCCGGGGCGCGGCCGGACCGCTCGCGGGACCGGTCCGCCCCTGAGGACGGCCCCGAGGTTGAGCCTGAGGGCGTGCGGGCCTACCTTTGTGACATGTCCGAGACTCAGCACACTTCCGGCCTGGACGGCGTGGCCGCAGCCGCGCGGCAGGCGCCGGGGCGCGGCCTGCCTCCTGTACACCTGTGGAACCCCGCCCACTGCGGCGACATCGACATCGTCATCAAGCGCAATGGACAGTGGTTCCATGAGGGAACGCCGATCGGCCGCGAGGCGCTTGTGCGCCTGTTCTCCACCGTCCTGAGGAAGGATCCGGACGGCTTCCACCTGGTCACGCCGGTGGAGAAGATGAAGATCACGGTGGAGGACGCCCCGTTCATCGCGGTCCGCGTCGATCGGGACGGCGAGGACCTGGTCTTCCAGACCAATGTCGGCGACGAGGTTCGCGCCGGCCCGGACAACGCCCTGCGGGTGGAGACCGACCCGAACACCGGCGAGCCAAGGCCCTACCTGCACGTGCGGCGCGGACTGGAGGCGCTGGTCGCCCGGCCCGTCTTTTACGAACTGGTGGAGATGGCCGACGAGGCGGCGGGGCGGCTGGAGATCCGGTCAGGCGGCGCGGCCTTCGATCTGGGCGCCTCCGGGGACGGCGCGGCGTGAGCCCTCATCAGCTGGCGGCCCCTGGCGCCCGGCCCTTGCTGGAGGCGCGCCTGGCCGAGCGTCTGGACCCCCTGGCCGACAGGACCCTGGACGAGATCAGCTCGGACTTCGACTTCGAGCCTGACCCGTACTTCCCGCCTCTGGAAAGTCTGACCCCCGCCGCCGTCCTGGTGGGACTGATCGAGCGGTCGCACGGGTTTTCGGTCCTTCTCACCACGCGGCTCGACACCCTGCGCCGGCATGCCGGCCAGGTCGCCTTCCCGGGTGGGCGCTGTGATGCGGATGAAACGCCCTGGGGGACGGCGCTCCGCGAGGCTGAGGAAGAGGTGGGGCTGGCGCCTGGCTTCGTGTCACCCGTCGGGCTCTCCACGCCCTACCGGACGGGGACAGGATACCTCGTCACCCCGGTGGTGGCCTTCATCGAGGATGGTTTCAGTCTTCAGCCCAATCCTGACGAGGTGGCCGACATCTTCGAGACGCCCTTCGCCTTCCTCATGGACGGAGCCAACCACGAGACCCATGAGCGTCAGCTGCCGGACGGCGGCAGTCGCCGGTTCTACGCCATGACCCATGAGGACCGCTTCATCTGGGGGGCCACGGCGGGGATGCTGAGGGTCCTGTCCCACCGCCTCTTCGGGGCGCCGGCGTGAGCGATCCGAGCCCGGACTTCGTGCTTGAGGGCGCAGCCTGGCTGGAGGATCCGGCCGCCGCCGCCGTACTCGACGCCCTGGAGGCGGCCGGAGGGACGGACTGCGTCCGCTTTGTCGGCGGCTGCGTTCGCAACGCCGTCATGGGCCGCGCCGTTGCCGACGTCGATCTGGCGACGCGCCTTGAGCCCCCGGCTGTGGTCGCCGCCCTCGATGCCGCCGGTCTGAAGGCCGTCCCGACCGGGCTGGACCACGGCACGATCACCGCCGTCAGCGGCGGGCGCGGCTTCGAAATCACCACCCTGAGGCGGGATGTGCAGACCGATGGTCGCCGCGCGATCGTGGCCTTCACCTCCGACTGGGCCGAGGACGCCGCCCGGAGGGACTTCACCCTCAACGCCCTCTACGCCGACCGCAGGGGCCGGGTCTTCGATCCGACCGGCCAGGGGCTGGCGGCGGCCCGGGAGGGCCGGATCGCCTTTGTCGGCGAGGCTGACCGCCGGATCGCCGAGGACCATCTGCGCATCCTCCGCTATTTCCGTTTCCTGGCCCGCTACGGGCGCGGGGAGCCGGACCCCGCCGCTGCGGCCGCCTGCGCCGGCCAGGCGGGCAGCCTGGCCTCCCTGCCCGCCGAGCGGGTCCTGAAGGAGCTCCTGTCCCTCCTGGACGCTGCGGATCCGAGGCCCTCCGTCCGGCTGATGGCGGCCACGGGCGTCCTTGCGCGCGTCCTGCCGCACGCCGGCGACCTGTCCCGCTTCGAAGGACTGTGCGAGGTCGAGATGTTGGAAGGCTCGGGCCCCGACGCTCTTCTGCGATTGGGCGCGCTGTTCCCGGAAACGCCCGCGGAGGTCGCCCGGGAGGCGGAGCGCCTGCGGCTCTCCGGGGCCCAGAGGGACAGGCTGATCGCCGCAGCCGGCCGCGAGCCCCGGCTGGCCAGCTGGGCGTCGCCGCGCGAGCAGAGAAGGGTCATGCACCTGCTGGGCGCGGCCGTGACGCTGGATCGCCTGCGTCTGGCCTGGTCCCGCGCGCCCCATAGCCCGGCCGCCCGGGACTGGCGCGAGCAGATCGCGCTGGCGCAGGCCTGGACCCCCCGCACCCTCGGCCTGTCCGGCGCGGATGTCGTGGCCGCCGGCGCCCGACCAGGACCCCTGGTTGGCGAGGCCCTGCGCGAGCTCGAGGCCTGGTGGATGGACGAGGACTTTCCGGATGACGCTGCGGCCCTGCGCGAGCGCCTCGCGGCCATCCTGCGCGGGCTGGAGACCTGAGGGTGCGACTGGCCATCCTGGAGACCGGGGCGCCGCCGGATGACCTTGTCGGGCGCTACGGCGACTATCCCGCCATGTTCCGCAGGCTGCTCCTTGGAGAGGGCGACTCCGCCGAGACCTTCGATGTCACAGCCGGGCGGCTGCCGGCCGATCCTTCCGCTTTCGACGCTTGTCTGGTGACCGGGTCGTCCGCCGGCGTCTACGATCCGCTCCCCTGGATTGCGCCGTTGAAGGCCTTCCTGACCGCCGCCTCGGGTCGCACGGCCCTGGTGGGAGTCTGCTTCGGACACCAGGTCATGGCCGAGGCTTTCGGGGGTCGGGTGATCAAGTCGCCCAAGGGCTGGGGCGTCGGCCTTCATCGCTATGAGACCCGGCCGGGCGGGTGGCTCTCGGACCTGCCGGCTCTCGCCGTCGCCGCCTCCCACCAGGACCAGGTGGTGGAGCCTCCACAGGACGCCCGGGTGGTGGCCGCCAGCGACTTCACGCCCTTCGGCGCCCTGCACTATCCGAAGCGCCGGGCGATCTCGATCCAGCTTCACCCGGAGTTCGAGCCCGCCTACGCCCGGGCCTTGATCGAGGCCCGCCGGGGGACCCGCTACACGGACGAACAGGCCGACGCGGCGACCGCCAGCTATGCGGGACCAAGCGATCGGCTCGAGGTCGGTCGCCGGCTCAGGCGGTTCATCGAGACCGGCGCTGGCTGATCAGGGCCAGATGACCTCGGGCGGCATGGAGGACAGAATGCTCTCGATGTTGCCGCCGGTCTTCAGGCCGAACATGGTTCCGCGATCGTAAAGCAGGTTGAACTCCACATAGCGTCCGCGGCGGATCAGCTGCTCGCGCCGGTCAGCCTCGGTCCAGGGCTCGTGCAT
>NZ_JADBZL010000095.1:0-3355 GCF_020402505.1 Phenylobacterium sp. | reverse complement strand
GCTCCTGGCTTCCCGAATCCGACGCTGGCGTCCTTCGCTCTGACCTTCAATGGCGTGACCAAGACCTTCGGTGAGAAGTTCGTCGCCGTCGGCGGCGTCGGTAACATAACGGGCCAGATCATCTTCCCGGACTCGTCCATGCTGTACGTGGGTTCGGCCGCATCCGATAACATTACCGGATCGACGGGTAACGACGCGCTCTACCTTGGGAGCGGGAACGATAACGGGAGCGGTGGGGACGGTAATGACATCCTCCAGGGTAATGCCGGTAACGACGTCCTGAACGGCAACGCTGGCAACGACTCCATTTACGGCGGTGCGGACGACGACACCATCGATACCGGGTCGGGGGCCAACTGGGCGAACGGTAACAGGGGCAACGATGTCCTGACCGGCGGTTCCGGAGCGGATACCCTTCTTGGAGGTCAAGGCAACGATGACCTGCTGTCGGGCGATGGCGCGGACTATGTGTCTGGCGACGACGGGAATGACCGGGTTGATGCGGGTACGGGCAGTGACACTGTCTTTGGTGGCGCGGGTAACGATAGCGTCATTGGTAATCTCGGTAACAACCTTGTCGATCTTGGGGCCGGCAACGACACAGGCACAGGCGACACCGGCGCAGACACCATCTTGGGTGGCGACGGTAACGACAACATCGCTGCTGGTTCTGGCAACAATAGTCTGGCGGGTGATGGCGGCGTAGATAACATCGTTGCTCTTGGTGGGAACGACACGATCTCTGGCGGTGACGGCAACGACATCATTGATGCTGGCGGCGGCTCGAACAGTGTCAACGGAAACGCAGGTGTTGACAACATCACCGGTGGCGCTGGTTCCGACACGCTCCTTGGCGGCCAAGGTGACGACGTCATCATCGATATCCTTGGTGGTAACAACTACCTCCATGGGAACCTTGGGGTCGATAACATCACAGTTGGGACGGGCAACGACACCGTGCTCGGCGGCCAGGGAGCCGACGTGATTGATGCTGGAGCCGGTGAGAATCTCGTGTTCGGTGATCTCGGTGATGACAACATCGTGGCCGGAGCCGGGAACGATACGGTGTTCGGCGGTGATGGCATCGATACCGTGAATGTCGGCCTCGGTAACAATGTGGTTGATGGCGGTTCCGGAGCGGACGCGATCACGGCTTCGGACGGCAACAACAGCATTTCTGGCGGCGCGGACAATGATGTTATTACCGCCGGTACCGGGAACGACACCGTGTCTGGCGGAGACGGGGTCGACACGATCAACGTCAACGATGGTGCGAACGTTGTGGACGCCGGGGCGGGTGGCGACATTGTCACCTCGGGAACCGGGAATGACGTTATCACCCTCGGTGATGGTGCTGACCAACTGACCGATACGGGTGGAGCCAATAACGTCACCGGTGGCGCCGGTAACGACAACATCACGACCGGCAACGGAAACGATACGGTGTCCGGTGGCGATGATGTTGATACCATCACTGTCAACGACGGCGCCAACGTTGTGGATGGTGGTGCGGGCAACGACATCATTACTGCGGGTGTTGGCAACGACATCGTTTCGGGCGGTGATGGTGATGACACCATCAACGTCAACGGTGGCGCGAACAGTGTCTCTGGTGGCGCTGGTGCTGACGGCATCACCGCAGGAGCCGGGGCCGACACCCTCAGCGGTGGTGACGGTATCGACAACATCACCACGGGTGGCGGTAATGACCTTGTCGACGCAGGGGCCGGAAACGATGTGGTTACGGCGGCCTTCGCTGGTGCAACCAACACGTCGACCTTGATCGGTGGTCTGGGTGATGACACCTTCGTGGTGTCAGGCACCGGCAACGCGTCCGTCTCGGCGGAACTAGGGGACGGTGCGGATACCTACAACGGTTCAGGCAACACCGGCATAGACTATGTTGTGGGAGGCCTAGGTGGCGACACCATGGCGGGTGGTGCCGGCAACGACACCCTGATTGGCGGCGACGGTGGAGACAGCATCATCGGCGGTTCAGCGGGCGCAGCCTCTCTCACGGGCGACGCCGGTAACGACACGATCGCCGGCGGTGTTGCTGTTGAGACCATTTCTGGTGGCGATGGTAACGATGTCATCAGCTCTGGCGGTGGCAATGACATTGTCACGGGAGGTGCCGGCAACGATGCCTTTACTGGTGACGCTGGCGACCAGAACTTCTCGGGTGGTGACGGAGACGACACGGCTACAGGCGCTGCTAATGCAGACACGCTGAGTGGTGGTGCGGGTGCCGACAGCCTTGACGGTGGTGCGGATAACGACCTCATCTCTGGTGGTGACGGGGCTGACACCCTTGTGGGTGGTGCTGGCGTCAACTCCGTTGATGGCGGTGACGGAGCGGACTCGATTACGGGCGGCACCGCTCAGGATGTCGTGACAGGCGGTGACGGTGCAGACACCATCTCCGCCGGAGACGGGAACAACTCGCTCTTCGGGCAAACGGGTGCCGACTCCATCGTTGCGGGTATGCAGAACGACACAATCGTTGGTGGCGCCGGGGCTGATACCCTCACCGGTAACACTGGGGCCGACCGGTTCGTGTTTGCCGCCGGAGATGCTTCGTCGACTACCGCAGGTGCTTTGGATACGATCACGGACTTCACGTCGGGAACCGATACTCTCGCCATCGGCGTAACCGGAGCGGTCGAGAACCTTGGTGCCTCCCCTGCGAGCTACGCGGCGGCTCTCACCGCTGCGGCGGGTGTCATTGGGGCAGGCACGTCGAATATCGTCACTGCAAGTGTGACTGTCAGCGCTGTTACAACCAGCTACGTGTTCGCGGACACGAACGACGACAACGTCATCGACACGGTGATCCAGATCAATGGCAACGTGGCTCCGTTGAATACTGACTTCGTACCCTAACGCCAGACAGAAGGTAGCTCTACGGATCGGGCCGCCCCTCGGGGCGGCCCTTTTCTTTTGAGGTCAGCCAGTCGTGCAGGATCCCCCCACCTTTCGGGAGTTCCCCCGCAAGGCTCAGGGCGCCTGCGCCGGTCGGCTGTTCCGCGGCCTGGACCCCTGCGACTTCGCCGTTCTGATCATCCTTCTGGGTCAGGTCACCGGCGCCGGGATCACGTGAGCGGATGTCATCGCCCGGGGCCTCCGAAAATGTGGGGATAAGGGCGCAGACTCGCCTTGTCCCGCCGCCGCACCACGCTAAAACATTTACCTCTGCACAAGATTTGGAATCAGGTGCTTGGCGTGGGTCGCCGGTTGTCCGGCTGGCGGGGGACGAATTGTGGCGACATATACTTTTGAGACGATCACGCCCGAACAAGCCCTGGCCTTCACCACCAGCGACAGCCTGACCTTCTCCACGCCGGGGGCCTCGGCG
>NZ_JADBZL010000094.1:0-2621 GCF_020402505.1 Phenylobacterium sp. | reverse complement strand
CCCTTGGCGGGCAGGGCGCAGGAGGGCGTCCGGACTTCGCCCAGGGCGGTGCGCCGGACGCCGCGCGGGCCGAGGAGGGGCTGGCCGCCGTGCGGGCCCTGCTGGCAGGCTGAGGCGACGCGCCGGGCCTTGCCTCAAGCGGCGTCCGGGGCGAGGGTTCGACGATAAGGTGAACCCTATTCAAGGTCCGGGAGGCCGCCCCATGTCTTCGCCCGTCATCAATCCCAATGGGACCCTCAAGGGAAAGGTCGCCGTCGTGACCGGCGCCAGCCGGGGCATCGGCGAGGCCATCTGCGCCCGCCTGGCCATGGAAGGGGCCCGCGTCGTGGCCTCCGCCCGGACCGCCGAGTCCGGCGAGAGCCGCCTGCCGGGAACCCTGCACGACACGGTGGACCGTCTGCGCCGGGCCGGCGCCGAGGCCGCCTTCATCAAGGCCGACCTGGCCGTCGCCGCGGATCGCGAGCGCCTGATCGACGAGACCGCCGACCTGTTCGGGCCTGTCGACATCCTCATCAACAACGCCGCCATCACCTATTTCATGCCGGTGACCGACTTCACCGAGAAGCGCTTCAAGCTGATGATGGAGGTGCAGGTCTACGCCCCCTTCCACCTGTCGCAACTGGTCCTGCCCTCGATGATCGAACGCGGCTCGGGGTCCATCGTGAACATCTCCTCGCCGGCGGGCATCCATCCGAAGCCGCCCTATCGCGGCGGCCGGGGCGGGACGGTCTACGGCATGTGCAAGGCGGCGCTGGAGCGCTTCACCACTGGTCTCGCCTCGGAGGTCCAGGCCAACGGCATCGCGGTCAACGTCGTCTCGCCGGGCCTTGTCGACACCCCCGGGGTGGCGGTGCACGGTCTGATCAACGCGCAGTCCAAGGACCGGGTCCAGCCCATCGAGTACATCGCCGAGGCGGTCTACCGGCTGGCCAAGGCCGATCCGGCGACCATGACCGGCCGGGTGGATTATGCCGAGCCCCTGCTGAAGGAACTGGGCCTGGAGCCTTCCGCCCTGATCTGAGCCTTGTGGAGGTGCGCGTGATGAAGTTTGCAGCAGGAGTGCTGGCCCTGGCCCTGATGACGGGATCTGCGACGGCGGAGGATCTGACCCTCGAGCGGGTCTACGCGGCGCCGGACCTGAGCGGGCCGCGCGCCCGCGGGGTCGCCCTGTCGCCGGACGGGACCCTGGTCACCTATCTCCGGGCGCGGGTGGACAATCCCCGGGTGACGGACCTCTGGGCGGCGGATGTCGCCGGCGGGGCGCCCCGCCGGCTGATCGACGCCGCCGCCCTGATCCCCACTGGCCGGGACCTCTCCGAGGCCGAGAAGAGCCGCCGCGAGCGCCAGGGCGTCCAGACCTCCGGCGTGGTGGCCTACGACTGGGACGATGAGGGCCGCTTCATCCTCGCGCCCGTCGAGGGCGACCTCTGGCTCTGGACCCGGGCCGACGGGTCCCTGCGCCGCCTGACCGAGACCCCTGAGGACGAGGTCGACGCCCGGGTCTCGCCCAAGGGCGGCTTCGTCTCCTTCGTCCGGGGCGACAACCTCTGGATCGCGCCGGCCGGGGGCGGGGAGGCGAAGGCCCTGACCCGCGACGGAACCGAGGTGCGCAGCTGGGCGACCCCCGAGTTCATCGCCCAGGAGGAGATGGACCGTCAGACCGGCTACTGGTGGAGTCCGGACGAAACCCGGATCGCCCTGACCCGGGTGGACCTGTCCGGCGTGGACGTCGTCGAGCGGTTCGACGTCAACGCCGCCGGCGCGGTGATCGTGCCCCAGCGCTATCCCCGGACCGGCCGTCCCAACGCCCGGGTGGAGCTGTTCGTCGCCGGCCTGGACGGCGGCGCGCCCGTGGCCGTGGACCTTGGCCCGGACCCGGATATCTACCTCGCCCGGGTGGACTGGTCCCGTAATGGGCGCACACTCTACGTCCAGCGCCAGTCCCGGGACCAGAAGCGGCTGGACCTGCTGGCGGTGGACCCGGCGACCGGGGCCTCCCGGGTCCTGCTCACCGAGACCAGCCCGCACTGGGTGGAGCTGACGGACGATTTCCGGCCGCTGAAGGACGGATCCTTCCTGTGGTCTTCCGAGCGCTCGGGCTGGAAACATCTCTATCTCCATGGTCCGGATGGCCGCCGAATCCGGCAGGTGACCCGGGGCGATTGGCCCGTCGACGCCGTCCAGGGGATCGACGAGGCCCGCGGCGTCGTCCTGTTCACCGCCAATCGAGATACGCCCGTTGAGCGCCGCCTTTACGAGGCCTCCTGGCGACGGGCCCAGGCGCCGCGCGCCCTCACCGGCGCCGGGGGCTGGTGGACCGTGAAGGTCGCCGGCCGGGGCGGGGCCTTCGTGGGAACCTACGAGGACCCGACGACGCCCCCCCGGACGGGGCTCTACCGCGCCGACGGCGAGCGCGTGCGCTGGATCGAGGAGAACCCCCTCGACGCCGACCACCCCTTCGCCCCCTACCGGGACCGGCTGCAGGCGCCGAGGTACGGGACCCTGAAGGCCGCCGACGGGACGGACCTGTGGTGGTCCATGCGCACACCGCCCGGGTTTGATCCGTCCCGGAAGTATCCGGTCATTGTCCGGGTCTATGGCGGGCCTGGCGGCGCCCAGGT
>NZ_JADBZL010000093.1:0-3007 GCF_020402505.1 Phenylobacterium sp. | reverse complement strand
GGCGAGTTCTCCCGGGTCGAGCTGGATATCCTCCTGCACCTCGCCCCGGGGACCTCCGGGGTCATGGTCGACGCCGGCGCCAACATCGGCTCCCTCGCTCTGCCCTTCGCCAGGGCCCGGCCGGACTGGAAGGTCGTGGCCTACGAGGCCCAGAGGTGGATTTGCCACATCCTGGCGGCCAACGCCGTCGCCAACGATCTCCTGAACGTCGAGCCCATCCACGCTGCCCTGGGCCCCGAGGAGTCGCTCACCGACTTCCCGATGGCCGGGCTGGAGTCCGGGGTGAATTTTGGCGGCCTCGGCTTTGGCGCCCGGTCCCCTTCGCACGAGCGAGTCCGGGTCACCCGTCTGGACGACATGTCCCCGGACGTCCGCGACGCGGTGAAGGTGGTGAAGATGGACCTCCAGGGCTTCGAGCCGGAGGTTCTGCGCGGGGCCGGCGACCTCCTGACCCGCATCCGCCCCGCCTGGGTGGCCGAGGCCGACCGGAACCAGCAGGACGTGGCGCGCAGGACCCTGCGGATCTTCTTCGAGGCCGGCTATCTGGTGCACTGGCTCTTCGTGCCCTTCGCCACCCGGAAGGCGGTCCGCAACGCCGGCCAGGCCACCTTGACAGGTGACTTCAACGTCATCGCGACGCCGCGGGAGGGTCTCGTCCCTCCGGACATTCCGCCAGTCGAGGGCCCCGACGCTCCCTTCCCCACGGACATTAGCGACCTGCCCTATCTCCGCCGATACGGCTTCTGAGCCGGCCTCACGCCGCCCCGCCCAGCTGACCCTCCCTATCAAGCCGGGCATAATAGTCCGCATAGGCGTCGAAGAAGGCCTCCCCCGTCCATCCGGGGGGCAGGCAGGGTTCGTCGTTCACCCGCACCCGGGGTTCGGGGAAGTCGACCTGGTCGTTCAGGACGAGGTCGCAGGCCAGGCCCAGGCGCGGGCCCGCCTCCGCAGCCAGGCGCTTGGCGAAGTCGCCCTGGGTCCCCACCAGGCCCGAAGGGCGCGCGTCCAGCTTCACGGGCCTGTCAGATTCCAGCAACCGCCCCGCCAGCCGGGCGTAGGCGCCCGCCAGGTGAGGGACCGGCTGGTTGTCGCGGACATAGGCCGGGGTCAGCACCCGGCCGGGCTCACCCCGGAACCAGGCCTGGAAGAGAGACCAGCCCATGCGCCCTTCTTCCAGCACGCCGAAGGGATTGGCGATGACGAACCGGCCGAAGGACAGGCCGGCCTCTTCCGCGAACCCCGCCAGGGCCTGGCCGGTCAGGCCCTTCGAGAGGCCGTAGGGGCTTACCGCCGGAGCGTCCGGGCCCTCTCCGCCCTCGCCGGGTTCGAAGACCGTGGCGGTGGAGACGAGGGCCCGGCAGCCGCCGTCCGCAACCCCATGAACCGCCGCCTCGGCGCCCGCCAGGTTCCGCGCCACCCCCGCCGCCACATCATAGTCGGGCGAGCGATAGCCCGGGATGTCGGCCCCGTGGTGCGCGAAAAGGGCGAACCGGCCGTTGCGGGCGAGATCGCGGAACCGGTCGCTGTCGAGGGGCGCGTCGAACACCCGAGCCGTCGAGGCCGCCAGCCGCGCCACCCGCTCGCCCCTCAGGCCCGGATAGTCACCCTCGCCGCGGGTCAGGGTCGCTGTGACCTCATGCCCGGCCGCGGCCAGGGCCTCTGCGATCCACAGGCCGGTGAAGGAACTGGCGCCGGTCAGGAGAATCCGGGCCATGGTCAGGCCGCGCTGAAGTCCGGCCAGGCGGCGTCGCGGTCCGACATCACCCGGGGCTCGGCCGGCCAGGCGATGCCGAAGGCCGGGTCGTTCCAGCGCACGCCCTCGCCCTTCCCGGGTTCGAAGAAGCGGTCGATCTCATAGTGAACGTCGGTGTCGGCCTCCAGGGTCAGGAAGCCGTGCGCCAGGCCGCGGCCGATCAGGAGGGCCCGCCCCGTTTCGGCGCTCAGCTCCACCCCGGTCCACTGGCGGAAGGTCGGGCTCTTCGGCCTCAGGTCGACGACGACGTCGAAGATCCGCCCCCGCGTCACGCGCACCAGCTTGCCCTCATCGAAGGGCGCCGGCTGAAAGTGCATGCCCCTCAGGGTGAAGGCCGCCCTGTTCCGCGACAGACTGGTCTGGGCGGGCGAGAAGGGATGGCCGGCGGCGGCGAAGGCCCGCGGGCAGAACAGCCTGGCGAAACCGCCCCGCTCGTCCTCGATGGGATCGATGTCCACCACCACGGCGCCGACGATTGGGGTGGGCGTAAAGCGCATCAGTCCCAGATCCGGGGCTCGGGCGAGGCGGTGACGAAGCGGCCGCCCCAATCGCGGATCCGCGCGGTCTGGGTCATGATCTCCTCGCGCAGGTTCCAGGGCAGGATCAGCAGGTCGTCCGGCCGCACGACGCCGATCTGGTCCGGCGCCAGGATGGGGATGTGGCTCCCGGGCAGGAACCGGCCCTGCTTGTGCGGGTTGGCGTCGAAGCAGGCGACGATGTCATCCGTACCCACGCCGGCGTAGTTCAGGAAGGTGTTGCCCTTGGCCGCCGCGCCATAGGCCGCCACCCTGCGGCCCGCCGCCTTCGCCTGCGCCAGGTAGGCCAGGAAGGCCGAACGCACGGCCTCGACCCGCGCCGTGAAGCCGCCGTAGGTCTCCAGCCGGTCCAGCCCCGCCGCCGCCTCCCGGGCGCGCAGGGCCATCAGGGCCTCGGTCTCGGCGTGGGAGGCGTCCGCCCGGCAGCAGAACAGCCGGAGCGATCCGCCATGGGTGGGCAGGAGCGCCACGTCGAAGGGCCGCAGGCCCTTGGCCCGCAGCACGGTCTCCACCGCCAGCAGGGACAGGTAGGAAAAGTGTTCGTGATAGATGGTGTCGAACTGCACCTGCTCGATCAGGTTCAACAGGTGCGGGAACTCGAAGGTCAGCACCCCCTGCGGCTTGAGCACGTGCCGGAAGCCGCCGACGAAGTCGCCGATGTCGGGCACGTGGGCCAGGACGTTGTTGGCCGCCATCAGGTCGGCGGTCAGGCCCCGGG
>NZ_JADBZL010000092.1:0-17010 GCF_020402505.1 Phenylobacterium sp. | reverse complement strand
GAGCCGTCCGCACCGGAACCGCCCGTGTCCCGGGAACCCGATCCTGCGGAGATCACGACGCCGCCGCCTCAGCCTCGCAAGGGCTGGTGGCGTCGGGGCTGACGGGCTAGCTTCATTCGGGGTCGGGGGCGCAGTACGAGGAGACTCGCCATGGGCGGCCGCCGCCTTGCGCATCTCAGGAAGGGAGTGGCGACCGGCCTGTGCCTGCTCGCCGCCCTCGTTCCCGCCCTGAGTCCGGCGCCCGCGAGGGCCCAGAGCGCGCCGATGACCCTGATCCGGGACACCGAGATCGAGGAGACGCTTCGGCTATACTCGCAGCCCCTGTTCACGGCGGCCGGGGTGGAATCGAACTCGATCCGGATCCTCTTGATCGGATCGAAGGATCTCAACGCCTTCGCAGGCCCCGGGGTGATGGCCGTCTTCACTGGCCTGATCTTGGAGACCCAGTCGCCCAATGAACTGCAGGGCGTCATTGCACACGAGGTGGCGCACCTTGCAGGGGGGCACTCGGCGCGGTCCGGAGAGATGTCCCAGGCCGGCCTCAGGCCCTTCCTTCTGACCATGGGTCTGGGGGTGCTGGCCGCTCTGGCCGGAAATGTCGAGGCCGGTGCGGTCCTGGCGTCAAACGCCGGCTTCTTCGGGACGCTGGGCGCCATGGGATACAGCCGGGAACAGGAAAGCCGGGCTGACCAGGCGGGCGCCTCCTACCTCGAGGCCGCCGGTCTCTCCGGACGGGGACTGGTCAACTTCTTTGACAATTTCCGTTACCAGGAAGTCTTCGCGGAGGCCCGGCGCTTCGGCTATTTCCGCAGCCACCCCCTCAGTTCCAGCCGGATCGACGCCCTGCGCGCCAGGGTGGAGGGCCTGTCGAACTACAACACACCCGACGACCCGGAGAACGTCCGCCGGCACGAGATCATGAAGGCCAAGCTTCAGGGTTTCCTCAATCCAGGAGTGGCGATTGTGAAGTGCGCCGACCCCAAGGCGGACTATCCGGCCCGTTACGCCTGCGCCATAGCGCAGTATCAGCTGAAAGAGCCGGACCGGGCTCTGAAGCTGATCGACGCCTTGCTCCTCGAACAGCCGGATAATCCCTACCTGTGGGAGCTCAAGGGACAGATCCTGTTCGAGTTCGGCCGCACCGCAGAGGCCGAGGCGCCGCAGCGCAGATCCGTGGCGCTGAAGCCGGACGCCCCGCTGCTGAGGGTCAACCTTGGGCAGACCCTGATCGCCCTGACCAATGAAGCCAAGATCGACGAGGGGATACGCGAGCTGAAGACCGCCCTCGACCAGGATGTCGAGAACTCCGTCGCCTGGCGCCTGCTGTCTCAGGCCTACGACGCCCGGGGCCGGAACGGCCTCGCCCGCTACGCCACCGCCGAGTACAACTACATTGAGGGCGACCGCCGACAGGCCCTGATCTTCGCCCTGCGGGCGCGGGACCTCCTGGAGCGCAACACGCCGGAATGGCGGCGGGCCAACGACATCGTCCTGGCCACCGAGAATGATCGCCAGGTCCGCAACGTCCGCGGTGGCGACTAGAGCATCGTGCGTTGAATTGAACGCATAGCTGGCGTCCTTGAGGTAATTCCAGCACTCGTCGGGCTGGTAGAGATCGCAGATGTCGCCGACGGCGCGCCATAGCGCCTCGAAGGTGCGGGCGGAGATGGCGCGCAGGTGAGCCTTGAGTTTGGAGAAGGCCATCTCGATCGGGTTGAGGTCAGGCGAGCAGGGCGGCAGGAACAGGAACCAGGCGCCTCTGGCTTTGAGGGCCTCGGCGGCTCTGGCGCTCTTGTGAGCGGTGAGGTTGTCCAGGATCACCACATCGCCGGGCCGAAGCTTCGGCGCGAGCTGGGTCTCGATATAGAAGTCGAAGATCTCGCGGTTCATGGGGCAGTCCAGAACCCAGGGGGCGACCAGGCGGTCGCAGCGCAGGCCGGCGATGAAGGTCTGGGTCAGCCAGTGGCCGAAGGGCGCATCGGCGATCAGGCGCTCACCCCGCCGGCTGCGGCCTCGCAGCCTTGTCATCTTGGTGGTGACCGCCGTCTCGTCGATGAACACCAGCCGCGCGGGTTGCTCAGCCATCCGTGGCCTGCGGTGATCGATCCAGTCCTGGCGTCGTTCACGCACCGCAGCGCGAGCGCGCTCCGAGGCCATCAGTGTTTTTTGTGAAGCTGAACCCGGCAGCGCACAGCGCGCGCGACAGCGACGCCGGGTTGGCGACCACCCCACGCTCAGCCGCCAGCAGAGCCGCCAGCTCCGGCATCGTCATGTCCGGTGTCTGCTCCACGCTCCCGATCAGGAAGTCCAGATGCGCCGCCAGCTTGCCGCCGTCCGGCGGACGGCCCTGCTTCGACGGCTCCGCCGAGCCGGTCCGCTCCACCCGCGCCAACAGCTTCACCGAACAACTGTCGCTAACACCGAACTGACGCGCCGCGCCGGTTTCCCCCGCCCGCCACGTGCACCACAATCCGCTCCCGCAGATCCATCGAATACGGCTTGCCCATGATCCACCTCCAACCACGGTGAATCACGCTTCGGTCTCACAGAGAATCCTTCGATTCCCGACTCAAACCCGAGGCTCTAGACTAGCGCGAGCCCGCAAGGGTGTGCCGCACTCACGCACAACCTAAGGACAGGATCCGACCTATGCCGATCCCAATGAGACGCGTCGTCGCAGCAAGGGGAAGCGGGGGTCGCTCGACCATCGTCCAGGACGGCCCACCGCCCCACATTGTCACTGTTGACGCCGGCCGCGGCCTCTACCGAGCCGACATATGGTCAACGTCGACCATGCCTGCGGAACTGACCGGGGACATCGATCCGACAACGGCCTGGCCAGATAATCGCTTCGCTCCCACGGCAAATGGGACGTCCTGCTTCGTCATCGAAGTGCCGCCCGACGCGCCGGACACGCCGCCATTTATGCATAGCACCGAAACGCTCGACTATCTGGTCGTCCTGCGTGGCGAGATTTACTGCGTCCTTGAGGACGGCGAGGTGCTGTTGAAGACAGGCGACATTTGCGTCCAGAGGGGCGCCCGCCATGCCTGGAGCAATCGCACCAGCGCCCCGTGTCTTCTGTTTGCGGTGATGATTGACGGCGTCAGCGGTTAAGGACTTCAGGTGGGGTCAGATCGATTGATCCGGGGCATGGAGATGCGACGCGCGAAGAGTCTTGCACCCCAAGGTGATCATCGGTCAAGACTCAGGCATCTCAGAAATGGTCCCAACTTTTACGGATCATGCCCTGGCCATTGCTAACGGGCCAGCAGGTTGAGGACAATCATCTTGAACTGGTCGATCGAGGCCGAGGTCCGGTCGACCTTTGCGCGCAGCAGCGCGCCCTGCAGTCCGTTCTGGATAAAGTCGGCCATTACGGCGGCTTCGACAGTCATCGCGATCTCGCCCCGCGCTTGCGCCCGGGCAAGCGCTCCCGCCAGAGGTGCACGCCAGCGGCGGAAGGCTTCGGATAGTTGCTGGCGCAGGGGTTCGCTTGCCCCCGTCACCTCTATGCCAAGATTACCGACCAGGCAGCCATCGCGCGCGCCTGCTGCCATTGCGCGGTTGCTTGCCGCATCAATCAGAAGCGTGACCCGCTGCAGGATCGGCAGGCCGTCGTTGTCCATCAGACTGGCAAGCCCAGCCTCCCCCTCGCTTACATAGCGTTCGAGCGCAAGGGCTGCAAAGGCCTCCTTGGTGCCGAAATGGTTAAAGAATGAGCCCTTTGGCACGCCCGCCACGGCCGCGATGTCCTGCACCGTGGTGGCTGCATAACCGCGTTCGTGCAGGACCTTCTGGCCTGCCTCGATTAGCACATCGCGCATGGAAACCCGTGGCATCGCTCTCTCCGCAACAGCTCTTGACAAAATCAAAGTGTCCGGTCACTTTCATTTCCGCAATGCTACATCGTCATCCCAAAAACGCAAGAAAGGTTGTGCTGATGCACACCATCTTGCCTATTCTCAACCGCCGCACCCTGTTGCGGACCAGCGGGGCCCTTGCGCTGGCAGCCGGCGCAGCAACCGTTTCAACTATCCTGCCGGGCCTGGCAGGCGGGACTGCCGCCGAAGCCTCGCCGGCCACCCCGGCCGTCGGGGTCTACCCGTTCATGATCGGCGCATTCCAGACCTATTCGGTTTCCGATGGCGGCGGGCCGGCCCCGAACTTCCCGGTCTATCCGGTTTTCACAGGTCCGGCTGCGCCGAAGGAAGAGGTGGAAGCCCTTCCGGAAAGCCACTTCCTGCCGCGCGACCTGGCGCGGGGCGACATCAACAACCTGCCGATCGATACAGGCAAGAACAGGGTGCCTTTCGACACCGGAGCCGCAGGCCTGATGGGGCCGCTTGGCGGGCATCTGCCATCTCGCCTCGCTGCGGCTGGGCTTGATCCCTCGACCATCGATACGGTTGTTCTGAGCCACGGCCATTTCGACCACATCGGCGGCATCCTTTCGGCGGAGGGCAAGCTGAACTACCCCAACGCCACGTTCGTCATGGCCGAAGACGAATGGGCGTTCTGGGCAGCCGACGACGTCGAAGCCAAGCTGGTCGCGGCGGGTGTACCCGACGGGCTGCGGTCGGTGCTGCTTCCGGCGGCAAGAGCCAACCTCGCAGCGATCAAGGACAAGATTACCCTGGTCAAGGCCGGGGTTGATGTGGTCCCGGGCGTTTCGACCGTCGCCACGCACGGGCATACGCCGGGGCATGTTGCCTTCCGGGGCTCGTCGGGCGATCGCGAGCTGACTAACATCGTCGATGTAGTTCACGACTATGTGACCGGAATGGCGCACCCGGAATGGACGCCGACCGCCGATCAGGATCCGGGGCAGGCCGCCGCGACGCGCGCAAAGCTTCTGGACCAGTCGGCGACCGACCGCACGCTGACCATGGCCTATCACTTCCCCTTCCCGGGGCTGGGCCATGTGGCCCGCAAGCACAGCGCCTATGAATGGGTGCCGGCACCCTGGGTCTGGTGATCTGACCCATCCCTGAAAGCCCGGCTCCGCGCGGGGGCCGGACCCAACCAATAGTCATCCAAAAAGGACATCGAGAATGGAAAGCAAGGTTTGGTTCATCACTGGGGCATCCAGCGGCTTTGGCCGGGGGGTGCTGGAACGGATCCTCGACAACGGCCACCGCGCCGTCGCCATGGCGCGCAACACGGGGCCGCTCGACGCCCTCGCGAAGCGCCACGTCGACAGGCTTCTGGTCCTCACGGCGGACGTGCGGGTAACGGCGGATGTTGAGGCGGCGGTCGCAAAGGCGGAACAACGTTTCGGGCGGATCGATATCCTTCTGAACAACGCGGGCCACGGCCTGTTCGGCGGAATCGAGGAGGTCACCGAGGCCGATCTGCAGAATGTGTTCGAAACCAATGTCTTCGGCGCGATGCGGCTCGTCCGGGCGGTCCTGCCGGTAATGCGGGCGCAGGGGTCGGGCCATATCATCAACATCAGTTCGGCCGTGGGACACGCCTCATGGCCTTTCGGCGGCGCTTATGCCGCAACGAAACACGCCATAGAAGCCCTGAGCGAGGCTTTGCAGGCCGAGGTCGCCCCGCTTGGGATCAGGGTGACTGTCATCAACCCGGGTTATTTCGGCACCGGCTTCGCGGGGTCCATGCCGATGGCCATGGCGAACCCGGCCTATCAGGCAATGCGCGACCAGGTTCTATCCGGGTTTGGCGCGATGGCGGCTGGTAATCCGGATAAGGTTGTCGATGCGATCCTCGATGCCGCGCGTGACGCCGGCGCGCCATTTCGCCACTTCGTGGGCGATGATGGCAAGGCTTGGGCCAGAGAGTCGCTCTCGGCCCGGCTGCAGGCGGTGGGGGCCTAGATGTGATCTCTCAATAGGTTGTCCATCCGCTCCGGACGAGGAAGCTGTGGTTGCGACACTACAGGCTCTTCGAGAAGGACCGGATGAACATCCACAGGAATGCACGATTGACGCCAACTGGTCGAGAGCGGCTGGCTGTGGCGGTGCTGAGCGGGCAGACGCCGGAGGCCGCCGCACGAGCCGCAGGCGTCTGCCCGCGGACGGCGCGCAAGTGGGTGAAGCGGTTCCAGCTGCTGGGTCCTGCGGGGCTCCAGGACTGCTCGTCCCGGCCGCTAAACTGCGAAAGGCCAAGCCCAATGAGACCGTCCAGAAGGTCATTGCGCTCCGCCGCCGGCGCTTCATCGGCAAGCACATCGCGGCGGAAACCGGCGCTTCACCCTCAACCGTCAGCCGCATTCTGAAGCGTGCAGGCCAAAGCCGCCTCAAGGACCTGGAACCCGAGGAACCCGTTCGCCGCTACGAGCGCGCACGCCCCGGCGAGATCATCCACATCGACATCAAGAAGCTCGGCCGTTTCGCCGTTCCGGGCCACCGTGCGACCGGAACGCGCCAGAACTGCCGCAACAAGGGCGCAGGCTGGGACTTCGTCCATGTCGCCATCGATGATCACTCGCGTGTCGCCTTCAGCCAGATCAGGCCTGATGAAAAGGCCGTCAGCGCCGTAGCCCTCCTCAAGGCCGCCGCCGCTTACTATACAAGCCTCGGTGTGGTGATGGAGCGGGTCATGACCGACAACGGTTCCTGCTACAAATCCCGTGACTTCGCGGCAGCCTGCAGGCGCCTCAGGATCCGCCACATCCGCACCAAGCCCCATACCCCGAAGACCAGCGGAAAGGCTGAGCGCTGCATCCAGACCGCGCTCCGCGAGTGGGCCTACGCAAGAACATATGAAGACTCCCTCGAACGTTCCTCAGAGCTGCCAGCCTGGCTTCACCGATACAATTGGCACAGACCCGACGGCAGCCTGAACTCAAAACCACCCGTCAGGCGACTCCCTTCATCGCAGGACAACCTGTTGAGGTTCCACAGCTAGAGCTTCACACAGGCTTTATCCCGCTTATGTTGCGCCCATGAAAACAGCTCCGATCGCGGTCCTCCTCGCCTGTAGCCTCCTCCTCGGGGGATGCCAGAAGGCCTTTGACGCCTTAATGGGCGACCAGGTCCGGGCCTACCTTCTCGCCAACCCGGAACTGCTGGAAGAAATGGCCGCCAAGCTCCAGGAAAAGAAGCTGGTCCAGCAGTCGGAGGAGGCCCGCAAGGCGATCTCCGCGAACCGTGCGGCCCTGGAGCGAGACCCCCGGGATGTCGTCTTCAATCCGGGCGGGCGCATCACGGTTGTCGAGTTCTTCGACTACCGCTGCGGGTACTGCAAGACCATCGCCCCCGAGGTCGCCGCCCTCGTGCGGGAGAACCCGGACATCCGGCTGGTCCTGAAGGAGTTCCCGATCTTCGGCGGCGCCTCCGACCTCGCCGCCCGGACGGCGCTGACGCCGGCGGGCCGGGCGGGTGGCCTTGCCTTCCACCAGGCCCTGATGGAGGAGAAGACCCTCAACGAGGCCAGCATCACACGCCTCGCCGCGGCGGCCGGCGTCCGCACGGAGGCGATCGCCGCGGCGCTCCGGGACGAGGCCATCACCCGGCAGCTGGCCGATACCCGCCAACTCGCCCAGAACCTGCGTATCGAGGGCACTCCCGCCTTTGTGGTCGGCGACCGGCTGATCCCGGGGGCTGATCTCGAAGCCCTGAAGACCGCCATTGAGGATGCCCGCCGCGGGCCCCTGAAGAGACCTGACTGACATGACCGAAACCGTCGCCGTGATCGGAGCCGGCATGGCCGGCCTCTGGACCGCCCTGGCCCTTGCGCCGACCGGACGCAAGGTCACCCTGCTGGACCGCGATCCGCCGCCACCGCCCGGGGATGCCGACGAGGCTTTTACGGGTTGGGCTCATCGGGGCGTCACCCATCTGCGCCACAGCCACGCCTTCCTCGCCCGCCTGCGCGGCATCATCCGGGACGAGCATCCGGCCCTGCTGGAGGCCCTGAATGCGGCCGGCTGCCGGGAACTGGGTCTGGACGGCATGCTGACCGACCGCCACCGCAAGCGCTGGAGACCCCGTCCCGAGGACGCCGACCTGGTGGTCCTGACCAGCCGCCGGACCACGATGGAGCTGGTCATCCGGCGCTATGTCGAGGCCATGCCGAACGTCGAGATCCGCAGCGAGGCCTTCGTCGAGGGCCTGGATGCGTCGGGCGAAGCGCCGCTGAAGGTGACCGGCGTACGACTCCGGGGCGGAGAGACCGTCGCGGCCGACCTGGTGGTCGACGCCAGCGGACGCACCTCTTCAGCCTTCGACCAGCTGGCGGACCTGGGCGTTCAGATCGGCGAGACCGCCGAGGATGCGGGGATCCTCTATTTCACCCGCCACTACCGCCTGCGTCCCGGTCAGGTCGAACCCCCCCGGGGCGGCGCCCCCGCCACCGGCGATCTCGGCTTCATCAAGTTCGGCGTCTTCCCGGCCGACAATGGCTGCTTCTCCATCACCCTCTGCGTGCCCGAGATCGAACTGGAGATCCGCAAGACCATCGTGGACCCGGCCATCTTCGACGGCATCTGCCGCGAGATCCCGGGCATGCGCCCCTGGCTGGAGCCGGAGCGGACCGAAGCGGTCAGCAAGGTCTATGGCATGGGCGACCTGAAGAGCCGCTGGCGCACTCTGGTCTCGGAAGGCCGGGCGGCGGTCCTGGGATTCTTCGCCGTCGGTGACAGCCTGATCCGCACCAATCCCCTCTATGGCCGGGGATGCGCCTTCGCGGCGGTCAGCGCCACACTCCTGCGTGACGCCCTGGAGGCTGGCCGGGATCCCGCCGGGCGACTGTTCGCCTACGAGGCTGGCCTGAAGCGGGAAATCCTGCCCTTCTTCGAGACCATGCAGAAGGATGACCGGGCGGCCGTCCGCCGCGCCCGGCAGGCGCTGGACCCGCATCACCGTCCCAGCCTGCGCAGCCGCATCCTGAAGAGCTTCGCCGAGGACGGCGTGGCCATCGCCATCCGCTCGGACCCCGATCTCCTGCGCTCCGCCATGCGCGGCTTCCATATGCTGGAGCACCCTTCGGACTGGCTGAAACGCCCCGTCAACCTCGGGAAGGTCCTGCTGCACTGGATGACGCCGAGGGCGGCGAAGGCTGAAGTCTATCCGCCCAAGGCCGGACCCCGGCGGGCCGAACTGATGCGCGCCGTGGGCCTGGACCCCGAACTCGACGTCGCCCGGGTGTCGGCAGGCTAAGGCTCAGTCCCCGTCCCAGCGCCAGCGCAAGGGCTGGGTCCGGTCCATCTTGAGCCACACCACGACCAGCAGCAGCGCCGTGCAGCCCAGGAGAGCGGCCAGGATTCCCAGCGCATCGGCGCCCCGGGCCTCCCGCCCCATCAGGGTCGGGATCATCGCCATGGCCAGAACATAGACGCCGATGCAGGCCCATCCCTGCCCGTTCATGGGAGACACGCCGAAGCCGAACCGCCTGGGCCCGAACCAGGGCCTGCCGAGAGGAAGTTTCATGGCGGGGGTCCTGTTGAACACCGAGACTTCAGATATGGGCGCGTCGGCCTTCCCCCGCGAGCTTCCCCCGCGAGCCTCCCGGGCGTGGCTGCGGCAGGTTAGATCCGCCCCGCGAATGGCGAGGACGGATCACCGTAGCGACGTTGAGCCATCCGACCGGCGAGAAACGCCTGCCGGCCGGCGATGACCGCGTGCTTCATGGCGTCGGCCATGCGGATCGGATCCTTCGCCTCGGCGATGGCGGTGTTCATGAGGACGGCCTCGCAGCCCATCTCCATGGCGATGACGGCGTCGGAGGCCGTCCCGACACCGGCGTCCACAAGAACCGGGACCTTGGACTGCTCAAGGATCAGGCCGAGGTTGAGGGCGTTCTGGATACCCCGGCCCGATCCGATCGGCGCCGCCGCCGGCATGATGGCCGCCGCTCCGGCGTCCTCGAGCTTGCGGGCGTAGACCGGATCGTCCGAGCAGTAGACCATCACCTGGAAGCCATCGGCGACCAGCATCTTCAGCGCCCGCAGGGTCTCTTCCATGTCCGGCAGGAGGTGCGGCGTGTCGGACAGCACCTCCAGTTTCACGAGGTCCCACCCCCCCGCCTCCCGGGCCAGGCGCAGGGTGCGCACGGCGTCCTCGCCCGTGTAGCAGCCCGCCGTGTTGGGCAGATAGGTGAAGCGGTCCGGCTTCAGGAAGTCGGCGAGCATGGGCTTGGCCGGGTCGGACAGGTTCACCCGCCGCAGGGCGACCGTGACGATCTCCGCCTCCGCAGCCTCGGCGGCGGCGGCGTTCTGGGCGTAGTCCGCGTACTTGCCCGTGCCGACGATGAGTCGGGACCGGAAGGTCCGGCCCGCCACGGCCCAGGTGTCCCCCTCCGCCCCGGCGGCGATGCTCTCACCCGCCATCTCAGCCTCCGCCAATGAAGTGAACGATCTCAAGCCGGTCCCCGTCCGCCAGCTCGGTGCGGTCGTACAGTGAGCGGGGCACGATCTCCAGGTTCCGCTCCACAGCCACCTTGCGCGCATCAAGGCCCAGGGCGACGACCAGTTCGGCCACTGTGCGGACCGACTCCATGACGCGGCTCTCACCGTTCAGGACCAGGCTCAGACTCATACCCCTGCTTGTGACCCCAGCCGCCCGCCGTTACAAGACGCCGAATCCGGTTTCAGCGCATCCGCGCCTGCCGGAGGGTTGTCGGCGGGAACCGGCCCTCGGCTTCACGCCGATGTGTCCGGGGCGGGGCTCCTCCCCATGTTCGCGTCGGCTCAGGTTCGATAGAAGGTCAGCACGTCCGCCGCCTGCGCGGCCGCCGAGACGACGAAGCACAGGATCCCCACATGCCGTCCAGTCCGAAGGCTCCCGCCGAACAGATCGATGCGCGTCTTGTCCGCCGCCTCGCCGGCATCCTGAATGAAACGGGACTTTCCGAGATCGAGGTCGAGCATGACGGACTGAAGATCCGCGTGGCCCGCACCCTGACCGCCTCCGCGCCGGTGACCCTCGCCGCTCCGGCGGTTGCTGCGCCACCCGCGCCGGCCCAGGCCGCCGAATCCGTGACCGCACCCCCCGCCCCGGCGCCCGCCGCCGGAGACGCCGTGAAGTCGCCGATGGTCGGAACCGTCTATCTCCAGCCCCAGCCTGACGCTCCGTCCTTCGTCAAGGTCGGCGACACGGTCGCGGAGGGTCAGACCCTGATGATTGTCGAGGCCATGAAGACCATGAACCCCATTCCGGCGCCCCGGGCGGGAAAGATCCTCGAAATCCTCGTGCTCAATGGCCAGCCGGTCGAGTTCGGCGAACCCCTGGCGATTATCGGTTAGGCCATGTTCGACAAGATCCTGATCGCCAACCGGGGCGAGATCGCCCTGCGGGTGCACCGCGCCTGCAAGGAGATGGGCATCTCCACGGTCGCGGTTCACTCCGAGGCCGACGCCGGCGCCATGTGGGTCCGTCTGGCGGACGAAAGCGTCTGTATCGGTCCGGCGCCGGCCGCCAAGAGCTATCTGAACATCCCCGCCATCATCGCCGCCGCCGAGATCACAGGCGCCCAGGCCATCCATCCCGGCTACGGCTTCCTCTCCGAGAACGCCCGTTTCGCCCAGATCGTGAACGCCCACGGCTTCACCTTCATCGGCCCCCTGCCCGAACACATCACGATGATGGGCGACAAGATCACGGCCAAGCAGGCGGTTCGGGAGGCGGGCATTCCCGTGGTGCCGGGCTCGGACGGCGCCGTGACCACCGAGGAGGAGGCTTTCGCCGCCGCCCGGGAGATCGGCTTTCCGGTGCTGATCAAGGCGGCCGCCGGCGGCGGCGGGCGGGGCATGAAGGTGGCCCGCACCGAAGAGGACCTGGCCGAGGCGGTGTCCACCGCCCGGGCCGAGGCCAAGGCCGCCTTCGGGGACGACGCCATCTATATGGAGCGCTATCTCCAGGGGCCGCGACACATTGAACTCCAGGTCATCGCGGACCGGTTCGGCAATGTCTGCCACCTGGGCGAACGCGACTGCTCGCTGCAGCGTCGTCACCAGAAGGTGCTGGAGGAAGCGCCCTCCCCGGTCATCGACGCCGCCGCCCGCAAGAAGATCGGGAACGTGGTGGTCGAAGCCGTCCGCCGGATCGGCTACCTGGGCGTCGGCACCATCGAGTTCCTCTACGAAAACGGCGAGTTCTTCTTCATCGAGATGAACACCCGCCTGCAGGTGGAGCATCCCGTCACCGAGGCCATCACCGGCATTGATCTTGTGCGCGAGCAGATTCGCATTGCAGCCGGCCTGCCCCTGTCCTTCTCGCAGAAAGATGTCGTCTTCGAGGGCCACGCCATCGAGTGCCGGATCAACGCCGAGAACCCCCGGACCTTCTCGCCGTCACCGGGCCTGATCACGGACTTCCACGCCCCCGGCGGCCTGGGCGTGCGCCTCGACAGCGCCATCTACGCCGGCTACGTCATCCCCCCCTTCTACGACAGCCTGATCGGCAAGCTGATCGTCCATGGTCGCGACCGGGAAGAGTGTATCGCCCGCCTCAGCCGCTGCCTGGGCGAGATGGTGGTAAGCGGGGTGGAGACCACCATCCCCCTCTTCCAGGACCTTCTCCTCCAGCCCGACTTCGTGATGGGCGACTACACCATCCACTGGCTGGAACGCTGGCTGAAGGAACAGTCGGAGGCCGGGTGAGCCGCCGGTCACGTCCCCACCCGGCGCTGGACTTCTATGCGCGCGGCGTGTTCCCCATGGCCCAGTCGCCCACGGACCCATCGGTATTCCTGGTTGAGCCCGAGTCCCGGGGCGTCTTTCCGCTTCGGGGGCTTGCCCTCCCGCGCCGCCTGCAAC
The DNA here is from genome assembly GCF_020402505.1 of Phenylobacterium sp. Classification (GTDB taxonomy): domain Bacteria; phylum Pseudomonadota; class Alphaproteobacteria; order Caulobacterales; family Caulobacteraceae; genus Phenylobacterium. Next base: position 4,289 of record NZ_JADBZL010000092.1, on the reverse strand, counting down.
GGACGGTGCGCCAGGACCGCTTCGAGGTCAGGGTCAACTCGGCCTTCCAGGCGGTGCTGGACGCCTGCGCCGATCCGGAGCGGCCCGGCGGCTGGATCAATCCGGCCCTGATGCGAATGTACCAGGAGATGCACGCCACGGGCTCCGCCCATTCGGTGGAAACCTGGAGGCAGGGGCGCCTGGTCGGGGGGCTCTTCGGCGTCAGTCTCAAGGGCGCCTTCTTCGGGGAGAGCATGTTCTCGGTGGAGACGAACGCTTCCAAGGTCGCCCTGGTCCACCTGGCCGGACGGCTTATCCTGGGCGGATTCCGGCTGCTCGACGCCCAGTTCATCACCGACCATCTGGCCAGCCTCGGCGCCGAGGAGATCCCGCGCTCCGCCTACCTCGAGCGGCTGGCCGGCGCCCTGGCCGTGGAGGGGGTGTTAGGTCCGCCGGCCGCCCTGAGCGGCGCCGAAGTCCTGCAGGTGATCAGCCAGGCGTCGTAGACCGGGTGCTCGGGTCCGTTCAGCCCCGGGGAAGAGGCGTAGATCCAACCCCGGAAGACCTGCCGGACGCCAGGAGCCGGCCGGCCTGTCTGGGCCCTCGGTTGCGAATCCACCACCAGGTAGGCGATCGAGTCCTCGGTGGGCTCGTCGGCCGCCGTCCGCTCGCAGGCCCGGACCGTCAGGACGAGGGTCTTGTACCGCACCGGCTGGCCGACAGGGGCCTCGAAACGGATGGTCTCGGCAGTGACCTTGTCCACGGCCTGCAGCACCGCCACGTCGAAGCGTTCGCGCGGCTTCAGGCTCTCCGAGGGCCGCTCGGCGACCCGGCGCTCTGGAGGCGCCGCCGGGGCGACCCCGGAGGGCGGAACCGGGGGCGCAACCGCCGGCGGCGGAGCCTCCACGACAGCCGGAGGCGCCTCCTCGATGATGGCGGGGGGCTGGGCGACGGCGCCGGCGTCCGACGACGAGGGCGTCTGCTGGGCCGGGGCGAACTCCGCCCAAGCGAGCACCGCCGCCACCGCCAGGGTGACCAGGATAAGGACCCTGCGCTGGGGAAACAGCGGCATCCTAGTCGGGCCGCCAGGCCTCATAATCACCTGTCGCCCGGGCCCGCTCGCCGCCCCGGGCGATGGAGCCCTTGGGCCGCCAGGCGTGGATGGTGCCGGTCAGGTTGGGCTTATGGTCCTTTTCCCAGGATCTGCGGGGAAGAGGCGCCACGGTCGGCGGCTCGTCGAAGGTGTAGTGAAGCCAGCCGTGCCACTCGGCAGGCACCTTGGAGGCGTCCGGGTACCCCTTGTAGATGACCCAGCGGCGGCGGCGGCCGTCGTAGGAATCCCGGGCGTCGCGGGCCTCGAAGTAACGATTGCCATAGTCGTCCTGGCCGACCAGGACGCCCCGGCGCTTGATATGGAAACCGGCGCCGATCGTGGCTCCGTTCCACCAGGTGAAGATCGCTTTCAGCACGCCCGTTCCGATCCACTCAGGTTCAACGCGGCCGGACTATAGGTTGCGCGGCGCCAAGCGTCCAGCGATCCGGGAACCGCAACATCTTGTGGATGTCTCGTCGCCCCACCGCAACATCTGTTGCCCGCCTCCGGAGGCCGCCCTAACCTTGGCGGTCTGGAGGCCTTCTTCATGCACACCCCGCCCGACCTTGAGCCCCGGCTGATCGAACTCGGGGACCGGTGCGTCGAGGTCCTGGCGCCGGTCGGCTGGACGGACGCCCAGACCGAGGCCTGGAGGGAGGTCCTCGGCGGAACCGATGACATGGGCGCCGCCATCCGGTCCCTCGCCGCAGAGATCGCCCGCGCCGTTCCGGGGCGTGGTCATCCAGGGCGAAGGGCAACGGACCAGGGCCTGTCCGACCGGCTTGCATCCCTGATGCTGAACGCCGCAGCGGGGATCGGCGTGGCGCCAGGTCCGCCTCCCGCCCTGCTTGACGCCACTGCGCCAGGCCTCGAAGCCCGCCTGGAGGCCGTCGCCGCCGCCGTCCGGGGCGAGAAGCTGGCGCAGGCGGCAGCCGAGGCGGCGGCAGGCCCGCTCCAGGGCGTTCTTGACGCAATCAGCCGCTGCGAGGGCGACCCCGAGGCCTGCGCCTCTCTGACCGACAATCCCGGGCTTGCCCGCGCCGTAGAGCGCGCCCAGGCGGCCGGCGTCCCCGAAGACCTCATCGGCGAGGCCATCGACCTGGCGCGAGGCGGCGCAACCGTCTGGCGCATGGCGGTCCCCGCCTTTCCCCAGGACCGCCTCAGACTTGTGTTGTTTCCGCAGACAGCGGCCGTCCCCGCCGCGGCGCTCACCGGCGCGGTGGGCATAGCGGACACGCAGGAGACGGCGTCCGCCCTGGTCTCGGCCGCCAGCCGGGTGCGCGGGGCGCTGAACCTCGCCGCCTTCGGTCTCGGGGAGGACTTCGACCTGTCCGGCTTCGGGCAGGCGGTGGCGGACCTGGCCCTGGCCCTGTCGGCGTCGGGACGCCCGGGGCTGATCTGTCTGGCCGGCCTGGGGGACTGGCTGCTGGGTCGGGGGCTGGCCTACGAGTCGGACGCAGCCCGGAAGGCCGCACGGACCCTGTTCAAGCGAGCGCGTCGGGCGATCCCCGAGGGTCTGGAGGTGGGCCTCGCCCTCTTCAGCGAACCGGACCTCGCCCTCCGCCTCGGCGCGGCCGACCCCGCCGGCGCGCCGTCGAGGGGACCGATCGTCCATATCGAGACCTCGGACGGCGTCACCCTCCGCGCGCTTTCCGCCGCCGCCCTGCGGGCCCTGGATCACCTGGGCCTGGACGCTGCGGACGCCCGCCTCCACGCCCTCGGGATCCGCTCCCTCTCCGGCGCCCCCGGGGTCGACCGGGCCGCCCTGGAGTCCAGGGGATTCACCGACCACGAGATCGCCGCCGTAGAGTCCGCCCTGCCCTTCGCCGGACGGCTTTCGGACGCGCTCTCCCCGCGCGTGATCGATCCCGGCTTTCTGACCGACGTCCTGGGTCTGAGCGAGGCCGAGCTGTCCGATCCTGCTCTCGATCTCCCGGTCCGGATGGGCTTCACCGCCGAGCAGCGGGCCGAAGCAGACGCCGCCATAGCCGGAGCGGGCCGGCTCTCCGACCTGCCAGGCCTGTCGCCTGATCAGGCCGCGGTCCTGCGCCTGGGAGATGAGGTCGCCCCGTCGGCCCACCTGGCCATGGCTGTCGCCCTCGCCCCACTTCTGGCCCACCCGCCCATCGTGATCCTTGAAGCCGACTCGGCGCGCGATCTGCAAACTCTGCTGGCCGGCCTCGGCGATGTCACCGGCGTTGTCCTGCAGCCGAAGCTCCGCCGCCGACCGTTGGTGCTGGCGCCCGTCACCGAAGCGGAACGCCGGGAAAGCCCGCCCCCGGTGACGGAAGAGCGCATCGTCGAGCGGCGCGTCGAGGTCGAACGACCGCCTACTCGGCGCAAGCTGCCCGATCGCCGGAAGGGATACATCCAGAAGGCCTCCGTGGGCGGCCACAAGGTCTATCTGCACACCGGCGAGTATGACGACGGAGAACTGGGTGAGATCTTCATCGACATGCACAAGGAAGGCGCCGCCTTCCGCTCCCTGATGAACAACTTCGCCGTTTCGATTTCGCTCGGCCTCCAGTACGGGGTGCCCCTGGACGAATTCGTGGACGCCTTCGTCTTCACACGGTTCGAGCCCGCGGGACAGGTGACCGGCAATGACTCCGTCCGCTCGGCGACCTCGATCCTGGACTACATCTTCCGCGAGCTTGGCATCTCCTACCTGGGCCGCAACGACCTGGCGAACGCCGATGGCGAGTTGAACGCGGACGGCCTGGGCCGCGGAGCCGCCGATGGCCAGCCCCTGGAGGCGCCCGATCCCCAGCCTGTCTCGCGGTTCATCTCCCGGGGTTTCTCCCGGGGCGCAGCGCCCGACAACCTGGTCTTCCTGCCCTCCGCCCAGGGACGGGGTGCGTCCGGCGGCATGCGCCGCGATGCTGATGTCTGTCCGGCCTGCGGTGACACCGCCCTGGTCCGGAAGGGCGGGGATCTGGTCTGCGAGACCTGCGGAGGCCAGGCGGAGAACGACCTCGCCGGCTGAGAGGTCTGATCACCCCCCTGGATCCCCTCCGACAAGGACGGGCGCCTTATCCGACGAAGGCCCCGATGAGTGTGGGGAAGAATCCCCTGATCCCCGCTACCCCCTGACCCTCTCAAAGGCATAGCGCTGCGTGCCGCGGGTCAGGACCCTGTCAGTGGAGATCAAGGCGTCCGCGGGCAGAGCCGGCCCGTCGGCGAGGCGGGCGTAGATCGGTGCGAAATCCGTATCCTG
>NZ_JADBZL010000091.1:0-10375 GCF_020402505.1 Phenylobacterium sp. | reverse complement strand
CTGTAGGCCAAACACCTGCATCGGGGGTCTCCTGAGGTCCTGAGTCTGCAAACCCAAGCTTCAGAGACCCCCACCCTTCACTCAAGAGCCCGTCTCACATCTGTCTGAGCCAGGACACGGGCATGCATGGCAGGGCGCCGGCGCCGATTGCGGGGCGGCCGGGCATCGTTTATCCCGGCACTCCTGTCCAGACCCCCGGAGCTTCGTCGTCATGCCCGATCTCGTCACCGTCTTCGGTGGTTCCGGTTTCATCGGGACCCAGATCGTCCGGGCCCTCGCCCGGCGCGGCGCCCGGATCCGGGTGGCCGTGCGCCAGCCGCACCTGGCTCACGCCATGCGCCTCATGGGCGATGTCGGGCAGGTCGAGGTGGTGCAGGCCAATATCCGCGACGCTGGTTCCGTGATCCGGGCCGTACAGGGCGCCGATGCGGTGATCAACCTTGTGGGCCTGCTCTACGAGACGGGCCGACAGACCTTCCAGGCCGTCCATGTGGACGCCGCACGGACCATTGCCCAGGCCGCCGCCGACGCCGGCGCTCGCCTGGTGCAGATGTCGGCTCTCGGCGCGGACCCCGCCTCCGCCTCCCGATACGCCCGGTCAAAAGCCGAAGGCGAGGCCGTTGTTCGCAAGATCCTGCCGTCGGCGGTGATCCTGCGGCCGTCCATCGTCTTCGGGCCCGGCGACGACTTTTTCAACAAGTTCGGCGAGATGGCTGTTGTCAGCCCCTTTCTGCCCTTGATCGGCGGGGGACGGACGCGCTTCCAGCCGGTGTATGTCGGAGATGTGGCCAGGGCCGCCGCGACAGTCGCCCTGGACCCGCAGCATGCAGGCCGGACGTTCGAGCTGGGCGGACCGGGGATCTTCACCTTCCGGGAGATCCTGGACCTGATCCAGAAGGAGACCGGGCGCCGACGACTCTATGCGCCCCTTCCCTTCGGCGCGGCGGGCCTGATCGGGACCCTTTGCGCACCCCTGGCCCTGACCCCGGTGGCGCCGCCCCTGACAGCCGACCAGGTGGAGCTCCTGAAGACCGACAACGTCCTCTCCGGCGAGGCGCCCGGCCTGGCGGACCTGGGAATCGCGCCCGAGACGGTCGAGGCTATCCTGCCGACCTACCTCTATCGCTTCCGCAAGGGCGGCCAGTTCGCGGGCGCCGCCGGGAACGCCGTCGCCTGAGCCCCGGACTCAGCCAGCCCCCAGGAGGGCCAGGCCTGCGCCCCCGACCAGGATGCGCCACCAGCCGAACGGGGCGAACCCGCGCCGGCTGACCACCTCCAGCATGACCTTCACCACCGCATAGCCGACCACGAAGCTCACGGCGAAACCCAGGGCCAGCAGGCCGATCCGGTCGCCCTGAAGGTCGCCCCGGCTGGACCAGAAATCGAGGACGAAGGCGCCGGCCATGGTCGGCATGGCCAGGAAGAACGAAAACTCCGCCGCCGCGCGCTTCTCCACCCCCATCAGCATGGCCCCGACGATGGTGCCGCCGGAGCGCGAGACACCGGGGATCAGGGCCAGGGTCTGGAAGAGCCCGACCAACAGGGATGTCCGGAGGCTGAGCGCCATGGCGTCGGTCTCCCGGGGCGCCGGGGCCCGGCGGTCGATGACCAGCAGGACCACGCCGCCGATGATCAGCGACCAGCAGATCAGTCGGGGACTCTCGAAGAGAACCTCCTTGATAACGTCGTGCAGGAGGGCGCCTGCGAGCGCGCCCGGCAGGAAGGCCACGAACACCGACAGGACGAAGTGGCGGGATCTCTCCGAGACCGGCAGACTGACCGCGACATTCCAGAGCTTGCGGAAGTAGAGGGCGACAACGCCCAGTATGGCCCCCAGCTGGATCAGGACGATGAAGGTGTCCCAGAAGCCCGGAGGCAGGCCCAGGAGGGTCTTGGTCAGGAGCAGGTGCCCGGTGGACGAGACCGGGATGAACTCGGTCAGCCCCTCGACCACGCCCAGGATGATGGCGGAGATCCAGTCGGGCATAGGCGGCTCCTCAGGCGGGATCCGCCCGGCGGTCGAGCGGATAGCTGCGCTCGAGGCGATAGCGTGATCCGTCCGGACCGCGCCAGCTTGAATAGAGGCCGAAGCGATCCACGCGGAACCCGGGGACGCGGAGGTCCTCGGCGAAGGCGAGCCAGCGGGCCACCGTTTCAGGTTCAGGCCGGGTCAGGTAGGCCAGGGTGACGTGCGGTGTATAGGCGCGAGCGTCCGCCTTCAGTCCGGACCGGCGGGCCGCGATCTCGCAGGCCCGGGCCAGCTTTGACAGGGCCGGCGTCGGGGTCACCCGGGCCCAGACCGCGTGAATGTCGCGCCCTTCTCCAAAGGCCCCGGCCCCGGCGAGACTCAGCTCAAGGGGCGCGCCGCCGATGCGGCTGAGCTCGGCGTCCAGGTCGTCGGCCAGGTCCTCGCGGAGGTCACCAGCGAATTTCAAAGTGATATGCAGGGCCTCCCGGGGTCGCCAGGCGGCCTCGGCAAGGCCGCACTGGAAGGGCGCGAGGGCCTCAGCGGCCGCGTCGGGCAGGTCCAGGGCGGCGAACAGGCGGATCATCCGGAGAGCCTAACGTCGAGCAGCGCTTGCACAAGTCGTGCAGCGCACCGATATTTCGTCTGCGCCCACTCCGGGCGTTTGGGAGAGGATCTTCGTTCGATGAACGACTTCAATCGCGGATCGGCCCGTCCGGTGATCGTGGACCACGCCGACATGGCCGTGGACGCCGGCCTGCGCCAGTTCATGCTGGGTGTTTACAACAAGGTGGCCCTCGGCCTCGTGGTCTCCGGCGCCATGGCCTGGCTGACCGGCATGTTCGCCCCTGTGCGCGACCTGATGTTCATGGTCTCGGCAGACGGGCGTATGGCCGGCATGACCCCCCTCGGCTGGATCGTCAGCTTCGCGCCCCTCGCCATCATCCTGTTCTCCAGCTTCGCCCGCGGCGGACAGACCCCGCGCGGGGCCGCGGTGGCCTACTGGAGCATCGTAGTTCTGATGGGCGCCTCCCTGGGCGTCCTGACCCTGGTCTACACCGGCCAGGCGCTGGCCCAGACCTTCCTGATCACTGCGGCGGCCTTCGCCGCCCTGTCTCTGTTCGGCTACGCCACCAAGCGGGACCTGACAGCGATGGGAAGCTTCCTGATCGTCGGCCTCATCGGCCTGGTCCTGGCCTCCCTGGTCAACATGTTCCTGAAGCTGCCGATGATGAGCTTCGTCATCAGCATCCTCGGCGTTCTCATCTTCGCCGGCCTGATCGCCTTCGACACCCAGCGCCTGAAGCTGATGTACTACGACCTCGGCGGGGATGAGGCCTCCACAAGCGTGGCCACCAACTACGGGGCTCTGAGCCTCTACCTGAACTTCATCAACCTGTTCCAGTTCCTGCTCAGCCTGCTCGGCGAACGTCGTTAGGCGGGAAGGATCACCTAGACGTGGAAGCCTCGGCGGGTGACCGCCGGGGCATTTTTCCTGCGCGTCAGTCCACCACCCGGAATCGGCGGGAATCGAAAACCGTCAGCACCTGGGCCAGGTCATGTCCGCGTTTGAGGATCATTCCGCCCTCCCCGATCACCGCCCAGGCGCCCTGCCGGCGCGCCAGGGCGGGACGCTTTTCGATCCGGTAGGCGGGCGCCTCGGAAGCCCGGCGGAAGACCGAGAAGACGCAGGCGTCAGGCAGCGGGTCGATGGCGTAATCCTTCCACTCCCCCGCGGCGACCATCCGGCCATAAAGGTTCAGGATGCGAACGAACTCCGCACGCTCGAAGAAGACGCGACCGGGCGGGCCGCTCGTCGGGAAGGGATCCGCCGCCATGGGGGCAGGTTAGCTCCAGGTCGCCGCCCGGGGCAATCGCCGCGAAATGACCTTAATTCGGACGCGCGCCCGCCCGATAGGCTGGCGATCCTCATTTCGTCGGCTGGCCGGACCTGCATCCCGGGTTCCTGAACAGCCCCCCCAGCCCCCGCCCGGGGGCAGGCCGCCAGGCCAGCCGACGCTTCCTCTCCAGTATCCGAACGGTCGGACCCCTCCTGTCTTCAGGAAGACGCGGGGCTGCTCGCAAGAGCGAGGATGCGGCCGCCCCGGGGCGCCTGGACAATGACTACGGTGACCAGCCCGGGCTCGGTGGCCTCCGGAAGACGCCAGGTCAAGCCTCGTCCCCGCCAGGAGCCCAGGCGTCTCAACTCCCGAACGGCGTTCACCGCCACCACGGTCTGGCCCCGGTTGTCGCCCCGCCGGACCTGGACGCTCCTTGGCTTGGGATCATAACGCACCATCCAGACCTCAGCCCCGCCCTTGGGCGCCTTTCCGTTGGCCACGCTCGTCCGACGGGTTGAGAGACTGATCCTTGGCCCTGCAGGCGCCTGAGCGGCTCGGCTGATCAGCGACTCGAGACGCTCGGCCTCCAGAGCCCCGGTCTGGCCCTGTCCGCCCACCACGGCCTGGGGCGTATACGGCTCACCCAGGTCGAAGCGTGTCACGTAGGTCTTCTGGCGGGTGACGAATTCCGGACGGGCCAGGGTGTCTGTCCAGCCGAGATAGTCCCAGTAGTCGACGCTGAAGGTCAGCGGCAGGACGTCGCGACGGGCGGCCAGGGTCTGCATCACCTCCCCTGCGCCTGTGCAGGAGGCGCAGCCCTGCGCCGTGTAGAGTTCGACGATCACTGGAGACCGCGGCGCAGCAGGCGCCGCAGTGGGCGCCAGCATCAGTAAACAGGCGAACAGAGCTCCACGCATCGGCGCGCACATAATCCCAGTTATCCGGCGCGAGGGATCAAGAAGGCGTGAAACGGACCCGCCGCATACCCGCAAGGAGGATGCAGCGGCCAGGTTCAGCCCTGAGCGTCGCGCGCCAGGTTCCGAAGAACGTAGTTCAGCACCCCGCCATTGCGGAAGTACTCCAGCTCGGTCGGCGTATCGATGCGGCAGCGCACGGGGAAGCGGGCGATGCGGCCGTCACCGGCGCGATAGAGCTCCACCGTCAGCTGGCGGCGGGGCGACAGCTCGGAGAGGCCGCGGATCGACACGATCTCCTCCCCGGTCAGGTTCAGCTTCTGCCAGCCGTCCTGGATGAACTGCAGGGGCAGGACTCCCATGCCCACCAGGTTGGAGCGATGGATGCGCTCGAAACTCTCGGCGATCACCGCCCGCACGCCCAGGAGCTTAGTGCCCTTGGCCGCCCAGTCGCGGGACGAGCCCGTGCCGTATTCCTTGCCGGCGAAGATCACCATCGGCCGGCCCTCGGCCTGGTAGCGCATGGCGGCGTCGTAGATCGCCATGGTGTCGCCCGAGGGGAAGTGACGGGTCACGCCGCCCTCGATCTCCGGGGTGATCCGGTTGCGGATGCGGATGTTGGCGAAGGTGCCCCGCATCATCACCTCATGGTTGCCGCGGCGGGCGCCATAGGAGTTGAACTCGGTGGTCGGCACCTGGCGCTCGCGAAGGTAGACCCCGGCGGGGGAGCTGGCCTTGATCGAACCGGCCGGCGAGATGTGGTCGGTCGTGATCGAGTCGCCGAACACGCCAAGGATCCGCGCCTCGATCACGTCGGTGACCGGCTCGGGCTCCATCTTCATGTCCTGGAAGTAGGGCGGATTCTGGACATAGGTCGAGCCCATGTCCCAGGCGTAGGTCTGGCCGCCGGCCACCTTGATGCCCTGCCAGTTCTTGTCGCCCTTGAAGACGTCGGAATAGCGGGTGGCGAACATCTTCTGGGTCACGTGCTTGCGCTGCAGCGCGGCGACCTCGGCGGAGGTCGGCCAGATGTCCTTCAGGTAGACGGGCTTGCCGTCCTTACCCTCGCCGATCGGGTCCTTGGCCAGGTCGATGAGCATGTTGCCGGCCAGGGCGTAGGCCACCACCAGAGGCGGCGAGGCGAGATAGTTGGCCCGGGTGTCCGGATTGACCCGGCCCTCGAAGTTGCGGTTCCCCGACAGGACCGAACAGGCCACCAGATCTGAGGACTGGATGGTCTCGGAGATGGCCTCGGGCAGGGGCCCGGAATTGCCGATGCAGGTGGTGCAGCCGTAACCGACCAGGTTGAAGCCCAGGGCGTCCAGGCTCTTGGTCAGGCCGGCGGCCTTCAGGTAGTCGGTCACCACCTGGCTTCCGGGCGCCAGGGAGGTCTTCACCCAGGGCTTTACCTTCAGGCCCTTCTCCACCGCCTTCTTGGCCACGAGGCCGGCGGCGATCAGGACGCTGGGGTTGGAGGTGTTGGTGCAGGAGGTGATGGCGGCGATCACCACATCCCCGTCGCCGAGGTCGTAGGACTCGCCCTTCACCGCCGCGCGCGGGGCGCCCGGCTCGCGGCCGAACTCCTTGGAGAGTGCTGCGCGGAACTCGGCGGCGGCGTCGCTGAGCAGGACGCGGTCCTGGGGCCGCTTCGGGCCGGCCAGGGAGGGTTGGACCGTGCCGAGGTCGAGCTCCAGTGTGTCCGTGAAGACAGGCTCGGGATCGCCGGGCTCGGACCACAGGCCCTGGGCCTTGGCGTAGGCCTCCACCAGGTCGACCCGGGCAGGGTCGCGGCCGGTGGCGCGAAGATAGTCGACCGTGGCCTGGGTGACCGGGAAGAAACCGCAGGTGGCGCCATATTCCGGGGCCATGTTGGCGATGGTCGCCTCGTCCTCGAGGGTAAGACCGGCGAGGCCCGGGCCGAAGAACTCGACGAACTTGCCGACCACGCCCTTCTTGCGGAGCATCTGGGTGACGGTCAGAACCAGGTCGGTGGCGGTGGCGCCGTCCGGCAGGTCGCCGGTCAGGCGGAAGCCGATGACCTCGGGAATCAGCATGGGGATGGGCTGGCCCAGCATGGCGGCCTCGGCCTCGATGCCGCCCACGCCCCAGCCCAGGACGGCGAGGCCGTTGATCATGGTGGTGTGGGAGTCGGTGCCGACCACGGTGTCGGGATAGGCGACGGTGTCGGCGCCCTCCTCGCCGGTCCAGACGGTCTGCGCCAGGTATTCGAGATTGACCTGGTGGCAGATGCCGGTGCCGGGGGGCACGACGCGGAAGTTGTTGAAGGCCGACGAGCCCCAGCGCAGGAAACGGTAGCGCTCGATATTGCGCTCGTACTCACGCTCGACGTTCTCGCCGAAGGCCTTGGAGGTGCCGAAATGGTCCACCATGACGGAGTGGTCGATGACCAGGTCGACGGGGTTCAGCGGGTTGATCTTCTCGGGATCGGCGCCGAGCTTGGTCATGGCGTCGCGCATGGCGGCCAGGTCCACCACCGCCGGCACGCCGGTGAAGTCCTGCATCAGGACCCGGGCCGGGCGGAAACTGATCTCGTGCTCCACCGAACCCTTGTTGTCGAGCCAGGCGGCCAGGGCCTTGAGGTCGTCGGCGCCGACCGTCTCGCCATCCTCGTTGCGCAGCAGGTTTTCCAGCAGCACCTTCATCGAGGCCGGGAGTCGCGATACGCCGGCAAGACCGGCTTCCTCGGCGGCCGGAAGGCTGTAGTAAACGTAGGTCTTGTCTCCCACCGTGAGTTCGCGGCGGGTCTTGAGGCTGTCGATTGACGCCATGTCAGGGATCCTTCCTCTGTTCCGGACCGCACACCTATCGAACCGGAGATCGCGCGCCCTTGCGGGCGGACACACAGCGTTCGCCCCGGCGCCGCGAAAGCCCTCAGGGACGAGTGCGACCGAGGGCGTCATAGCCCTTCGGCGGGGCGGCGTCCATGCGCGCGCCGGGAGGAAATCGTGACCCCGTCCCTGCACTTCGAGGACCTGTCCCTGTCGCGGGGCGGGCGGCGCCTCTTTTCGGGGCTGGAGCTTCACCTGGAGTCAGGCCAGGCCTGCGCCCTCACAGGAGCCAACGGCTCGGGCAAGACCAGCCTGCTGAGAGCTGTGGCGGGCCTTTGCGCCATCGATTCCGGCCACATCACTTTCGGAGCCGTCGACCCGGCCGCCGCCCGGTCCACGGGCTTGCACCTGCTGGGTCACCTCGACGGCCTGAAGATCTCTCGGACCGCCGGCGAAGAACTGGTCTTCTGGACGGGGTGGCAGGGCGGAACGGCGTCCGCCATGGAGGCCGCCGTCCGCCGGCTCGACCTCCAGCGGCTCCTGGACCTCGAAGTCCGGCGGCTGTCCGCAGGCCAGAGGCGCAGGCTGGCCCTCGCCCGGCTCCTGTCGTCGCCCCGCCCGCTCTGGTTGCTCGACGAACCCCTCAGCCCCCTCGACGCCCAATGGCGCGCGAAGGCCCTGGAGATCATGGCCGGGCACCTGACCGGCGGCGGACTCATCCTTGCGGCGGTGCACGATCCCCTGCCTCTGGCGACCCTCGCCCTGGAGATCCTCCCGTGAGCGCCGCCCTGCAGCTGCTTCGCCGGGAGATGGCGATCGCCTGGGGTCGGGGCGGCGGCCTCATGGTGACCGGGGGTTTCTTCGCCGGGGCGACGCTCCTCCTGCCCCTCGCCTCAGGCCCCGAGCCCGAGCGGCTGGCGCAGATCGCGCCGGGCGCGGCCTGGACGGTCCTGGCCCTGTCCGCCCTCCTCGGCCTCGAACGGCTGTTCGAGCGTGACTACGAAGACGGGGCCCTTGACCTGATGGCCCACGCCGCCCTGCCCCTCGAGTTCACCTGCGCCCTGAAATGCCTGGGGCACTGGTTGGCGACCGGGGCGCCCCTCGCCCTCCTGGCGCCCCTGGCGGCGATCGCCCTGGGCGCGTCGCCGGCCCTCGCGCCCCTGCTGTTCGCCTGCGCGCTGGCCGGGGGGCTGGCCTTCGCCTTTACGGGAGGGATCGGTGCGGCCCTGAGCCTTGGCGCCCGGCGGGGCGGTCTCTTGACCGCGGTGATTGTCCTGCCCCTGTTCGTACCCCCGGTGATCTTCGGGGGCGGGGCCCTGGACGCCTTCACGGCGGGGCTTCCCTGGCGCGCCGGGTTCGCCCTGCTCGGCGCCTATGCCGCCGCTGCGGTCGCCCTGGGCCCCCTGGCCATGGCGGCGGCCTGCCGCAACGCGCTGTCCTGACCCGCGCCGGGGAACCGGCGACGGAAACCCCCCTCAGACGCGTTTGAATGACCAAGGGGCGCGTCCAAGGAGCACAGACATGACCAGATCCACCTTCCGGGTCGCCGGCCTCGCCGCGTTGATTTCCCTGTCCGCCGCAGGCGCCGGCCTCGCCCAGACCTCGCCCCAGAGCGGCCCACCGCAAGGCGGCGTGCGCATGATGGAGATGAAGCGGCCCGACCCAGAGGCTCGAGCTCAGCGGCTGCGGAGCGTGCTACAGCTGGCTCCCGCCCAGGAGCCGGCGCTGAAGGCCTTTCTGGAGGCCCTGAAGCCGCCGGAGCACACGGGCCGTCCGGACTCGGGCGCCCGGCCCGCCACGACGCCGGAGCGGCTGGACCAGCAGAGGGCCCGCATGGTCGAGCGCCTTGCGGCCTTCGACCGCCGCGCCACCGCCACCCGGACCTTCTACGCGCAGCTGACGCCGTCACAGAAGAAGGCCTTCGACGCCCTGCCCATGGGCCGCGGCAAGCACCGGGAGATCCGGATGGAACGCCGGATGATGGGCCCCGGTCCCGGCGGCCCGCCGATGGATCACGCTCGTCCGGAATAGCCCGCCGGACCCCCGCGCCGGCGGCTTTCCGTTGCCGCCGGCGCGGACCGGGGCTAATGGGCGGGGCATGACGCAGGCCCTCGCCTTCCTCTACAACCCGCACCGGTTCATGGCCTTTTCGGCCTGGGCGGCGCCCCTGTTCGGCGCCCTGGCCCTCGCCCTCGCCGCCGCGGGCCTCTGGCTGGGCTTCACCGCCCCCGAGGACTACCAGCAGGGCGACACCGTCCGGATCATGTTCATCCATGTGCCCGCCGCCTGGCTGGGCCTCTTCGTCTATGTCTGCCTGGGCGGGGCGAGCTTCCTGTCCCTGGTCTTCCGGCAGGCCCTCGCCGACGCCGCCGCCCGGGCCGCGGCGCCCATCGGCGCCGTCTTCACCGCCCTCGCCCTGGCCACGGGATCGCTCTGGGGCAAGCCGATGTGGGGCGCCTGGTGGGTCTGGGACGCCCGCCTGACCAGCGTCCTCGTCCTGTTTCTCTTCTACCTCGCCTACATGGCGCTGCGGGCCGCCATTGATGATGAGACCAAGGGCGCAAGGGCCGCCGCCATTCTGGCTCTGGTGGGCCTGGTCAACGTGCCCGTCGTTCACTGGTCGGTGGAATGGTGGAACACCCTGCACCAGGGCCGCACGGTGTTCGCCGCAGGCGGGTCCCGCGCGGCGACGGTCTTCCTGATACCTCTTCTTCTGATGAGCCTGTCCTACATGGCCGCCTTCGGGGCGCTGTGGCTGGTGCGGATCCGCGGCGAGGTCTGGCGACGCCGGGCCGCCGCCGCCGAGGCGCGGCTGGCGAGGTGATCCATGCTTGACCTCGATCCCGGCCCCTACGGCTTCTACAT
>NZ_JADBZL010000090.1:0-2842 GCF_020402505.1 Phenylobacterium sp. | reverse complement strand
GTCAAGTTCGGCGTCAAGTACTCCTTCTGATCCCAGCCGGGTTCAGCGGAATTCGGGGGGCGGTCCGGCGACGGGCCGCCTCTTCGCTTTTCGGGGGCGGCGCGAAAGCTTGACGTGGGGGCCCGCCTCGCCCATCTGCCCGCGTCCCTCCTGGGAGAACCGCGCCATGTCCCGTCCCGTCCCCGCCGAGTGGGTCCCGCACCGGGCCATGTGGCTGGGCTTTCCCAGCCACGCCGACCTCTGGGAGGACAACCTTGTCCCCGCCCAGGACGAGGTGGCGGCCCTCGCCCGGGCCCTGGCCGGCCCCGGCGGCGAGCGCGTGCGCCTGATGACCGGGACCCCGGAGGGCGACGCAGAGGCCCGCCGGCGCCTGGGCGGAGTCGCCGGCGTCGACATCATCGCCGGCCGCTTCGGCGATGTCTGGCTGCGGGACACCGGCCCCATCTTCCTCGGGCCGGACGCCGCCGCTGGCTTCCGGTTCAACGGCTGGGGCGGAAAGTACGACCTGCCCCATGACGACGAGGTGGCCGACCAGGTCGCCGCCGCAGCCGGGGTGGACCTCCTCCGCAGCGAGGCCATCCTCGAGGGCGGCGCCCTCGACCACGACGGGGAGGGGACGATCCTCACCACCCGCCAGTG
Organism: Phenylobacterium sp.; assembly: GCF_020402505.1. Taxonomy (GTDB): domain Bacteria; phylum Pseudomonadota; class Alphaproteobacteria; order Caulobacterales; family Caulobacteraceae; genus Phenylobacterium. The sequence continues at coordinate 2,203 of NZ_JADBZL010000090.1, read as the reverse complement.
CCTCCTGAACCCCAACCGGAACCCGGGTTGGACCGAGGCCGCGGCCGAAGCGGTTCTCGCCAGGGATCTCGGCGCCCGCAAGGTCCTCTGGCTTGGGGCCGGCCTGCAGAACGACCACACGGACGGCCATGTGGACAACCTGGCGCGCTTCGCCGCCCCCGGCGTCGTGGTCTGCCCGGTGGGATTCGGCGCCGGCGACCCCAATGGCGAGGTCTATGACGCCGCGGCCCGGGCCCTGTCGGGGATGACGGACGCCGCGGGGCGCTCCCTGCGGGTGATCCGGATTCCCTCGCCAGGCTGGATCGAGGTGGATGGCGTGGGCGGCGCCCCGGCCAGCCACATGAATTTCATCATCGCCAACCGCGCCATTCTCCTGCCGGTCTACGGCGAGGGCCTGGCCGCCCGCCTGGCCGCCCAGGGGCTTGCCGAGGCCTTCCCCGGGCGCGAGGTCATAGCCCTGCCGTCCAACGCCCTCCTGTCCGGCGGCGGATCCTTCCACTGCATCTCCCAGCAGGAGCCGGCCTAATGCCCCGCACCCTCACCGTCGCCGCCCTGCAGGCCGCCTATGGCGCGGACCGGGACGCCAACATCGCCCGCACCGCCGACCTGATTCGCGAGGCGGCCAGCCGGGGCGCCCAGGTCATCCTGCCGTCGGAGCTCTTCCAGGGCCCCTATTTCTGCGTCGCCCAGGAGGAGCGCTGGTTCGGGCAGGCCCATCCCTGGCGCGAGCATCCCTGCGTCACCGCCCTGGCGCCCCTGGCCGCCGAGCTGGGCGTGGTCCTGCCCATCTCGATCTTCGAGCGCGAGGGGCCGCACTACTTCAACAGCCTGGTCATGGTGGACGCCGACGGCTCCCTCCTCGGCCTCTACCGCAAGAGCCACATCCCCGACGGCCCAGGCTACATGGAGAAGTACTACTTCCGGCCCGGCGACACCGGCTTCCGGGTCTGGGACACCCGTTTCGGGCGGATTGGCGCCGGGATCTGCTGGGACCAGTGGTACCCGGAGTGCGCCCGGGCCATGGCCCTGATGGGCGCCGAGGTCCTCTTCTATCCCACCGCGATCGGTTCCGAGCCTCATGACGCGAGCCTCGACACGGCCGCGCCCTGGCGCAGGGCCATGCAGGGCCACGCCGTCTCCAACATCATCCCTGTGGTGGGCGCCAACCGGACGGGCTTCGAGCCCTGGGCGGGCTATCCCGGCGGGGGCCAGGGCTTCTACGGCTCCAGCTTCATCGCCGACCACAGGGGAGACCTCGTCGCCGACATGGGCCGGCACGAGGAGGGCGTCGCGGTGGCGACCTTCGACCTCGACTTCCTCGCCGGCCACCGGGCCGCCTGGGGCTTCTTCCGGGACCGGCGCACCGACCTCTACGGATCGCTGGTCCAGCCGAGGCCGGCGTGATCGAGACCGCGCGGCTGGTCCTGAGGCCCTGGCGCGACGAGGACCGCGCGGCCTTCGCCGCGATCAACGCCGATCCCCGCGTCCATGGCTGGCTGGGCGGGCCCATCTCGCCGGAGGCGACCAACGCCATGGTCGACCGGATCAACGCCGCCATGGCGGCGAACGGCTTCAGCTTCTGGGCGGCGGAGCACAGGGTGGACGGCCGGCTGGCGGGAATGATCGGCCTATCCCGGGTCGCGGCGGGCGACCTGCCTGTGGGGCCCTGCGTGGAGATCGGCTGGCGGCTCCACCCGGACTTCTGGGGTCTTGGACTGGCCAGCGAAGGCGCGAAGGCGGCGCTCGACTGGGGCTTCGGCCCCGGCAGCCTTGCCGAGATCATCGCCTTCACGGCGCAGACCAACCTGGCCTCCCAGGCGGTCATGCGCCGGATCGGGATGACCCCCGACCCGTCGCGGGACTTCGACCATCCGCGCCTGGCGCAGGACCATCCCCTGCGCCGGCACGTGGTCTGGACGTCGAAGGGGCAGGCCTGAGGGGTCAACGGAACCGCTGCTGAGCCCCTAGCCTTTTGGGCCGAGGGTGAGCAGGCCCGCCTGTGCGTCGAGTTGGACGGCTACAGCCACGGCGCGGCGGATCGGCCGGAGCGCGACGCGGCGCGGGACCGGTGGCTCGCCAGCCAGGGGATCGAGACCCTGAGGCTCCGCGCCGGCCTCGTCCTGGAAGACCTCGACGCCGCCCTCGGCATGATCCGCACGGCGGCGCGGACGAGGCTTGGCAAGGTGGATTGACCGCCCCCCAT
>NZ_JADBZL010000009.1:0-8539 GCF_020402505.1 Phenylobacterium sp. | reverse complement strand
GACGGCCGAGGGCTGGGCGAGGGGCGATGTGGCCGCCGCCATCAGCGCCCCGCGCGACTTCGAAGGCTGCCTGCTCCTGCTGAACGGCGGGCCCCGGATCTGGCGGGCCATCGTCACTGAACACACCCGGCTGATCGCCGAGGGCCTGAAGACCCCCGGCCACAGCGTCGCCCTCGTCGACCTCTCCATGCTGTTGGCCGAGGAGGGGGTGATCCGCCGGCTCGAGGACCGCGGCCTGACGGTCACGGGCCCCGGCGGGAGCTGACCGGCCTCAGACCAGGGGCGGCCCCTTGCCGAGGGCGGCGTAGGCCTGTTTCTGGAAGATCGGCAGGGCCGCCCGGCCGCCCATGCGCTGGCCGGTGGCGACCTGGCTGGCGGACTCCGGACCCAGCTCCATGGAGTTCTGGATCAGGTAGATGAGGATCATGTCCTCTTCCGGGTCGGCCTGCCACCAGGTGCCGAAGGCGCCCGGCCAGCCGAAGGCGCCGGTGGAGCCTGCGCCCATCCAGGCCTGCTTCTCCGGGTCGGTGATCACCGAGACGCCCAGGCCGAAGCCCTGGCCCAGCCAGAAGGGGATGCCCATGAAGGGGATGGCCCTCTGTTCGGGGGTCAGCCGGTTCGAGGTCATCAGGTCGAAGGTGTCCTCGCGGATCAGCCGCACGCCGTTCAACTCGCCCCGGTTCAGCATCAGCCGGGCGAAGGTCAGGTAGTCGTCGACCGTGGAGATCAGCCCACCGCCGCCCGCGCAGAAGGCCGGCGGATGGTCCTCGTGGACGAAGGAGACGTCCTTGAGCGGCGCGTCATCCTCGGCCTTGTAGAGCTTGGCCATCCGGTCGCGCTTCTCCGGCGGGCACCAGAAGTCGGTGTCCGTCATGCCGAGGGGCTCGAGGATCTTCGCCTTCAGGAAGTCCTGGTAGGTCGCGCCGGCGACCCGGCCGACGAGGAAGCCCAGCACGTCCGTGGCATGGCTGTAATGGAAGCGCTCGCCCGGGGCGTAGGAGAGGGGCAGGCTGGCGAGCCGCTCCATCCACTGGTCCGGTCCGTGGGGGTTGCCGAACAGCGGACCGAGCACCTCCTGGTGGGCGCGGGCGATGGGGCCGACCGAGGTGAAGCCGTAGGCCAGGCCCGAGCGGTGGGTCAGGAGATCCTCCACCGTGATGTCGCGGGGCGCGTCGACCACCTCGTCCAGCGGACCCGAGGCCGACTTCAGCACCTTCATGCCGGAGAATTCCGGCGCCCACTTCGTGATCGGGTCGTCCAGCTTCAGCTGGCCCTCCTCCATCAGCATCAGGGCCAGGACGGAGGTGAGGGGCTTGGTCATGGAGGCGATGCGGAACATCGTGTCGCGGGTCATCGGCTTGTCGCCGGCGATGTCCCGCCGGCCCAGGGTGTTGAGCTGGACGATCTCGCCCTTGCGCCAGATCAGGGTGACGAAGCCCGAAAGGTCCCCGGCGTCGACGACCCCCTGGAGGGCGCCCGGAATCCGGTTGATGAGGTTCATGTCCATGGTGGTCCTCCCGCCGGGCGTTGCGCCCCGTTCTGCGATTGCGGTGCGTGTTGTCCCGTCCGGCGGCGGGAGCGTCAAGCGGGCGTCGCATGCCCGCGGGAACCGGGATAGACTGGAGCGCCCTTGCGGAGTAGCGCCATGCCGTCCAAGACCCTTCTCTGGCTCCCCCTCGCCGCGACCCTCGCCCTGGTCGCGGCCTGTTCGCCGCCCCTTCCGTCCGGCGTGGATCCCGATGCGCTGAAGGCGGCGGTGGGCGACGCCGTGGGCGATCCCAACACCTGTGTGCTGATCGCCGAGGCGGGAACGGGGCGGATCGTCTGGCGCTATGGCTCGAGCCGTTCGTGCGGTACGGCCTGGCCCGCCTGCAGCGGGACGGAGGTGCGCACCGTCGAGCAGCTCATGAAGACGGCTGGCCGCGAGGGCGCCGAGATCTGGGCCTCCTGTCCCTCCAACGCCGACCGCAGCCGTACGGTCGCCTGGGCGGCGGGGCCCGTGCCCGGCCGGCCGGAACTGGTCTTCACCGCGGTGATGGAGGGGGCGAAAACCCCGCCCGGCATCGTCCTGGGCGACAAGCTGCGCGGCGCCCTGGAGCGCGGCGGGCTCTCGCCGGCCCGCTAGGTTCTGAACCCACCAGACCGGCTCAAGGGCTTTCGCCTGAGCCGCCGTTGACCCCCTCACCGACCTTCGGTCGGAGCTCCCCCTTGGGGGAGCAACTAAGCTTTTGTAATTCCTCCCCATCAGGGGGAGGTGGCGCGCGCAGCGCGACGGAGGGGGTCAGCTGAGACGGAGTTTGACCCTGCTCAGTCGCCGCTGAACTTCCCCGGGCGCTTCTCGAAGAAGGCCGCCACTCCCTCGCGGAAGTCGTCGCTCAGGCGCGTCAGCAGGTACTGGTCGCGGTCCATGAAGGTGGCGGCGTGGTGGTTGGCCTTGTCCAGGGCGTCCACCGCCTCCTTGGTCATGCGCACGGGCAGGGGCGGCAGGGCCGCGACCTTGGCGGCCCAGGCCCGCGCCGCCTCGAGAGCGCCGCCCGTGGGGGCCACGTCCTCGCAGAAGCCCCAGGCCAGGCCCTCGGCGGCGTGCACCGCCTCGCCGAACATGACGAACTGCTTGGCCCGGGCCGGACCCACCAGGGCGTGGATGCGCGGGATGGACCGCCAGCTCATGTTGATGCCCAGGGGCACCTCCGGCAGGCGCAGATAGGCGCCCTCGCCCAGGATGCGGAAGTCGCAGGCCACGACCAGGGCGCAGCCGCCGCCGATGCAATAACCCTCGATGGCGGCGATGGTCACCGCCTCCACCTGCTCCCAGGCCTCGCACATGTCCGGGCCGGCCATCACCGCCTCCCGGGTCTCCAGCAGGGTGGGCTTGCGCCGGTCTCCCTGAGCGGCCAGGTCCGCCCCGGCGCTGAAATAGCGGTCCGACCCCGTCAGGATCACCGTGGAGATGTCGGTCCGCCGCCGGATGGCCCGGGCGAACTCGGTCAGCTCCACCATCAGGCCGGTGTTCAGGGCGTTGCGGGCCTCGGGCCGGTGCAGCCGCACCACCACGGTGGGGCCCTCCGGCTCCACCTTCAGGAAGCGCCAGTCGCGGGTGACGGGGTCGTCCATGCTATTTCACCAGTTCGAAGACGCCGCTGACCGTGATGCTGAGGTTCAGCTCGCCGGGGGCGACGGGGGTGGGCGCGGCCTCGGCCATGGGGGCGGCCATGGCGTAGGCCTTCATCACCGGCCGGGGCTGGGGGACAAAGCCGCCCTCCGACAAGGCGGTCAGGCGTACGCCGGTGTGGCCGGTGGCCCGGGCATAGAGGTCGGCCTTGGCCTTCAGGGCCTTCACCGCCGCCTCGCGGGCGGCGTTCTCCGCGGCCAGCGGATCGGCCAGGCCGAAGCTGACCTGGCCGGCGGAGTTGACCCCGGCGTTTACGGTAGCGTCCAGCACCGGGCCGAGGCGGGCCAGGTCGCGCACCGTGGCCGTCACCTGGTTGGCGGCCTGGTAGCCCCTCAGCGCCGGCGGCTGGCCATTGGGATAGTCGTACTGGGGCGAGATCGACAGGCCGCTGGTCTGGAGGTCGCGGTCAGCCAGCCCGGCCCTCTTCAGGGCGACCATCACCCGGGTCATCCGTTCGGCGTTGAGCCGCAGGGCCTCCCCGGCGGTGGGCGCCTCGGTGATCACGCCGAGGGAGAGAGAGGCCATGTCCGGCGCCCTGCGGCTCACGCCTTCGGCGGACACCGTCAGGGTGGCGGGGGGCGGGGCCTCTTCGGCCCGGGCGGGGCGCGACGCCCCGAAAGGCAGGGCCAGGGCCAGGGCCAGGGCCAGGACGGCGGCGGATGCGGTCTTCATGCGGGCGCTCCTTGGTGATGCTCGAGCCTAGGACGCCCCCGTCCCCGCGCCAACCCTCCGCGCCCAGCCTGAACCGGCGCTGAACGTCCTGGAGCCTTCCGACACGCCGGCCGCCGTGCTAACCGGACGCGGGGGCCTGTAGCTCAATGGTTAGAGCCGACCGCTCATAACGGTCTGGTTGCAGGTTCGAGTCCTGCCGGGCCCACCAAAGCTAGTGCATCTTGGGCAACTCGGCCAACGATGCGGCCCGTTCCGCGCCTGACCGTCGGGGACTCCTAGCCAAAACTGTTCTAGGGTTGTCGGCAAGCTCACGGATTGCTCCGCCAAGCCCCCAATCCGTTATCCTCCATCAGCGCCGTCATTGGCTTGCGCAGCGAACTCGGGAAGCTCCCAAGTCCTACGAAGCAGGTCGAAGCGATCTTTTTCTTCCTGGGTCTCCGCCGCTTTCCATTTCGCACCCAGTTGGGTGCCGATCGCATCGCGGCTTCCCGGCTTACAGCCCGCAAGAACCGGAATGAAAGCTGCGGAATGATCGTACAGAAAACTCAAGCCGGTCGAACCCAGCAGTGGAAGGATTATACTTCTTGCTGCATCATCGGCCCTATCTCCGAATTCGCCCTCACGAAGGAGTACGTTCCCTTGTGCGGAAAGCAGGGGGACCAGATCTGTTCCGGTGGCATTGGCAGTGAGTTGATCTCTGACTCTCAAGAGAAGGATTTTGCTGAGGTCTGCTTTTAGGGCTGCATTCAGTTTGAACCATCGTTCTATATGGGCGGTTTCGCCGATTGAGCAGAGAGCCGGAATTGATTGACCTAGTGCATCGAACAGATTGCCATCGAGGTCTGCGGTTGAGTCTGCTTTCGCGAGGGCGAGCGCCAAACCGTAGGGCTCCCCGCCTGAGCTAATGGCAGCGCCCCACCGATCGGCGCCTACGAGTTTGAGCTTCTCTCTGGTGGCCTTTGCCGCTTGAACGCGGTGAGTGCAGGCTTGGTCGAGAAGCGCCAAATAAGTCTGCTCGTTGCCATCGAGATCGAGGTTTGCCAGTTCAGTCCAGAAATCTGGTGAGTTACCAACCTCAGAGGCGAACTGCCCCCTGAGATCATCAGAGAGATAGCTTGTGTAATCGCCGAAATTTCTAGCTGCATCAGCTGGCGTCGGCAGTTCCAGCTTACCGTCGCGGAAACGTGAGGAGGCAATGGCTTTAATGAGGGGAGTCAATTTAGGGTGGTCTGTGGCGACGTTAATGTAGGCGTCAAGAGTACCTTTGGCACCGAAATCTGCCATTCTCCGCCCGATTTGTTCTGCAACGCCTTCACGGCGCTCTAGAGCAGTATCCCAAGTCGAGCCATCTGGCGTCGTTAACAATTCGGGTTTCTGGGAAACGAGGAGCAATGCCGCGAGTGATGCCATTGCAGGGTCATTGTTGAAGTTGAATGCCTCATGCAGGCGATTTTGAAGATTCGCATTGTTGGCCAGTTCCAGAACGCTATTGTGAGATAAATCCGAAGAATCAAATAGGTATCCAAGGCAATTTGCTGATATTGCAGTTCCAGTTTCGACGCCAGATGTTAGCTTCGCACTTGCCGATTCGATCAATTTGTTCCAAGGTAATTCGAGGCCAGTAAGTTTCAGTAGATGAACACACGTATCTGCCGTTGGATCGATTGAAGAATCATCAACCATTGTGGCCAGCGACTCCACTATTATCTCGGGATTTGCACTCGACCGGAGGCGCGCAAGCAATGCTTGATCTTCGGATGCGAGGGTTAGTGCCTGGAGGTAAAATCTAGGATCGCCCTGCATGGTTAATGTCAGTTCGGTCTTGCCCTGATCGATCGCCGTTGACATGATTATCCGACACGCCTCGACGAAACTAGCGACACCTCCGGCTTTCAAAAACGCCTTATCTTGGATGGCAGACATTCGCTTAGCTGCTGTCTCGAGAAAATGATCCAGCTCGTCGATAGGGCATCGGGCTATCAGAATCTCCAGCGCCTCGACGTCGGGGCGAGTGAACTCCTGCGAATTGAAATGATTGGAGTAGAGCGTTCGCATGCGTTGCCAAGCATCCTTCGAAGCCGCGTCCGCCGGCAACTCAAGGGCGTTGTATAGGCGGATAGCATTTGTGGCGGAGAAGACGGGGTCGCCATTACCCACCCGATCGAGAATGCGTTGGAAGACGGTAGTGAATCCAGGAACCGCCGCGCCCTTTGCGAAGTCCGCTTCGCTTCCGCTTTGGATGGCCTCCATGAGGGGGCGTTCCAGTAGGACTTGCTCTGCCCGATCTGGTTCGACGCCATAGTGCAAGGCGGCAAGTGAACGCTGCCAATCTGGATCTTCTTTTGTCAGCCAGAGGTTTTCCTTCGAGATTTCGGCCAAGATGTCCGAGCTAATGGCGTCTCTATGGACGGCATAGTGGGCGATGGAAACGAATCTGATTGTGGACCCGTGCCATTGAAGCCAAAGTGTCCCGATCGAATTGAGAAGCGTATTGATGAAGCGTGGTGTCAACTCGGTTTCACGTCCATCGGAGAGAAGCCACCTGTCCAGAATTACCTGAAGTTGGTGCGACCAATTTGGTTCCAAGATTTGACCGAATAGCGCATCCATTTGCGCCTCTAGATACTTATTCCAATCGGACAGCACCGGTCGCGAGACGTGGAACTTCAGGTCGAATGTCTTGTCCATGAACGATTGCGCAAGCCCGCGCGCCGTTGCGTCATCGGGATGGTTCACTGCGTACATTCGCTCCACCGCCTTTTCGTCGATTGGAAGAATGACGGTCGGAAGGTTCAATCGTTGATCCGCACCTAGGAAGAAGCTGCGGATCGTTGCCCAAAGCTCGACGGCTTGTGCCTCAGGTAGCCGGTCGAGGTTGTCGACGACGAAGATGAACCGGCGTCCTTCGGCAAACACCGAGCTCATGATTTTCCGAAAAATCGTTTGAAATTCAATTGTCGTGGGGTCAGGCGTAGTAATGGTTCTGTTTTTTTGATGGACCACCTCGCGGTTTGTGAAGACCGATAGGATGGACTCTCGCTCATACGGAGTACGATGGGACGTCCAAAACTGTCGTGTCCAGAGGGACGTCCAAAACGGTCGTGTCCAGAATTTCCATGAAGGGCGCCATGCCATATAGAAAAGGGTTGCCAGCAACAACGGTGCAAGTACGAGCACCCAGCCGAAAAGAAAGGCATTCTGTTCGAAAAAAGTGCCATTCGCTTTTGAAGTCGCTTCGAACCAGTCTTTACCTATAAATGTCATACCGATTGGAACAGCCAGGGCGGATAAAATCAGCCAACGTCCTACTATCGAAAGAGTGGGAGTGGAGGTAGTTTCGGTTTCCAAAACATGCCCGTGGAGTTCTTGTATCTGATCTTTCCAACGGCATTCTGTTGTCAGTCCCTCGCGAATGAGAAAACGGATTAGAGTTTCAAGAAATGCCCGTCTCGGCGGATCGCTCTGATGCAGCCAGGCATCGTAGGTGAAACAGTAATAATTTTCTTTTTCATGATCGGATTTGAGATTTTTCTGAATAAATGCCACGACGGTCGATTTGCCGCTGCCCCACGAACCGAGCAGGCCAATCACCTTGAGATCTTTCTTTTGCCGTATGACTCCGGCCACGGCATTTGCGATACGACCGTGCGATTTGAAGGCGTCTTCCTCGGCCACGTTATCGGCGATGAAGTTTAGAGTCGGCATGACGCCGTTATTATCGTTCGCGTCGGTCAAGGGCCCCTCATTAGGAGTGCGAAAAAATTGAACAGAAGGCTTATGAATACAAACCTCAAACGGTATTCGCCCCAGGAGGACAGAAAGCTGACACGTCCCCTTGAAATCCTTCCACAGTAAACAAGACTCGCGTCAACGAATTGACGAGCGCATGAAGCGATCCGGGGGCAGGGAGGATTTGACCGTTTGAATCTCGCTGGATCAGGTTTTTGAACTGCTCGTACTCTACGCCGCAGATACCGACTTGGCTACCCACTGAGAGGCGGCGGATCTCGCATGGTTATCGGCCATGCTCTTGGATGCATTGCCTTCCATTAGATCACCTTGGCGGGATAGAGCTGGCTTTCGACATAACCCGCTCTGGTGAAGTGGCTGGACCGGAAGGTCGCCGCTGCGCCCGTAGGTCCTTCCAGCAAGAAATCCTACGCGCCACTATAAGCGGTAGAGTTCCAACGCCCCCCATTGCCACCACCCCCCAAACCCAGTTGGATGGGCTCCTGACCCTCCCGCACCGGGCGGGCGCTGCAAGGGGAGAGACCGATGTTCTCGCACATCATGATCGGCACCAATGACCTGGAGAAGGCCAAGACCTTCTATGACGCCGTGCTCGGCACGCTGGGCGTGCCGCCGGCGCGGGTGGACGGGCACCGGATCTTCTACATCACGCCCACGGGCATCTTCTCGGTGAGCCTGCCGATCAACGGCGAGCCGGCCACCGCCGCGAACGGCGGCACCATCGGCTTCGCCTGCTCCTCTCCGGCCCAGGCCGACGCCTGGCACGCGGCGGGCGTCGCCTCGGGCGGGACCACCTGCGAGGACCCGCCCGGCGTGCGCGAGGGCGGCCAGGGCAAGCTCTACCTCGCCTACCTCCGCGATCCGGACGGCAACAAGCTGTGCGCCCTGCACCGCATGTGATCCAGGCCTGAAACGGCCCCGGACAAAATCGGGCGGCGTCCTTCG
>NZ_JADBZL010000089.1:0-18623 GCF_020402505.1 Phenylobacterium sp. | reverse complement strand
TGGCCTCCGACGCCTCGGCCTTCGTCACCGGGACCCACCTGGTGGTGGACGGCGGCATCACGGTGGGCTCGCGGCACAGCTGGGACCCCGCTGCAGGATCTCCATTTGCGGCGATCTTCGGTGAGTCGCTCATGCAGATGGCTCCCGGCTCCGGCCAGACTTGAATCGCCTCGTCCGCGTCTTCTCGGACCTGTCGCCCAACGTTCGCGGCGCCCTGTGGATGACCGCGTCGGCCCTGGCCTTCACGGTCATGACGACCCTGATCAAGTTCCTCGGCGAGGGATACTCGGCGGGACTCCAGACCTTCTACCGCCAGGCGGCCGGTTTCCTGATCCTGTTGCCGATCATCCTGCGCCATCGGTCGGCGGCCTTCGCCACCAGCCGCCCGGGCCTGCTCATCTTCCGGGCCGGGGCCGGAACGCTGGGCACCATGCTGTCCTTCTACGCCTTCCAGAACATGCCCCTGGCGGACGCCAACGCCCTGTCCTTCACCCGCAGCCTCTGGCTGGTGCCCCTGGCCGCCTTCGTGGTCGGAGAGCGGATCGGGTCGCTCAGAATCTTCGCCGCCCTGGCGGGATTCGCCGGCGTCCTGATCATGGTCCGCCCCGGGGCCGGCGGCGAATTCGCCCTGGGACTCCCGGCCCTCGCCATGCTGGCCTCGTCCTTCCTCTTCGCCCTGACGGTGACGGGCATGAAGGTCCTGACCCGCGACCATGCGCCGACAGTGCTTCTGGTCTGGGCGGCCGCCCTGGGTCTGGTCTTTTCGGTTCCCGGCGCCCTCATCTCGTGGGCCTGGCCGACTCCGACGGATCTGGCCCTTCTCTCCCTCATGGGCGTCATGGGCACGGCGACCCAGGCCTTCTACATCCGCGGAATGGCGGCCGGCGACGCCGCCGCCATGGCGCCGGTGGACTACATCCGCCTGGTCTTCGCCGCCGCCGTCGGCTTCCTTCTCTTCGCCGAGGTCCCCACCGTCTGGACCCTCGTCGGAGCCGCCGTGGTCGTGGCCTCGACCCTGTTCATCACCTGGCGAGAGCACGCCGCCTCTCGGGCTGCAGAACGCGCTTCGGCGACCTAGTCCTCCCCCCGCAGCCGCTTCAGGTCGGCCTCCGCCGCCGCCCGGTGCTCGGGCTTCAGGTGCTTGCCGATCACCGCCAGCAGGGCGGCGAAGACGGCGGCGTCGTCCGTGAAGCCCACGGCGGCCAGGATGTCCGGCAGGGCGTCGGTCGGGAGGACGAAATAGGCCAGGGCCGCGAGCATCATGGCCTTCGCCGTCCGCGGGGTGGCCGGGTCGCGGGCGCAGCGCCAGACGGCAAGAGCGTCCACGGCGAAGGGAATCCGGGTGGCGACCCGCCGCATCTTCGGCCAGAACCCCGTCTCCACCCGCCGAGCGTTCAGGCGCGCGACCGCGGGAACAAGCGCGCGCTCGGGGGCGATCGGAGAGTCCGGGTCGATTCCCCCGGAATTGACGTCGCGTGATGCTTTTGAGTCGGCGTTCATCGGGCTAAAGGCAAGGCTACAGGTTTTTCTCCAGACGAGCACGGGAGCTCAGCGTCCATGAAACTCGATTCCTCCATCGCCGCTGTCGTGACGGGCGGCGCCTCCGGTCTCGGCGAGGCCACCGTCCGCGCCCTGGCCGCACATGGCGTCAAGGTCGCCATCTTCGACATGAACGAGGCCAAGGGCGAACAGGTCGCCAAAGAAGTGGGCGGCGTCTTCTGCAAGTGCAACGTCACTTCCGACGCCGATGTCGACGCGGCCTTCGAAAAGGCCCGGGCCGCGCACGGCCAGGAGCGCATCCTCGTCAACTGCGCCGGCACCGGCAACGCCGCCAAGACGGCGAGCCGCGACAAGCAGACGGGCGAGACCAAGCACTTCCCCCTCGACGCCTTCAACCTGATCATCCAGATCAACCTGGTCGGCACCTTCCGCTGCATCGCCAAGTCGGCCAAGGGCATGCTGGACCTGACGCCCCTCGAGGACGGCGAGCGCGGCGCCATCGTCAACACCGCCTCCGTGGCGGCCGAGGACGGCCAGATGGGCCAGGCGGCCTATTCGGCCTCCAAGGGCGGCGTGGTCGGCATGACCCTGCCCATCGCCCGAGACCTGGCCGGTGACGGCATCCGGGTGAACACCATCCTGCCCGGCATCTTCGCCACCCCGCTGATGAACGGCGCCCCGCCCCAGGTGAAGGAAGCCCTGGCGGCCTCGGTGCCCTTCCCCAAGCGTCTCGGCCACCCCGAGGAGTACGCTCAGCTGGCCCTGACCATGATCACCAACGGCTATTTCAACGGCGAGGACGTGCGCCTCGACGGCTCCATCCGCATGGCGCCGCGCTAGACCGCGAATCCATCTGACAGGAGGGGTCGGTCCTTCGGGGCCGGCCCCTTTTTCGTGGGCCCACGCCCTCAGCGCCGCCGCATGCCCCCCAGGACGCCGCGCAGGATCTCCCGCCCCGCCGCCGAGGCGAGGGTGCGCAGGAACTGCTTGGCGAAGGTCTCGGTCAGGGTCTGGCGTCCGCGGCCGGCGGCGGGCGCCCTCGGCGTTGGCTGACGGGCGGGAGCGCGCGGGGGCGCCGGCGGGGTCGCCCGGGCCTCCTCCCGGACGCGGGCTTCGGCCCGGGCCCGCAGCACCTCGAAGGCGCTTTCCCGGTCGACCGCCGCCTCGTAGAGACCCCGCACGGGGCTGGCCCCCAGAACTGCGGCCCGTTCCGCTGGGCTCAGGGGCCCGAGGCGCGAGACCGGCGGCCGGATCAGGGTCTTCTGCACCACGGTCGGCGCGCCCTTTTCGTCCAGGACCGACACCAGGGCCTCGCCGACGCCCAGGCCCTGGATCGCCTCGGCCGTGTTGAACTCCGGATTGGCGCGGAAGCTGTTCGCGGCGGCCCTCAGCCCCTTCTGGTCGGCGGGGGTGTAGGCCCTCAGGGCGTGCTGGATCCGGTTGCCCAGCTGGCCCAGGACGGCGTCGGGAATATCCGCCGGGTTCTGGGTGACGAAGTAGATCCCGACGCCCTTGGAGCGGATCAGCCGCACCACCTGCTCGATCTTCTCCAGCAGGGATTTCGGCGCATCGCGGAAGAGCAGGTGGGCCTCGTCGAAGAAGAAGGCGAGCCTCGGCCGGTCCACGTCCCCGACCTCTGGCAGGACCTCGAAAAGCTCGGACATCAGCCAGAGCAGGAAGGTGGCGTAGAGGCGCGGGGCGGCGATCAGCCGGTCGGCGGCCAGGATGCTGACATAGCCCCGGCCCTTCTCGTCCCGTCGCATGAAGTCCGCCAGGTTCAGGGCGGGTTCGCCGAACAGGCGGGCGCCGCCCTGGTCCTCAAGGACCAGGAGTTTGCGCTGGATGGTCGCCACCGTGGCCGTGGAGACGTTGCCGTACCGTGCGCCGAGGGCGGCGGCGTTCTCGGCGGCGAAGGTCAGGGCCGCCTGGAGGTCCTTCAGGTCCAGGAGCAGCAGACCCTCCTCGTCGGCGGCCCGGAACACCACGGACAGCACGCCCTCCTGCACGTCGTTGAGCTCGAGCATGCGGGCGATGAGCAGGGGCCCCATTTCCGAGACCGTCGCCCGGATGGGGTGGCCCTTCTCGCCGAAGAGGTCCCAGAACAAGGTCGGCGCGGCCTCAGGGAACAGGTCCAGGTTCATGGAGCGCGCCCGCGCCAGCATCTTCTCCCCGGGCTCCCCGGGGGCTGCGACGCCGCTGAGGTCGCCTTTCACGTCCGCGGCGAAGACCGGGACCCCGGCGTCCGAAAGCCCCTGGGCGAGAATCTGCAGGGTGACGGTCTTGCCCGTCCCCGTTGCTCCGGCCACCAGCCCGTGCCGGTTGGCCCGGTCCAGGCGGAGCCTCTGGGGCTGGCCCGATCCACCGATGAGTATATCGCTGGCCTGCGCGGTCTGCGTCATGTCTGCCCCCTGAAGCGGTGCGCCAGCGCCGGCGGCCGCGTCCGATCCTGTATGGCCTGCAGCCGGGTCTTCGCCAAGCCGGTCAGACATGGCAGGATGCGGACATGAACCGCGTCGAAGCTGAAGTCATTCCACCCCTGCCGCCCGCGCCCGGGCGCGGCCTCGAGCGCGCCTGCCTCGTGCTCCTCGCCGTCATCGCCGCGGCCGCTGCAGCCAAGGCGCTGACCGGGGTCCTGGCGCCCCTGGCCATGGCCCTCTTCCTGGCGGTGGTGCTGGGGAGCTTCGCCAATTCCCTGGAGCGGGGTCTGGGCGGCGTCCTGCGGGGCCGACACCGGCTGGGGATGCCGGTCGCCCTCGTCCTGACGGGTCTCCTCTTCTCCGGGCTCCTGGTGCTGACCATCGACAACGCCTCGGCCTTCGCCGCCAAGCTCATGAGCTACGGTCCCAGGCTCAACGCCCTGGTGGCCGAGCTCGCCGGGGCGGCGCCGATCGCTGCAGCGCCGACCCTGGACGAGATCCTCCTGCGACTGGATCCCGGCCGCTACCTCGCCAGCGCCGCCGGCGTGGTCCAGAGCATGGCCGCCGACACCCTGTTGATCCTGGTTTACCTTGGCTTCATCCTCGCCTCGCGCCGGAGCCTGGAACGAAAGGTCCTGAACCTGTCGGACATCCGCGAGGAGAGGCGTGCGGTGGCGACGGCCTATCGGGCCATCATCACGTCGGTGGAGCAGTATCTGTGGGTCCAGACCGTCACTGGGCTGATCATCGCCGCGGCCTCCTGGGCGGCCATGGCGGCGGTGGGACTCGACGGGGCGACCTTCCTTGCGATCCTGATCTTCCTGGCCTGCTATATCCCGATCCTCGGCGCCGCCCTCGGAGTGGTCGCTGCGCCGGTCTTCGCCCTCCTGCAGTTCGAGAGCCACTGGCAGGCGGTCTTCCTCTACCTTGTCCTGCAGGCCCTGCACCTGGTTGTCGCTAACATCGTCGTCCCGCGCATGCAGGGGCGCAGCCTCAATATGGACCCTCTTGTGGTGTTATTGTCCCTGGCCTTCTGGGGGTGGCTCTGGGGCGTGGCCGGCATGTTCCTGTCGACTCCGCTCACCGTGATCGTGATGGTGATCTGCGCCCAGTTCCGCGGATCCCGGTGGGTCGCCATCCTCCTGTCGGAGGACGGCGAGCCCTCCCGCCCGGCGCCCGCCGACGCGGTCTGATCAGGCCTGGTCGTCCGCCACGTCCTGCTCGTAGGCGGCCAGGGTGGCCATCTGCAGGATCTTGGAGACTGAAGCGCCGAGCGGGGCGATCTGCACCGACTTCTGAAGGCCCAGGAGCAGGGGTCCGATCACCGTCGCCCCGCCCAGCTCCTGCACCAGAAGGGTCGAGATGGCCGCCGAGTGAATGGCCGGCATGATCAGGACATTGGCCGGGCCGCTGAGGCGCATGAAGGGGTAGTTGGCCCACTTGGAGGTGTCGAGGGCGAGGTCCGGCGGCAGCTCGCCCTCATACTCGAAGTCCACATCCATCTCGTCCAGCATGGCCACGGCCTCGCGGACCTTCTCGGACCTTTGGCCCATGGGGTTGCCGAAGGTCGAGTAGGACAGGAAGGCGATGCGCGGGCGATAGCCCAGGATCTTGACGGCCCGCGCCGCCTCGCAGGCGATCTCGACCAGCTCGTCGGCATCCGGCATCTCCGTGATGTTGGTGTCGGCAATGAACAGGGTTCGGCCCTTGGCCAGCAGGACGCTCATGCCGATGACCCGTCCATCCGTAGACGGATCAATGACCCGCAACACCTCCTCCAGGGCCTGGTCGTATGAGCGCGTCACGCCAGTGACCATGCCGTCGGCGTGGCCCAGGGCGACCATGGAGGCCGCGAAGGAGTTCCGGTCCTGATTGATCAGCCGCAGGACGTCCCGCTTCAGGTAGCCCTGACGCGCCAGCCGGCCATAGAGGAAGTCGACGAACTCCGGATTGTGCTCCGAGACCCGGGCGTTGACGACCTTGAGATCCGCCTCTGCGGGATCGAGGCCGGCCAGTCGCATGTTCTCCTCCACCAGGTCCTCGCGTCCCACCAGTATGGCCCGGCCCAGGCCGGCGTTCTGGAAGGCGAAGGCGGCGCGGATGACGCTGGGCTCCTCGCCCTCGGCGAAGACGATCCGCTTCTCCGGCGACTTCAGGACCACGCCCTGAATCTTCTGCAGGAAGCCTGCTGTGGGATCGAGGCGCTGGGCGAGGCTGGCCCGGTAGGCGTCCATGTCGGCGATCGGGGTGCGCGCGACGCCGGTGTCCATGGCCGCCTGGGCCACGAAGGGCGGAATGTAGGAGATCAGCCGCGGGTCGAAGGGCGAAGGGATGATGTAGTCCGGCCCGAACTTCAGCTGCTTGCCGTGATAGGCGGCGGCCACCTCGTCGGGAACGTCCTCCCGCGCCAGCTGGGCCAGGGCGTTGGCGCAGGCGATCTTCATCTCCATGTTCACCCGCCGCGCCCGCACGTCGAGGGCGCCGCGGAAGATGTAGGGGAAGCCCAGGACATTGTTGACCTGGTTGGGATAGTCGCTGCGGCCGGTGGCCACGATGGCGTCGCTGCGCACGGCGGCGACCTCCTCCGGCGTGATTTCCGGATCGGGATTGGCCATGGCGAAGATGATCGGATTGGGGGCCATGGAGGCCACCATCTCCGGCGTCAGGGCGCCTTTCACCGAAAGGCCGAAGAAGACGTCAGCCCCCTTCATGGCGTCCGCCAGGGTGCGCGCGTCGGTCTCCACCGCGTGAGCCGACTTCCACTGGTTCATCCCGGTGGGCCGGCCCCGGTAGATGACGCCGGTGTTGTCCACGGCGATACAGTTCTCGGCTCGCACGCCCATGGCCTTGATGAGTTCGAGGGAGGCGATGCCCGCCGCCCCCGCGCCGCACAGGACCAGCTTGACGTCCCTCACCTCCCGGCCGGTGATCTTGCAGGCATTGATCAGTCCGGCCGCCGAAATGATCGCCGTGCCGTGCTGGTCGTCATGGAAGACCGGAATGTCGAGCAGTTCCTGCAGCTCGGTCTCGATCCGGAAGCACTCGGGGCTCTTGATGTCCTCCAGGTTTATCCCCCCGAAGGTCACGCCGATGTTCTTCACCACCGTGATGACCTCGTCCGGGTCGGTGGCCGTCACCTCGATGTCGATGGAATCGACGTCGGCGAAGCGCTTGAAGAGGACGCTCTTGCCCTCCATCACCGGCTTGGAGGCCAGGGCGCCCAGATTGCCCAGGCCCAGGATGGCGGTGCCGTTCGAGATCACCGCCACCAGGTTGCCCTTGGAGGTGTAATCGTAGGCCGTTTCCGGGTCCTCGGCGATGCGCAGCACCGGCACCGCCACACCCGGGGAGTAGGCGAGGCTCAGGTCCCGCTGGGTGGCCATGGGCTTGGTCGGCGTGATGGCCAGTTTCCCGGGCGTCGGGAACTGGTGGAAGCTCAGGGCTTCCTCGTCGGTGAAGGTGCGCTTCCTGGCGTCGCTCATCGGGGCGGCGTTTCCTTGGGGGTGAGGGCCGGACAGGCCCCGAAAGGGGCGCAACCTACAGGCCGGCTGCGGACGGGACAACCTCGCAGGACCCACAGGGCATTGACCCGCAGGACCCCCTCGCGGGACAAGGGGTTCTCGCCAGAGCCCCGGAGGCCGACCGTGACCCCACCCATCCGTATCGCTGTCGCCGGCGCCCTCGGGCGCATGGGTCTGGTCGTGGCCGAAGCCGTCGAGGCGGCGCCCGATCTCGTCCTCGCCGGCCGGTTCGATCGCCCGGACGCGGTGGATCCTATCCTGACCGACCGGGCCTCGGCCCTCGAGGACGCCGACGTGGTGGTGGACTTCTCCACGCCCGCCGCCTCCGTCGCCCTGGCCGGGGAGGCGGCGGCCCGGGGCGGCCCTGCCCTGGTGATCGGCTCCACGGGTTTCTCGGCGGGCGAGATCGACGCCCTGTCGGAGGCCGCCCTGCGCGTCCCCATCGTCCGGGCCGGGAACTTCTCTCTCGGCGTCAACATGCTGATGGGCCTGGTCGAGCTGGCGTCTGCGGCCCTCTCGCCGGCGGACTTCGACATCGAGGTCTTCGAGGCCCACCACCGCCGCAAGGTGGACGCGCCTTCCGGCACGGCCCTGATGCTGGGCGCAGCGGCGGCGCGGGGGCGGGGCGTCGACCTTGAGAAGGTCGCCATCCGCGCCCGCGACGGGATTACAGGCGCGCGTCCCGAGGGCGCCATCGGCTTCTCGGTGGCGCGCGGCGGCGGCGTGATCGGTGAGCACTCGGTTCTGTTTGCGGGCGAGGACGAGATCCTGACCCTCAGCCACTCGGCCCGGGACCGGGGCCTTTTCGCCCGCGGCGCCCTGGCCGCCGCCCGTTGGGCGATCTCCCGCGAGCCCGGCGCCTACGACATGCGCGACGTTCTCGGCTTCCGCCGCTGAGCCGCCGACAAGGGATCGCGGCGGCCCCTCCCGTCCCGCCGCCGCAGCCTTCAGGCCGGCCGGCGGACGTCGTCCAGCAGGTGGGCGCGCTCGTTCAGGCTGACCACGGCGCGCTGGCCGCTGCGGGCGGCCAGGAACCGGTTGATGCTGGTGTAGTCGGCCTCGAAGAAGACCCGGGGCTCCATTCCCAGGACGTGCGCCGCCCACACATTGATCACGCCGCCGTGGCAGAAGACCGCCACCTTGCCGCCGGGATGGGCGGCGATGATCTCCTCCATGCCGTCGACCACCATCTTCTGGAACTCGGCCATGTCGACGCCGTGGCCGCCGGTGGCCATGGCCTGCCAGGCGGCGAAGTTCTCCTTCTTGAGCTCTTCGGTGGGAATGTAGACCCCGGAGTTGCGGTCGAACTCGACAATGCCCGGGTGCTGCTGGACTTCATGCCCCACGAGGCCGGCGAAGGCCTCTGCGGTCTGGACGGCGCGGCGCATGGTGGAGGACCAGGTCGCTTCGATCGGCTCCAGGGCCAGCCAGGCGGCGGCGCGACGGGCCTGCTCCAGCCCGACCTCGTTCAGATGCGGGTCGGAGGTGGTCTCCATCCGGGCGGGGCGTCCATGGCGGACCAGGATCAGCTCCATGGGGTCTCTCCCTTCTGGGGGCGGATCAGCGCCCGCCGGTGGATCCGAAGCCGTCGGCGCCACGGGCGGTGGCGTCAAGGTCGCCGACCTCGCGCCAGGCCGCCTGGACCACCGGAGCAATGACCAGCTGGGCGACCCGGTCGCCCCGACGGATCACGAAGTCTTCCTCGCCGAGGTTGATCAGGAGGACCTTCAGCTCGCCCCGGTAGTCCTGGTCGATGGTGCCGGGTGCGTTGGCGACAGTGACGCCTGACTTGAGCGCCAGGCCGGACCTGGGCCGGACCTGGGCCTCGAAGCCCTCGGGCAGGGCGAAGGCCAGGCCGGTGGGTACGGCGGTCCGGGCGCCGGGACGAAGCACGACGGGCGCATCCTCCGGG
Source organism: Phenylobacterium sp. (assembly GCF_020402505.1). GTDB lineage: Bacteria > Pseudomonadota > Alphaproteobacteria > Caulobacterales > Caulobacteraceae > Phenylobacterium. The sequence goes on along the minus strand of NZ_JADBZL010000089.1, from coordinate 9,273 downwards.
ACCGCAGCGCGCAGGTCCATGCCGGCGGCCCCGGCCGTCTCGTAGGCGGGCAGGGGCAGGTCCGGATTGTGCGGCAGACGCACGACATCGACGACGGGCTTCATTGGGTCTCGCCTCCCAGGGTCGTGGCGATCCGCGCCGCCAGCCTGCGGGCCACTTCAGCCTTGGGCGCTTCTTCCCAGCGTTCGACCCCGTCGCGGGTGACGATGGAGACGGTGTTGTCGCTTCCGCCCATCACGCCGGGCCGGGAGACGTCGTTGGCGACGATCCAGTCGCAGCCCTTGCGGGCCAGCTTGGCCCGGGCGTGGTCCTCCACCGTCTCGGTCTCGGCGGCGAAGCCCACCACCAGCCGGGGCCGGGCCGCGGCCCGGGACAGGGTGGCGAGGATGTCGGGGTTCTCGACCAGGCGGATCTCCGGCGGCGGGGCGCCCTGGGTCTTCTTGGTCTTGCCGGCAGCGACCTCGGCGGGGCGCCAGTCGGCGACGGCGGCCACGCAGACGGCGACGTCGGCGGGCAGGGCGGCCTCGCAGGCGGCCAGCATCTCCCGCGCGGTCTCCACGTCCACGCGCCGGACGCCGGGAGGCGTCGGCTCGGCGACAGGGCCGGCGACCAGGGTCACCTCGGCGCCCAGATTGGCCAGAGCGGCGGCGATAGCGAAGCCCTGCTTGCCGCTCGAGCGATTCGTCAGCACACGGACGGGGTCGACCGGCTCGGCCGTGGGACCCGCGGTGACGAGGGCGCGTCGGCCCGCCAGCGGTCGGATGGCCTTGGCCCCGAGGGCCTCGAGGATGGCGGCGCAGATCGCTGCGGGCTCGGCCATGCGCCCAGGACCGGTCTCGCCGCAGGCCATGTCGCCTACATCGGGGCCCACGAAGCGGACGCCGTCCGCCGTCAGGGTCGCCAGGTTCCTCTGCGTCGCCGGGTGGGTCCACATCCGCACGTTCATGGCGGGGACCATCATCACCGGCGTGTCGGTGGCGAGCAGGAGGGTGGTCGCCAGGTCATTGGCCAGGCCCGCCGCCGTCCGGGCCATCAGGTCCGCTGTGGCCGGCGCCACGACAATCAGGTCCGCCGACCGGGACAATCGGATGTGACCCATCTCCGCCTCGTCGGTGAGCGAGAAGAGATCGGTATGGACCTTGTCCTCGCAGAGGGCGGCGAGGGAAAGGGGCGTGACGAATTGCGACCCCGCCGGGGTCAGGACAGGGCGCACGGCGATCCCCTGCCCGCGCAGCAGGCGGACAAGCTCCAGACACTTGTAGGCCGCAATTCCGCCGCCCACGATCAGTAGCACTCGTCTGTCCGACACGATCCCGGCGCCTCCAGCCACGCCCCGCCTCTTACGCCAAAACATCGGGACTCGACAAACCGGACGAAGTGTTCCTTATTTGTTCCAGCCTGGGCGGGCGCAACGGGAGATCACAATGACCGTCCGGTCCATCACCGCCCCCACTGTCCTGCTTCTGGGGACCCTGTCCCTGGCCTTGTCCCTCGCCGGCTGCGAACGCCCCTCGGCCGTTCGGGCCGACAGCGCCGCCTCGGGCGGAGACGCCGCCTACGCCGCCGCCTCGCCGGCCGATACGTCTGACCGGGGGGATCGCTTCGACAGCGCCCGCGCCGGCGGCCGGTCCGGTGAGGTCGCCCAGGCCCCGGCGCCCCTCCTGGAGGGTCGTCCGATCTGGACGTCAAGCCGCCGCGGTTCAGCCGAGGAGAACGCCCGGCGCGCCTTCGCGCGGAACGGCGAAAGCTTCGGGACCCCCAGCCTTGAGGCCTATGTGCGCAAGGCGCGGACCTTCATCGACGCCCCGCCACAGGGCGCCCAGCGTCTCACCCGCCGCAATGGCGACGTCCTGATCTATCATCCGGGGTCCAACACCTTCGCAGTGGCGAGCCGGGACGGTGCGCCACGGGCCTTCTTCCATCCCGACCAGGGCGTCGCCTACTGGGAGGCCCAGAAGGCGCGGGAGGCCCAGAGGCGCACCGCGCGGGCCGGGGCGGACCGGCCCTCAGAGGGCTGAGACGACCAGGGCCAGGGCCGCCAGCGCCGCCGTGAGGGCCCCGCCGGCCAGGATCAGGGCCAGGCTCTGCCTCCGGGCTCCGGATGGCGTCGGCTGCGGCGCGGGCGCTTCCGCCAGCGCGGCAAGTCGCGACAGGAGACGCCCGGCCTGCTCGCCGAGCCGCGTGATCCGCGCGGCCGGCGAGAGCTCGCGGGTCATCCAGCGTCGCACCACGGGGTCCGCCGCCGCCCAGATGTCGAGGTCCGACCAGATCGATCGTCCCACACCTTCCACGGTCATCATGGTCTTCTGAAGGAGGACCAGCTCGGGGCGCAGGTGCATGTCGAACTGGCCGGTGATCTCGAACAGCTGGATCAGCACCCGGCTCATGGAAACATCCCGGGCCGACCGGCCGAAGATCGGCTCGCCCACCGCGCGCAGGGCCTGGGCGAAGTCGCCCACGGCGTGGTGGCCGGGCACATAGCCGGCCTCGAAGTGGATCCGGGCCACCCGCTCGTAGTCGCGCTGAAGGAAGCCCCAGAGGATTTCAGAGAGATAGCGCCTCTGGTCATGGCCGAGCCGGCCCACGATGCCGAAGTCCACGGCGACGATGCGGTCCGGGGCGGAGACGAAAAGGTTGCCCTCGTGGAGGTCGGCGTGGAAGACGCCGTGGTCCAGGGCCTGGGCGAGGAAGGCCCGGATCAGGCCGGTGGCGAGGGCGGCCCGGTCGAGGTCCGGCGCCTCCAGGCTCGCCGGGTCGGACAGGGGCGTGCCCTGCGCCCACTCCAGGGTCAGGACCCGGCGACCCACCCCGTCCCATACCACGGCCGGTGCGGACATGTAGCCGTCCCGGGCCATGATCTCGCGGAGTTCGTCGGCGCCCGCCGCCTCCAGGCGCAGGTCCAGTTCCCGCCGGACGGACTCGATCACCGAGGCGGCCAGCGAGCGGGGCTCAAGCCGGCGGGCGTCAGGCGCCAGGGCTTCGGCAAGGGCGGCGGCCAGGAACATCACCCGGGCGTCCGCCTCCACCCGCCGCTCCACCCCGGGGCGGAGAACCTTCACCGCGACCCTGCGACCATCGTGCAGCCAGGCCTCATGGGCCTGGGCGAGGGAGGCGGCGGCCACAGGCGCTCCGAACCGGGCGAAAAGACTGTCTGCGGGTCGGCCCAGGGCCTCGGCCACCTCCCGAAGGGCGACCTCGGTCGGAAAGGGCGCCAGCCGGTCCTTGAGCCGGGCGAGGTCGCCGGCGAACTCGACCCCGAAGATGTCGGCGCGCGTGGACAGAAGCTGCCCGAACTTGATCGCTACCGGTCCGAGCCCCTCAAGGCTGCGGGCCAGCCGCTCCCCGGGCCGGCCCCGACGGGCTTCCGGACCGGCCAACAGGCCGGCGAGGCGGGACATCCGGACCAGGGGCGCGGGGTAGAGCGACCTCATCTCCCGCGGCAGGAGGGCGTCGTGGCGCAGGAGCCGCCATCCCGCCGCCGTCAGCCTCGCCGCCGCCGAAAGGCCCGACAGCACGGTCAGACCGCCCAGCCATGGTGCAAGGCTGCGACCCCGCCGGTGAAGTTGGTGTAGCCCGCCCGCCGGAAGCCCGCCGCCTCGATCATGGACTGGAAGGTCTTCTGGTCCGGGAAGCGCCGGATGCTCTCCACCAGGTACTGGTAGGAGGCCCGGTCGCCGGCGATCTGCTCGCCTATGAAGGGGATCACCCGGAAGGAATAGGCGTCGTAGAGCCGCGCCAGGGCCGGCGCGGGCGGCCGCGAGAACTCCAGGCACAGGAACCGCCCGCCCGGCCTCAGGACCCGCCGGGCCTCCCGCAGGGCCGCCGGGATGTCGGTGACGTTCCGGATGCCGAAGCTGATGACATAGGCGTCCGCACAGGCGTCCGGCAGGGGCAGCCTCTGGGCGTCGCCCACCGCCCAGGCGATCTCGGGCTCCAGCCCCCGGGCCCGCCCGGCGGCGATCATCTCGGCGTTGTAGTCGATCACCAGGATGCGGGCGTCCAGGCCACCGCGCCTGTCCCGCGCCCGGCGCGCCAGGTCGGCGAAACGCCGGGCCATGTCCCCGGTTCCCCCTGCGCAGTCGATGATGGTCTCACCGGGCTGGGGGTTCAGGCGCGCCGCAGCGGCGTCCTTCCAGAGCCGGTGAACACCCGCGCTCATGACGTCGTTCATGAGGTCGTAGCGGCTCGCCACACGGTCGAAGACCCCGCGCACAAGGCCGGGCTTCTCTCTGGGATCGACGTCCCGGAATCCGAAGGTCGCGCTCATGACGGGCTCTTAGAACGCCGGACGCCGACGGGAAAGCCGCTTCAATCGAATCCCGGGCCGCCGCCTTGCGCCCGGTTGCCCGCCGGGCCCTGCCATGCGAGGCAGTCCCCATGCCCGAGCTTCCAGAGGTCGAGACCGTTCGCAGGGGATTGGCGCCCGTCCTCGAGGGCCATCGTCTCTCCCGGGTCGAGACCCGTCGGCCTGATCTCCGCTTTCCCTTCCCTGAGGGTTTCGTCCAGCGCCTGGCGGGCGCCCGGGTCACCGCCCTGCGGCGCCGGGCGAAGTACCTCCTGGCGGATCTTGACCGGGGCGAAACCCTGATCGCCCATCTGGGCATGAGCGGCCGGTTCCGGATCGAGGGGGAGGGCGGCGGGTCGCCAGGTCGTTTCCACCGGGTCGCCGGCGACGATACGAAGCATGACCACGTGGTCTTCGAGACCGAAACGGGCGGTCGCATCGTCTATCACGACCCCCGGCGCTTCGGATTCATGGGTCTGGCGTCCACGGATGACCTTGAGCGGCACCCCTGGTTCGCCGGCATGGGTCCCGAGCCCCTCTCGGACGCCTTCGGCGCCGGTCGTCTCGCCGAGGCCTTCCGCGATCGAAGGCAGGGCCCCAAGACCCTGCTCCTCGACCAGAGGACAGTGGCGGGGCTGGGCAACATCTATGTCTGCGAGGCGCTGCATGAGGCGCGCATCTCACCCTTCCGGCCGGCCGGAAGGGTGTCGCGACCCCGCCTCGAGGCGCTCGCCGGGGCGGTCCGCGGCGTCCTGGAGCGGGCCATCGCCGCCGGAGGCTCCACCCTCAGGGACTTTTCGGCTGCGGACGGGGCCTTGGGCTATTTCCAGCACAGCTTCCGAGCCTATGACCGGGAGGGCGAAACCTGCCCCAACGCCGGTTGCGGCGGCGTGATCCGCCGCCGCGTGCAGGCCGGGCGGTCGACCTTCTGGTGTCCCGCCTGCCAGAAGTGACGGCCCTTGGCCTTTTCGCCCCCGCCGCCTAAAGCGTCGGAAACCCTCCGCCGGAGATCCCCATGGCCTATGAGACCCTGATCGTCGAAGCCCACGACGCCGTCGCCCTGATCCGGCTGAACCGGCCGGAGGCGCTCAACGCCCTCAATAGCCGGCTCCTGGAGGAACTGGGCCAGGCCCTCGACGCCGCCGAGGCCGACGCGGGCGTGCGCTGTCTTGTCCTGACGGGCTCGGAGCGCGCCTTCGCCGCGGGCGCCGACATCAAGGAGATGTCGGACAAGTCCTACGCAGAGATGTTCGCCGCCGACTTCTTTGGTCCTGCGGCGCGACGGATCGAAGCCTGCCGCAAGCCGATCATCGCCGCCGTCTCCGGCTACGCCCTGGGCGGCGGCTGCGAGCTGGCCATGCTGTGCGACTTCATCATCGCCTCCGAGACCGCGAAATTCGGCCAGCCCGAGATCAATCTGGGGGTCATGCCCGGCATCGGCGGTACGCAAAGGCTGACCCGGCTGGTGGGCAAGTCCAAGGCCATGGACATGATCCTCACCGGACGGATGATGGACGCTGCAGAGGCCGAGCGCGCCGGCCTTGTCTCGCGGGTTGTTCCCGCCGATCGACTGGTCGCCGAGGCCCTCGAGGCGGCGGGCAAGATCGCCGCCCAGTCGCCCCTCGCCGTGATGATGAACATCGAGCTCGTCGACGCCGCCTACGAGACCACCCTGTCCGCCGGCGTGTCCATGGAGCGGCGTCTGTTCCACTCCCTCTTCGCCTTCGAGGACCAGAAGGAGGGGATGGCGGCCTTCATCGAGAAACGGAAGCCGGATTTCCGGGGAAGGTAGGCCAGGGACAGGCAGCCCGCATTGACCGGTGGGGCGCCTTACCGTATACCCGCGCCTCCGATTTCGGCTGGCGCCTGATGGCTGGCGCCCGCGAACTGTTTTGAGAGCTGAAGCATGGCCAACAATCCCGGCGCCCGGAAGGCGGTCCGCAAGATCGCCCGTCGTACCGAGGTGAACAAGGCGCGCCGCTCGCGCGTCCGCACCTTCCTGCGAAAGTTCGACGAGGCCCTGGCCTCCGGCGACCTGGCCGCCGCGAAGACCGCCTTTGTCGAGGCCGAGTCCGAGCTGATGCGGGCCGTCTCCAAGGGCGTGGTCCACCAGAACACCGGCTCTCGCAAGGTGTCCCGTCTGGCGGCCCGCCTGCGGAAGGCTTCTGCGGCCTGAACCAACTGACCCGTTTTGGGTCGGTTTGTTTCAATCTCTCTGTTTTTATTCAGGAAAAAGCCCCGCCCCTGGCGGGGTTTTGTCGTTTCGGTACAGGATTCCGGGGGGGCCTCAGACCCAGGGAAATGTCCCGAAATGGACCGTGAATTAGGCAGTTCCTTGCGAGAATTGGCTTTCCCGGAGTCAACGAAAATATCCGCTCAAGCGGCAAAGAATCTCCGTTGACCGGTCTCTTTCGGGCACTAGTGTTGGGGCCGTAAAGCGTTTTTCCAAGCGACCTCGAGAGAGAAAAAACAGCTTCCTGTGACACCTGTCCGGGCGGCGCGGGGAAGCTGTTGTGAGAATTCTGGGGAGCTCTTCGGCCGCGTGGCGCTGAAGAGCGAAGACGGGTCAGGACGGGTCGGCGATGGCGAACAGGAGCGTGTCGAAGGATGGTGCGACAGTGGAAGTCTGGAGCAAGACCTGTCAGATCCTGAAGCGTGAGCTCGGCGAGGCCACCTTCGGCTCCTGGCTGAGTCAGGCCTCTCTCCGGGAGCAGGATGGGGATGTCTGCCTTGTCGCCGCCACGGGCGTCGCGCGGGACTGGATCCGCCGTCACGCCTGGCGCCGGATCGGCGAGCTCTGGGCGCAGAACGATCCGATGGGCCGGAGTCTCGCCCTGAAGTCGAAGATGGAGTTTGAAGGCCAGGGTTCCACAACCGCCGCCCCGGCGCTTGAGGCCCCCCCCCGCGGGGCGCGACCTCAGGCTGAGGCGCATCGCGCAGCATCCGAGCCGTCGGCGGCCCCCCAGTCCGCCGCCCCGGGCCGGCAACAGGGCCTCCAGGAGCGGTTCAGCTTCGAGACCTTTGTCCCCGGCCCGTCGAACGAGTTCGCTTTCGCCGTGGCGCGGAGGGTGGCGTCCTGGGCGGACGGCCACTTCAATCCGGTGCTTTTCCACGGCCCCTATGGCTTCGGGAAGACCCACCTCCTCAACGCCCTGGCCTGGGAGGCCATGCAGACCGGCGAGGCCAAGCGCGTGGTCTACCTGACCGCTGAGCGTTTCACCTCGACCTTCGTGCGGGCCATCCAGGACCGGCAGACCGCCGCGTTCAAGGCCGAGCTCCGGAACGCCGATCTCCTGCTCATCGACGACGTCCACTTCGTCGCGGGCAAGCAGAACACTCAGGAAGAACTCTTCCACACCCTCATCGCCCTGATCGAGGACGGTCGCCGAGTGGTGCTGACCGCCGACCGTTCCCCCTCGGAGTTGTCGGAGATGGAGCCCCGGCTGCGCTCGCATCTCCAGTCCGGCCTGGTCTGCGGGATCGAGCCGGCCGATCGGGGCCTGCGCCTGGGCATACTGGAGCGCAAGCTCGCCATCCTGGCCCAGGCTGGCGGATTCCTGCCCTCCGCCCGCAGCGAGGTGCTGCAGTTCCTGGCGGACCGGTTCACGGACTCCGTCCGGGAGCTGGAAGGGGCGCTCAACACCCTGGTCGCCCGGGTCGGCGGCGACATCGCCCGCCTCACCCTGGACGAGGCCCAGGCCATCCTGCGTCCGCACCTGGCCTGCAGCGAGAAACGGGTGACGGTCGATCAGATCCAGAAGGCCGTGGCCGAACACTACGGGCTGAAGCAGACGGACATCATCTCCGAGCGGCGGGCCCGGGTCGTGGCGCGTCCCCGCCAGGCCGCCATGTGGATCGCCAAGCAGATCACGACCCGGTCCCTGCCCGACATCGGCCGCCGGTTCGGCGGGCGTGACCACACCACGGTCCTCCATGCGGTCCGTCGCATCGAGGCCCTCAAGCAGGACGACGCCGTCCTCGCCCGCGACCTGGACGCGATCATCCGCAAGCTGCGGAGCTGAGCCCCGGCCTTACCCTGGCCCCAGCCGGCGGATCAGGGCCCGGGCGTCTGGCGGCGGCCCTCGCTCGATCCGCCGATAGTCCCGGCAGTCGTCCGTTCGCGACACCAGGCCGGCGTGCACCATGGAGCGGCGCAACAGGGCGGGATCGCCGATCTGGCTGATGGCGTTCAGCCTCTGGTTGAATCCGACCTCCGTGAAGACGGCTTCCGCCGGGATCCGGGACCACAGGCCCCACAGGGCGAGGGATTGCAGGGACGTCCTGGCAGGCCAGGAGGCGAGGCGCCCCTCGGCGTCGAAATGGCGAGCCGTTCGTTCCACCAGGGCGAGATCCGGCTCTGGTTCCGGCGCCGATGGAGCGGGACTTGAAGCGGTCTGCGCCCGGAGCTGCTGGAAGTTTCGGGCGCCGGCGGCACGCGCCAGCATGTTCAGCATCTCGACATGGCCGGGCGTCCCCGTCCGGGCGGCCAGCTGGAGCCGGAGGGACCGGGCCAGGGCCGAGATGTCGTCGACGGCAAAGGGCAGAAAGGTTCTGGGCATCACGCGTCCTCAAGCTGCGCCTGGCCCGTGGGGGGCGGTGTCGGGGTCGCCGGCTTCGACCTGGCGCAGAAGGAAGGCGTCAGATGCGGAGGGAGTTTGTCTTCGCAGGTTTAGCTCCCCTTGCGGGGCGGCGACGCCTGGGTGAACTGCGGACCCGGCCCCCGCTTACCGCGGCAGGCCGGAAATGAAAAGGGGCGGCCAGATCGCTCCGGCCGCCCCTGAAGTCTTCCGGGAGGGAAGGCCGATCAGCCCTCGGCGTCCTCCGAGGCGTCTTCCTTCTTGGACAGATCCTCGCCGGTCTCCTGATCGACAACCTTCATGGACAGACGGGTCTTGCCCCGGTCGTCAAAGCCGAGAAGCTTGACCTTGACGGTCTGGCCTTCCTGCAGGACGTCGGAGACCTTGTTCACCCGCTCCTTGGAGATCTGG
>NZ_JADBZL010000088.1:0-14719 GCF_020402505.1 Phenylobacterium sp. | reverse complement strand
TGCACGACCCCGCCGGAATGGCACATATGCGCGCCCGCCAGATACTCGATGGCGGCCCGGCCTGGCTCGAAGGTCACCAGCCTCTGTTGGCCGAGGGTCTTGTGGAGGTCAGGGAGGGGAGGGGGGGAATCCGTCATGGCGCGTCCTCGAACTGGCAACCCAAGCGCAAAGGGTCATGCATCAACAAGGCGCTGACGTCGAGGTTCGATGCGTCGCGCGCGTAACCTTCTTGCAACCTGCTGCGTCTAGAGTCCCGGTGACGAAATTAACCCTGGGTGGCGCATGGTTCCCCTGAGCCGGGATCTGGTGGTCCTTGTCATCGACGACAACATCGGGATGCGAAGCATCATGAAGGCTGTCCTGCGGGCGCTTGGATTCCTCGTGATCCGGCAAGCCAATGATGCTGTTGAGGCATTGAAGATCATCCCCGATATCAAACCGGATCTGATCATCACCGACATCAAGATGCCTGTCATTGACGGGGTGACCTTTGTCCGCAACCTCCGGGCGGATGAGTCCAATCCCTTCAGCGAGGTGCCGATCATCGTAGCGACGGGCCATACCGAGGAAAGGCACGTCAAGGCCTGCCTGGATGCGGGGGTCGACCAATTCCTGGCCAAGCCAATTACAGGCAAGGCTCTTGCCGATCGGATTACCCGCGCCCTTTCCCCGAGGCGACAGTTCATTCGGACTGGCGACTACAACGGGCCTCTGCGCCCGGTAGGGCAATCTCCCCTCGGCATTGACGTCGAGTAGACCAGCCGGCCTGAACTGGAAACGCTGCGAAGCTGGAAACAAGCCGCGCTTGAGGCCAGTCCTGGGTGTCTCCCGAAGGGGCCATGGTCCGAGCCGGGCCGGGTCGGTGGTTCCAGCCACCCCGCAGGTTCGGGGGTCTCATCGTCCCGGCGTTTCCAAGGGCTCTGGAAGCAGTCCATCGGCCTTCAGCTGCTCATAGGCGGCCTGCTGCAGGCCTGTCGCCTGTGCCGGTGAGAGGCCAAGTTCATAGGCCGCGACCTCTCTCTCGCCGAAGCTCCGGGGATCCCGGCCGGTGACCGCCCCAAAGGTGACCAGGGCGCTCAGATAATACCCGGCGGCGCTGGCGTGATACTGGTCCCATCCCCAGAGGTCGACCTGACCGAAGGTCACTCCATCGTAGGGGTTGGGGTCGGCGACGCCGGCGTCCATGGCGCGAGTCCAGGCCTCGCCGACAGGCAGCACCCCCCGGACCGCGGGGGAGACGGCGCGGGCCCGGTCGTAGCCGGCGCGTACATCCCGGGCCATGGCGGCGATGGGCTTGCCCTTCCAGGGGCTGGGTTTGGCGTAGGTGAGGTCCGCCCGGGACCAGGTGGACTGAAAATAGATGCGCGCCGAGGGATTTCTCCGGGCCAGGACATCTGAGAGCTGACGGCCGTACTCAATGATCCGGGTCGGGTCTCCGGGGCGCTCCAGGTCCAGCGTGGACTGTCCCTGCAGAATGACCACGTCCCAGGGGCGATCAATCAGAGGCAGGCGGTTGGCGAGGTGCCAGTCGAAGTTCTTGCCAGGGGAAGTCTCGAGGCTGACCTGGTAGTCAAGACCGGCCTGGAAGGTGAGGACCTTGAAGATGGCGGGCACACCGCCGATGCCTTCCTTGTTGAGGTCGGTCACCTGCTCCGGGCGATAGCGCAGCACGGGCGAGGTGGCGCCGAAGGTGAAGCTGTTACCCACGAAGAGGATAGTCTCCGCCCGGGCGGCGCCTGCGAACGCGGTCAGCACGACGGCCCAGAAGAGGGATTTCAGGGAGGGGAAGGTCATGGGCTCGCTCCTGCAGGCAGTGACAAGACAACCACGCTCCCCGCCCGCTCGCAAACCGGAAGGCGGATCGAAAAACCCCTCCGGCGTCGCCGCCGGAGGGGGCTGTAGAGGCCCGGAACTGTCCGTCGATCAGTAGCCGTTGATCCGGGCGTAGCGGTCGCGGTGGTAGCTCTGGCTGCCGAAGGCCGCCTCGGCCGCACGGGCGCGCTTGAGGTAGAAGCCCGCGTCGTGGGCGTCGGTCATGCCGATACCGCCGTGCATCTGGACCATCTCGTTGGAGACGAGGTGGAAGACGTCGCCCATCTTGGCCTTGGACAGGGACACCAGCTCGGGCACGTCCGGGCTGTCCGCGTCGATGGCCTGGAGGGCCGCCTCGACGGCGCTGCGGGCCAGTTCAAGGTCGGTGAACATCTTGGCGGCGCGGTGCTGGAGGGCCTGGAAGGAGCCGATCACCTGGCCGAACTGGACCCGCACCTTGAGGTAGTCGAGGGTGGTCTCGAAGGCCTGGTTGGCTGAGCCGAGCATCTCGGCGGCCAGGGCGGCGCGGACCCGGTCGAGGGTCTTCTCGAGGACATCCCAGCCCTTGTCGGCTGCGCCCAGAACCGCGTCGGCGCCCACCTCGACCTTGTCAAAGGTGATGTTGGCTGCGCCACGGCTGTCCGCCAGGGCGAGGCGCTTGCGGCTCACGCCCTTGGCGTCGGCGGGAACCAGGAACAGGGTGATCCCGTCCTTGTCGCCCGGCTTGCCGGAGGTGCGGGCGGACACCACCAGCAGGTTGGCGGCCAGGCCCTCGATGACGAAGGTCTTGGTCCCCGACAGGCTGTAGCCGGCGCCGGACTTGGTCGCGGCCAGGGCGACCTTCTCGGGCGCATGGTGCGGGCCCTCGTCCACGGCCAGGGCGCCGACCACGGAGCCGTCGGCGATCTTGGGCAGCCACTCGGACTTCTGGGCGTCAGAGCCGCCCAGGACCAGGGCCGAAGCCGCGCCCACGCCGGAGGCGATCAGAGGCGAGGCGGTCAGGGTCCGGCCCAGCTCTTCCAGGATAAGGCCCATGGACAGGTAGCCGAAGGCCGAGCCGCCGTACTCCTCGGGGATGATCACCCCGGCCCAGCCCATCTCGGCCATCTCGTTCCAGGCGTTGACGTCGTATCCGATCTCGACGCCGGAATCGCGCATCTTGCGGAAGGCGGTGACCGGGCTCTTTTCCTGGGTCCAGCTCTTCGCGGCGTCGCGGAGCATGCTCTGTTCTTCGTTCAGAACGGCCATTTCAGTTGATCCTTAATCTCGTCGTGTCGGTGGATGTCAGTTGTGCTGGGTGAGGTCGGGCAGGCCGAGGATGCGCTTGGAGATGATGTTGCTCTGCACCTCCTGGCTGCCGCCGTAGATCGTGAAGGCCTTGCCGCCCAGCCAGCCGCGGACGGCGCCGAGCTCCTCGGGCTTGAAGGCGTCGCCCTCCCAGCCGAGGCCCTGGTGGCCCATGATCTCGAGGGTGAGCTCGTGACGCATCTGCATCCAGCTCGTGCCGGCGTTCTTCATGATCGAGGTCGCCGCACTCGGGCCGGAATTGCCCTTGCTCTCCAGCATGGCGCGTACGGCGGTCTGCTGGAAGGAGCGGCCCTCGATCTCGTGCTGGACGACGCGGGTGCGCAGGTCCGGGTCAGCGATCCGGCCCTGGGCGTCCACGCCGACATACTCGCGGGCCAGGTCCACCAGGGACCGGCCGCCCATGCCGCCGCCGCCACCGGCGCCGGAGAGGCCGCCGCGCTCGTGCTGGAGCAGGCGCTTGGCGATGGTCCAGCCGCCGTTGAGCGGTCCGACCAGGTTCTTCTTCTCGGCCCGGGCGTCAGTGAAGAAGGTCTCGCAGAAGGGCGAACTGCCGGCGATCAGTTTGATCGGGCGCACTTCAACGCCCGGCTGATGCATGGTGAAGAGGACGAAAGAGATGCCCTCATGCTTCTTCGAGGTGTCCGTCCGCACCAAGCAGAAGCACCAGTCGGCGAACTGGGCGCCAGAGGTCCAGATTTTCTGGCCGTTGATGAGGAAGTGATCGCCCTTGTCCTCGGCGCGGGTCTGCAGGGCCGCCAGGTCGGAACCGGCGCCTGGCTCCGAGAAGCCCTGGCACCACTGGACATCACCGCGGCAGATCGGCGGGATATGCTCCAGTTTCTGGTCCTCGGTGCCGTACTCCAGAAGCGTCGGGCCGAACATCATCACGCCCATGCCGCCGATCGGGTTGTAGGCGCCGGCGCGGCCGAACTCCTGCTGGATCACGCGGGCTTCGGCGCTCGACAGGCCGCCGCCGCCATACTGTTTCGGCCAGGTCGGCGTGCCCCAACCCTTGGCGCCGACCGCCTTGCGCCAGGCCTCCTGGGCCTCGGTCGGCTTGGCGCGCTCCTCGCGCATCATGGGGTTAGGCCGGCCCTTCAGCTCGGCGGGGAAATTGGCCTCGACCCACTCGCGCACTTCCTTGCGGAAGGCCTCAGGATCGCCGCCTCCAAAATCTGCCATGAATCGTCTCCTTCAGAAAAACGGGCTCAGCGCGACTGGGTCAGGTCGGGCAGGCCAAGAATGCGCTTGGAAATGATGTTGCTCTGGACTTCGCTGGAGCCGCCGTAGATCGACCCCGCCTTGCCGGACAGCCAGCCGCGGACGGCGGACAGCTCGTCCGGGGCGAAGCCGGCCCCCTCCCAGCCGAGACCCTGGTGGCCCATGAATTCGAGGGTCAGCTCGGCCCGGTCCTGGGCGATCTTCATGTTAGCGTTCTTCATGATCGAGGTGGTGGCGCTGGGACCGGCGTTACCCCGGCTTTCGAGGGCCGCCCGGCGGACCGTGGCCTGGAGGGCCGCCTGGTCCATCTCGTTGATGATGATGCGCGTGCGCAGGTCCGGATCGGCCAGGCGGCCCTGGTCGTCCTCGCCCAGGTATTTCTTCGCCACCTGTCCCAGGACCACCTTCTGTCCCGGGCCCCGGCGGGCGCCATCCATGCCGCTGCGCTCATGCTGGAGCAGGCGCTTGGCCACCGACCAGCCGCCGTTGAGGGGACCGATCAGGTCGTCCTTGGGCACCTTCACATCGGTGATGAAGGTCTCGCAGAAGGGCGAGTTGCCGGCGATCAGGCGGATCGGTCGGACCTCGACGCCGGGCTGGCGCATCGAGAAGACCACGAAGGAGATGCCCTCGTGCTTCTTGGTGGTGTCGGTGCGGACCAGGCAGAAGATCATGTCGGCCCACTGGGCGCCCGACGTCCAGATCTTCTGACCGTTGACCAGGAAGTGGTCACCCTTGTCCTCGGCCCGGGTCTGGAGCGAGGCGAGGTCAGACCCGGCGCCCGGCTCGGAGAAGCCCTGGCACCAGCGGACGCGGCCATGCACGATGTCGGGGATGTACTTCTGCTTCTGGGCCTCGGTCCCGTACTCCAGAAGGGTCGGCCCGAACATGCTGACGCCCATGCCGACGACGGGATTCACAGCGCCGATGGCGGCCATTTCCTGCTGGAGGATGCGGACCTCATCGCGGGAGAGCCCGCCGCCGCCGTACTGGGTCGGCCAGGTGGGCACACCCCAGCCCTTGGCGCCCATGCGCTCCTTCCAGACTGCGAAGTCGCCCTTGGGCGGCTCGGGCGACATGACCATGGCCTCGAGCGCCGAGAGGTCCTTGCGCAGGGAGGCGGGGAAATTCGCCTCAAGCCAGTCCCGGGCTTCGGTCCGAAAGGCTTCGAGTCCACTGTCGCCAAAATCGGCCATCAGAAATACTCCCTAAAATTCAATATCTTATACCCAATCATACCATAAGGGCCCGGTTTCGCGAGTCGCTTATTTCGGATCGGGAAGTCCCAGGACACGCTTGGAGACCACGTTCAGATTGATTTCCGAGGTGCCGCCCTCGATGGAGTTCGCCTTGGCCCTCAGCCAGGTTCGCACCGCGGCCAGTTCGGGGGCTGAGAAGCCTTCCCCCTCCCAGCCCAGGCCGGCCGTCCCCAGGGACTCGACGATCAGCTCGTTCCGCTCCTGGGCGATCTTGGCGCCTGCGTACTTCATGATGGAGGTGACTGCGGACGGACCCTGGTTGGACTTGGACTCATCGGCCGCCCGGCGAACAGTCTGCTGGAAGGCCTGGGTCTCCATCAGATGGTCGACGATCCGACGCCGAAGGTCGGGATCGGCGAGGCGACCGTCCTCGTCCAGGCCCACATAGTCCAGCGCCGCCTCGCGGACGGTAAGCGCCGAGACGGGCGCGCCGATGGAGCCGCCGCCGAGGCCGGCGGAGATGTTGTCCCTCTCGAACTGGAGCAGCCGCTTGGCGACCGTCCAGCCGCCATTGAGGGGACCGAAGAGCTGATCCTTGGGCGCCTTCACGTCGGTGAAGAAGGTCTCGCAGAATGGCGAGGTGCCGTTGATCAGCTTGATCGGACGGACCTCGACGCCGGGCGTGCGCATGTCGATGAGGACGAAGGAAATACCCTCGTGCTTCTTGGAGGTGTCGGTGCGCACCAGGCAGAAGCACCAGTCGGCGATGTTGGCGCCGGAGGTCCAGATTTTCTGGCCGTTGATCAGCCAGTGGTCACCCTTGTCCTCGCACCGGGTCTGCAGAGAGGCGAGGTCCGAGCCTGATCCGGGCTCGGAATAGCCCTGGCACCAGCGCACAGAGCCGGTGACGATGCCGGGCATGTGCTGGCGTTTGAGGGCCTCGGTCCCATACTCCAGCAGGGTGGGGCCGAACATCATGACCCCCATGCCTCCGATCGGGTTACGGGCGCCAATCCTGGCCATCTCCTCGGCCAGGACGCGGGCCTGTGGCCGCGAGAGGCCGCCGCCGCCGTAGGTCGCCGGCCATGTCGGCACGCCCCAGCCCTTGCCGCCCATGCGTTCGCGCCACAGGCGGGCCTCTTCGCTCTCGCGGCCGCCCCCCATCGCGGCCACCTGGGCCGCGGGATCCTTCGCCAGGGCCCTGGGGAAGTTGTCCTCCAGCCAGGTCCGGGCCTCGACCCTGAAACCTTCGAGGTCTTCGCCGCCGAAATCCGCCATCCGCCTCGTCTCCTGAAGAAATCCGCCCTGTGCGCCCCGTCCCTACTTGGGATCGGGCAGGCCCAGAACGCGTTTTGAAATCACGTTGAGGTTGACCTCGGAGCTTCCGCCTTCGATCGAGTTCGCTTTAGCCCGGAGCCAGCCGCGCACCGCGCCGATCTCCTGGGGGGCGTAGTCGTCTCCGGTCCAGCCCAGGCCCTGGCTACCCATCATCTCGACGATCAGCTCCGACCGCTCCTGGGCGAAGCTCGCCACCGAGTACTTGATGATTGAGGTCGCCGCTGACGGGCCGTTGGACGCCTTAGACTCCGCCGCGATCCGGTTCAGCGTCTTGTAGAAGCAGTCGAAGTCCATCTTGTTGCGGGTGATCCGGCCCCGCAGGTCGGGATCTGACAGGGCGCCGGTCTCGTCCACGCCGAGGTAGGATTTGGCGATCACACCAAGATCGCTCGAGGAGCCGCTGGCCCGTTCTCCCGGGCCGAACCCGCCCGAGATATTCTGCCGCTCGTACTGCAACAGGCGCTTGGCGATCTGCCAGCCGCCGTTGACCTGACCCACCAGATTCTCCTTGGGGATCTTCACGTCGGTGAAGAAGGTCTCGCAGAAGGGACTTTCTCCCGAGATCAGCTGGATCGGCCGGGTCTCGACGCCAGGCGAGCGCATGTCGATGAGGACGAAGGAGATCCCCTCATGCTTCTTCGAGGTGTCGGTGCGCACCAGACAGAAGCACCAGTCGGCCTTGTTGGCGTAGCTGGTCCAGATCTTCTGGCCATTGATCAGCCAGTGGTCGCCCTTGTCCTCGCAGCGGGTCTGAAGGCCCGCCAGGTCCGAGCCGGCGCCTGGCTCGGAGTACCCCTGGCACCACCGCGCCTCACCGCGGACGATGCGAGGCAGGTGCTCGAGCTTCTGCGCTTCGTTGGCGTACTCCAGCAGGACCGGACCCAGCATCCAGAGGCCGAAGGAGGAGAGGGGAGGGCGGTATCGGCCGCGCGCCAGCTCCTGCTCGATCACCCGGGCCTGGTCAGGCGAGAGGCCGCCGCCACCGTAGGCGACCGGCCAGGTCGGCGCGGTCCAGCCCTTCTCGGCGACGCGGCGCATCCAGACGATCTGAGGGTCCTGCGAACCGATGAAGGGGCGCCCGCCCCAGATGGCCTCGGGGTCGGTGCGGGCGTCGCCCCTGCGGAGCTCTTCGGGATAGTTGGCTTCCAGCCATCCGCGGACCTCCCTTCGGAAGGCTTCAAGGCTCTCTCCGCCGAAGTCGGCCATGGGGTTCCTCCATCTGTGATCGGGCGCGCGCCACATTAGCGGTCGGCCCGCCGGGAGCAAGACATTCGCAAATTGGGTTTGATCCCTCGCGTCTGGAACCCATCTCTTAACCCTGCGAGGGTAAAGCACGGGTCCGGTTCCATGTTTCAAAGGTTAGAGATGGCGCTCAGACGCGAGTTCAGACCGGCTGTCCTTGCGGCGGCTCCCCTGGCGGGAGCCGTCCTGGTGATGGCCGCCGGGGCGATGTTGATCGCCTCCGGAGCTACGCCTTCCTCACCCGAACGTTTCATGCGCCTGTCGCTCGCCTTGCCGACCCTGGTCATTGACGTGAGCCACTTCGCTTCCAGCGTACTGGGTCTGGTCCTGGTCATGCTGGCCTTTGGCCTCCGGTCGCGACTCGACGCCGCCTGGGCCGCCAGCGTCGCCGTCCTGTTCGTGACCGCGCTCCTGTCCCTTTCCAAGGGACTCATCTGGGAGGAAGGCATGATACTCGCTGCGATCGGCGCCTTCCTCGCCCCGCTGAGGGCGGCCTTTCCTCGAAAGGCGGCCCTCTCCCAGATGGAGGTCTCGCCGGGCTGGCTCCTGTCCGCCGGCGCGGCTGTCGCCGGCGCCGGCCTTCTGGGCCTCTGGTTCTTCAGCCATGTGAGCTACGAGGACAGGCCCTTCTGGAGCACGATGGTCGACGGAGACGTGGCGAGGTCCATCCGGGCCTGGGCCGGCGCCGCCCTGGCCTTCCTGGGCTTTGGCCTCTGGCGGCTGGTAGCCACCGCGGCGACCCCTAAGGTGATCGGCGAGGATGACCCCGACTTCGAGCGCGTCCGGGCGGTGCTCGCCGCCTCGGAGTCCGCCGAGCCCATCTCAAATCTCGCCCTGTTCGGGGACAAGCGCTTCCTCTTCTCGGAGTCTGGCCAGAGCTTCCTGATGTTTGGGGTTCGCGGCCGCTCCTGGATCGCCCTCGGCGGGCCTGTCGGACGTCGCGACGAGCGCCTTGAGCTTCTCTGGAGGTTCCGCGAACTGGCCGATGCGCACGCCGCCCGGCCGGGCCTCTACGGCATCGGGCCCGACGACCTTCCCGACATCGTCGAACTGGGCTTCTCCATCCAGAAGATCGGCGAATGCGCGCGCTTGCCCATCCAGGATTTCGCCTTCGAGGGCCAGACACGGGCCAAGATCCGCAGGGCCTGGCGGCAGGTACGGGACGGCGGCGCAGAGTTCGAGGTGATCCCGCCCGGAGGAATAGACGACATCCTTCCCGCATTGTCGGAGATCTCGGACGAGTGGTTGGCGCGGCAGTCCGGCGGCGACAAGGCCTTCGCCCTCGGCGGCTTCAACCCCCGTTATCTGCGGGAGTTCCCGGTGGCCATCGCCCGGTGGGAGGGGCGTATCGTCGCCTTCGCCAATCTCTGGCCGACAGCCTGCCGGGACGCCTTCTCCATCGACCTGATGCGCTACAACTGGGCTGCGCCTAAGCGGATCATGGATTTCCTGTTTGTGGAGTTGATCAGCTGGGGCCGCGAGCAGGGATACGTCTACCTGGATTTCGGGAACGCTCCCCTGGCGGGCCTGGAGGACCGGCCTCTGGCGCCGGTCATGACCCGGGTCGGACGACTGATGTTCGACCTCGGCGAGGACGTCTACAACTTCCAGGGCGTCCGAAGCTATAAGGACAAGTTCCATCCGAACTGGGAGCCGCGCTATGCGGCGGCTCCGGCGAAGTGGGCGATCGCCATCCTGCTGGCGGACGTCAGCCTCCTATCATCCGGTGGTCTGGCCGGGCTCACAAGGAGGCCGAAGAAGGCTGAGATCCCGCCGCCCCGAAAGGCAGAGCCCGCGCCTGGTCCTGTCGCTGTGGGAGAGCCGGCTCAGGGTATGGTCTGACCCGTCTTCATCCCGAGCAGGTTCACAAGGTGGACCAGGAGGATCAGGAAGGCGGTGGCGAAGGCCACCATAAGGGGGCGCCAGGGGACCATCCGGGGCCCTTTACGGAAATCGGGGGGGCGGGCGCCGCGCCACCCTGCGAATAGCGCCATGCCCGCCGTCGCCGCCAGAGCCGCAAGGGTGACTTTCATATCCATGGGTTGAAGCTCCGCCTGCAGCTCCGGGTCGCCAACTATCCACAGGGTGTCGAGGGACGTGAAGCCGAACCGGTTAACCTCGCGTTTACACCTGAAAGCCGGCTCGGTAGACCATAGCTGAGCGGCTGGGAGAGCGATTCGCATGACGGCAGGGGCGCCATGGAGCGTCAAGGGTATCGACCCGAAGGCCCGCGAAGTCGCCAAGGAACTCGCTGCTCGGGCGGGGATGACCCTCGGCGAGTGGCTCAACCGGTCAATTCTTGAAGGCGAAGCCCCGCAGGCCTCAGGAGCGCGGATGCGGTCTGGCCCGGCTGTATACGCTTCGGCTTCTGACTCTCGCGCTGTGCGGGATCCCTTTGACAGACCCGAAGGCGAACTTCGGCGGCTTACGGAGGTTCTCGACCGGCTGGCTGACCGGCTCGAGGGTTCCGAGACGCGCGCCGGCCAAGCGATCTCCAGTCTGGAGACCACGGTCCGGGCGACGCTTGGACAGCTTGAAAACGCGGTGGCGCGTGCGGCTCCGGCCCAACCTCAAACGCCACGCTCGGATCGATACGAGGGCGTGCTCCGGGCCCTGGAGTCCGCGCTAAGTCGGTTATCGGAGCAGATGCAGGAAGGAGAGGCGCGCACCCGGGATGCTCTGGAGGGAGTCCGGATCCGCCTCGAAAAGGCGGAAACCAGAACCGAGGCGCCCATCCCGGGGGTCGACCAGATCTCCATCAGGGTCGACGAGATCCAGGACAGGACCGCCGCAGCAATGAACACGCTGCGCGAAACCTTCCAGGGTCTGGACCAGAGGCTTGCCCGCCTTGAAGCCGCGGCGGGCGAGGGGATCGAGAACAGACTGCGGGAGGTCTCCTTCCGCCTTGGAGAAAGGCTTGACGCGGCGCGGGACGAGATGGCCCGCGAATTCAGCGAGACATCGGGACGCCGGATCTCGGACCTCGAGCAGGCTCTCGCCGAGCTTTCCGAGAAGGTCGAAAGAGTCGAGCTAGAGAGAGCCGGATCTGTTCCTTCGTCCGCCCAGATAGGGGACGCAGCGCCCGCGCGACGCCCGGTGGGGGAAGACGAGCGGATCAGCGAGAACCTCCAGAGCCCCCTGTCCCCCGCAGATTCGGACCGGACCGCCACGCTCTTACGCCTGGGCGATGAGATCGCCCGGATCGGAGACCGGCTCGGATCGAGAATGGAGCCCGACGGCCCAGAGACCGGCGGACAAGTTCCCGAGGAGGTCGACGGTCGGGATCGTCTGGGGGGAGATGACATACCCCGGCGGATCCGCCAGAGCGAGGACCGTACGGCCCGGCTGCTTGAGGAGGCGCGCCTTCGCCTTGATGCCCACTTCCCTCCGTCCCGGGGTTCCGCCACGGTCTTTCAGACCGCCGAGGATGAGCGCGACCGGACCCTGTCCCTTTTCGATGACGAAGAGGCGCCTCTCGCGGCCAACGAGGCTGGGTCATCAGGGACCCGCCTCGCCGAGCGCGAGAGCGATGACGGGCGGGGCGAGGACTGGCCCCTGGATCTCCTGGCCGAGGCCCGGGCCGCCAACGCCCGAAACACCTCAGAGTCGCCGGAAGCGGCGGACCTGCCTTTTGGTGGCGCCGAAGCCCCGGCCTTTCAAAGCTGGGATCTGCCTCCTGTCCGGTCTGCGGTGAAGCCGCGCCGCTTCGCAGGACCCGGCCTTGCTTCTCTCGCCGTCTTCTGCGTGTCGGCCTCACTTGTAGGCTTCGGGGTTCTCAGTCTCTTCGACAAGGGCGATCAGGACCACGCCCGTCAAGGAGCTTCGAGGACCGAGCCCGGTGTCCTGGCTTCTGCGCCAAAACCGCCGGTCGCTTCGCCCTCGCAACCCGCCTCCGTCCGGGCTGCTGTCGCCCTGGCTCCTGTCCCTGTGACCGCGCCGATTGGGGTGAAGCCCCAGGAGACCATTCCTGCGGGGCGTCCGAACCCCGAGGCGCGTTTCCGCAAGGCGCAGTCTGATCTCGCCGCCGGTCGTTCCGGCGCCGCCGCAGAGATTCAGGCCCTCGCCGGAGCGGGGTATGGCCCGGCCATGAGGGTGCTCTCCGGTCTATACGACAGGGGCGAGGCCGGCTTGGCAAAGGACCCCGCCCTGGCCCGCTCCTGGCTGCGCAGGGCGGCCGAGACCGGCGACCGGGTGGCGATGCACGGCTACGGCCTCGCGCTGATGAACGGCGCCAATGGCCCGCGCGACCCGGCCGCTGCGGTGGGCTGGATCCGACGGGCGGCCGAAGCCGGGCTGGTCGGGAGCCAGTTCAATCTTGGGGCCGTCTACGAGCGTGGCATGGGGGTGCCTCAGGACCTCCGCCAGGCCTTCGTCTGGTACTCACGCGCAGCCGAGGGCGGCGATGGCGAGGCGCTCCGTCAGGTCGAGCGCCTGAGGCCGCTTCTCTCCGCCGCAGCGACAAAGTCGCCCGAGGACATCCGCCTGGCTCAACGGGCCCTGGCTCGGCTGGGATACTATTCCGGCCCCGCCGACGGCGCGGTCACACCCCAGTTGAGGTCCGCCATCGAGGCCTACCAGAAGGACCAGAAGGCGCCCCCGACGGGACTCCTGGATGACGCCACCCTTCGGCGCCTGTCCATGCTGGGCCGCTAGGGCGGCCGGAGGACGGACCTGCTGGACGTCTATCTCCCCATCGCCGAAATCTCTGTCAACGTCCCCCTGCTGGTCGCCGCCGGCGCCCTGGTGGGCTTTATCTCTGGAATGTTCGGCATCGGCGGTGGCTTCCTGATGACGCCGATCCTGGTCTTCCTCGGGGTCCCCGCCCCCGTCGCCGTGGCCAGCATGGCCGGGCATGTCGCCGCTTCCTCGACCTCGAGCGTCCTGGCCTACTCCGCCAGCCGGGGGGTCGACTTCCGGATGGGCGGCGTATTGGCCGCCGGAGGATCCATCGGAGCCCTCGCCGGGGTGGAGGTCTTCCGGTGGCTCCGCCTGGCTGGACAGGCCGACCTCGCCGTCGCCCTGGCCTACCTCGTCTTCCTCGGCGTCATCGGAATTCTCATGCTCCGGGAGTCGATCGGGGCCCTGATCCGTCGCCGGCGCGGCGAGGCCGATCCTGCACCGGCCCAGAGGCGTCCGGCGCTGCTCTATGGCCTCCCGTTCCGCCTCCGGTTTCCCCGCTCGCGCCTCTATGTTAGCGTCCTGCCTCCCCTGGCCCTAGGCGCCCTCGCCGGTATCCTCTCAGCGGTCATGGGGGTGGGCGGCGGCTTCATCCTTGTCCCAGCGATGATCTATCTTCTGCGCATGCCCGCGGGCGTTGTGGTTGGCACAAGCCTGTTTCAGATCATCCTGACCACCTCCCTGACCACCCTCCTCCAGGCGGGGCGGAACCAGACCGTCGATATCGTGCTGACTGGGCTGCTGGTCCTCGGGGGCGTCTTCGGCGCCCAGCTCGGCGCCCGCGCCTCTTCGCGGTTCCGCGCCGAGGAACTGCGGATCCTCCTGGCCCTCATCATCCTCGTCATCGGCCTGTCCATGGGCCTGCGCCTCATCCTGACCCCAGACGATCCCTTCGTCCTTCTGCCGGCGGGCGCCTGACATGGCCGGGCTTCCTCCTGCAGCGCCGCCGGTCCAGCTCCTTGCCGATCTGACCAACGCCAACATCGAGGTCAACGCCGGGTACTCCGGCGCCAGCATCTCCGTCTTCGGGGCCGTCTTCGACCCCAGGGAGAACCCGGCCGACGTGGTCGTGGTGGTTCGCGGGCCGGAACAGAAGGCTTCCATCGCCCAACGGGAGCGGCGAGCAGGCCTCTGGCTAAGCGGCGCTCCAGCCAGGGTATCGGGGGCTCCGGGCTTCCATCTCACCGCCTCCAGCAGGGACCTCTCCCGGATCGCCGATCCGCTAACTCTGGGCGAGGCCGGCGTCGGCCTCGACAGCCTGCCGCTCTCCGTCCCCGGGGGCGCCGAGTATCGGCAAGCCTTCATCCGGTTGAAGGTCCGGGATGGCCTCTACGCCGAGGACCCCGGAGGAGTCGACTTCGTCGACCGGGGATTGTTCCGCGCCCAGGTAGACCTTCCCGTCTCCGCCCCGGTAGGCCGATACCGCGTGGAGGTTCTTCTCTTCCAGGACGGCAAGCCTGTGGCCCGTCGCGGCCGCGACCTCTCCATCGAGAAGGTCGGCGTCGAACGCTTGATCTCCGGTTTTGCCCAGCAGAGGCCCTGGTCCTATGGTATGGTCTGCGTGCTGATAGCGCTCGCCGCCGGCTGGGCGGCCTCTGCGGCCTTCAGGAGGGTGTGATGCCCGTGGCTCCCGCACCGGTCTGGGTCCTCGCCCTGGTCGGCGTCGCCGGCTTTCCCGTCGCCGCCGTCATCTATGCTTTCGGGCCGGTCGATCTGCGCTTCGCCGCCATCCATGTGCTCCTCACCTGGTCCGCCGTCGTGCTCGGCTTCCTCGGCGGAATCCGCTGGAGCCAGGAGTCCATGCGCGACCCGCCGCGCTTCCTGCGCCTCGCCGCCGCCATGCTGCCGCCTCTGGCGGGCGGCGGCCTTCTCCTGGCCCGGGACTACCTGGCGGCGGACTGGATCATCGGAGGCTTCATCGC
>NZ_JADBZL010000087.1:0-4841 GCF_020402505.1 Phenylobacterium sp. | reverse complement strand
GTAAAGGACCTCCAGGTAGGGCGGGTCCGTGGTCCGGGTCCGGATGACAGCTTCCACGATCGCGCCTCATATAGTTGCAGATACAACTATTAAACACGCCCTCGGCGGCGTCAAGGATCAAAGGGCCCCTCGGCGAGTCCCTTCCGGGCCAGGGCGTCAGCGCGTTCGTTGAGCTCGTGGCCGTTGTGGCCCTTCACCCAGCGCCACTGCACCTCGTGTCTCTGCCGGGCTTCGTCGAGACGGCGCCAGAGGTCCTCGTTCTTCACAGGCTTACGGTCGGCGGTCTTCCAGCCCCGCGCCTTCCAGTTGCGCACCCACTCGGTAATGCCGGTGCGCAGGTACTGGCTGTCGGTGTGCAACTCCACCCGGCAGGGCCGCTTCAGGGCCTCCAGGGCGCGGATGGCGGCCATCAGCTCCATGCGGTTGTTGGTGGTCGCCGGATCGCCCCCGAAAAGCTCCCGTTCATGGTCGCCCCAGAGGAGCACTGCCCCCCAGCCGCCCGGCCCCGGATTTCCCGAACAGGCGCCGTCCGTGTAGATCACCACGTCCGGCGTCATGCGCCCGGGCCGAACAGGAGCAGGTCGGCGGACTCGCGGTGCACGGCCAGCTTCCGCTCGTACTCCAGGGGCGACTTGGGCCGCACGAGCGCGCCCTCGGGAACGGGACCCCAGTCGGCCAGCCGGGTGAGAAAGAACCGCATGGCTGCGCCCCGCGCCAGCACCGGCAGGGCGGCCCGTTCGGCTGGGCTGAGCGGACGGCGGGACTCGTAGCCCGCCACCAGGGCCCGGGCGCTGGTGACGTTGAAGCTGCCGTCCGCCTCGAAGCACCAGGCGTTCAGGGCGATGGCGATGTCGTAGGCCAGCAGGTCGTTGCAGGCGAAGTAGAAGTCGATGGCCCCGGCGAAGACCTCGCCCCGGAAGAAGACGTTGTCGGGGAAGAAGTCCGCGTGGATCACGCCGGCAGGCAGGTCCGTCGGCCAGGCGGTGTCGAGGGCGTCGAGGTCGGCCCGGATCGTGGCGGCGAGGCCGGGCTTGAGGGCCTCCGCCGCCGCCGCCAGGGGCGCGAAGAAGGGCCGCCAGGCGGCGTGGCCCAGGGAGTTCTGGCGGGCCAGGCCGAAGCCGTCCGCCGCCAGGTGCAGCCAGGCCAGCCCGGCCCCCGCCTCGCGGCAGTGGGCGGCGTTGGGCCGGCGGACGGACAGGCCGGGCAGGAAGGTGACGATGGCGGCCGGCTTGCCCCGCACGACCTTGAGGGTGCGGCCCTGCCGGTCGGCCACCGGCGCAGCGCCGGGGAAGCCCCGTCCCGCAAGCCAGGTCAGGAGGTCGAGGAAGTAGGGCAGGTCGTCGGCCCGGACCCGCTTTTCATAAATGGTCAGGATGAAGCGGCCGGCCTCGGTCTCCAGGAGGAAGTTTGAGTTCTCGACACCCTCGGCCACGCCCTTGAGCGACAGGGGCGCGCCGATGTCGAAGTCGGCGAGCAGGGTCGCCAGCTCCTCGTCGGTGATGTCGGTGTAGACGGCCATGCGCCCGGATTGGGCGAGGCGCGGCGCCGGGTCAAGCCAGTTCGTCGAGGTGGCGGAAGCTGGCGCCCCGCCGACCCCCGCCGCGGGTCCGCACAGGAAGGACTCAAGCCAGCAGGGCCCGGGGCAGCTTGAAGCTGACGGTCTCGCGGGCGGCGCCGATCTCCTCGACGGTGACGGCGAAGGCGTCCGATAGGCGGGCGATGACGCCCTGGACGAGGTCCTCCGGAGCCGAGGCCCCGGCCGTCACGCCGACGGTGGCCGCACCCTCCAGCCAGGACAGGTCGAGGTCGTCGGCGTCATCGATCAGGAAGGCCCGGGGCGCCCCGGCCTTCAGTCCGACCTCGACCAGGCGCACGGAATTGGAGGAATTGGCCGAGCCGATGACCAGCAGGACGTCGCAGGCTCCTGCGATCGACTTCACCGCCTCCTGGCGATTGGTGGTGGCGTAGCAGATGTCGTCCCGGTGCGGAGCGGCCATGTCGGGGAACCGCGCCTTCAGGGCCTCCACGATTTCCGCCGTGTCGTCCACCGACAGGGTGGTCTGGGTGACGTAGGCGACGCCTCCGGTCCCTGCAGAAACAAAGGCGCGCGCATCTTCAAGGGTCTCGATCAGCACCACGGCGCCGTCGGGCAATTGTCCCATGGTGCCGACCACCTCGGGGTGCCCGGCGTGGCCGATCAGCAGGACCTGGCGGCCGGCGGCGTGGTGGCGGGCGGCCTCCACATGGACCTTGGAGACGAGGGGGCATGTGGCGTCGAGGTAGGTCATCCCCCGGGTTCTTGCGCCCTCCATGACCGACTTCGGGCTGCCATGGGCGGAGAAGACCACCGGCCGGTCGCCCGGGCACTCCTCGAGGGTCTCGACGAAGACGGCGCCCATGTCGCGAAGCCGGGAGACCACGTGCCGGTTGTGGACGATCTCATGGCGCACATAGACCGGTGCGCCGAAGCGTTCGAGGCTCGCCTCGACCACCTGGATCGCGCGGTCGACGCCGGCGCAGAAGCCCCTGGGCGCGGCCAGGCGGACGGTCAGGGCGGGTCGGGCGACGGGGTCTGCGCTCATGGCTCCTATCTAGGGTCTGACAGGCCGCGTTGCAGCCGTAATCTTTGTTCAGTATCAGGGAGCCTCGCCGCGCCTTCCGCGCGGCGACTTCCCCGGACGACCCGATGCGCAAGAGCTCCCTGATCGCCGCCCTCCTCCTCGCCTGCGCCTTCGCCGTCCCGGCGACCGACGCCCTGGCCCAGTCCCGTCGCAGCCCGGACGACCAACAGTCCGACGAGGCGGCGCGCAAGCGCCAGCGCGACGCCGAGTTCGGAGACAACCAGGCGCCCCTGCCGCAGCTTCGGAACGCCGGTCCCTGCCCCTTTGTGAAAGTGCTTTACGACGCGGGGCGCTACGTGGAGTTCAACGGCGGCAAGGAGGCCTCCGCCGAAGTGGCCTGGTCGGGCGAAATCCAGAAAATCTCCGCCGGCTGCGCCTACAAGGACGCCGAGCCCATTACGGTGGCCATAGACATCCTCTTCGCCGCCGGACGCGGACCGAAGGCGACCGGAGAGAGCAAGACCTACCGGTACTGGGTGGCCGTCACCCAGCGGAACCGCATGGTGATCGACAAGGTCTACTTCGACCTGCCGATCCGCTTCGAGCCCGGCCAGGACCGCCTCTACGCCGTGGAAAGGGTCGACGGGATCGTCATCCCGCGGGCCAGCCTGACCACCTCGGGGTCGAATTTCGAGATTCTGGTGGGCTTTGACGTGACGCCGGCCATGGCCGACTTCAACCGCCAGGGTAAGCGCTTCCGGCTCGACGCCGGCGCTCAGACGGCAGCTACGGGCGGCCGGACCCCGAGATGAGCGGACTGAGGTCCGCGATCGACCAGCGCCTCGCCGGGGCGTTCGGGGCTCTTGGGCTGCCCGTCGACCTGGCGCGCGCGACGGCCTCGGACCGCCCGGACCTCGCCGACTTCCAGTGCAACGGCGCCCTGGCTGCGGCCAAGAGGGTCAGCCGTAACCCAAAGGAGATCGCCACCTCCGTGGCCGAGGCCCTGGGTCAGGCCCCAGAGTTCAGCTCTGTGGAGATCGCCGGGCCCGGCTTCATCAACCTGCGCCTGTCCGACGCCGCCCTGTCCGCGCGCGCCGGAGAGATCGCTGCCGATCCCCGGCTGGGCGCCGGGGAGGTCCCGACGCCGCGACGCATCCTGATTGACTATGGCGGCCCGAACGTCGCCAAGCCCATGCATGTGGGTCACCTGCGCTCGTCCATCATCGGGGAGTCCCTGAAGCGCATCCATCGCTTCCGGGGCGATAGGACCGTGGGCGACGCCCACTTCGGCGACTGGGGCTACCAGATGGGCCTGCTGATCGGGGCGGCCATGGACGCCGACCCCTGGATCCGGGCCCTCGTGGAGGACCTCAACGCCGCCGGGACCGAACCCTCGCCGGAGGCCGAGGCCGCCGCCTTCGAGGGCCTCGCCCGGCGCATCAGCCTGGCGGACCTGGACCGGATGTATCCGGAGGCCGCCGCCCTCGGGAAGACCGACGATGCCTACCGGAACCGCGCCCGGCGGCTGACCGCCGAATTGCAGGCCCGGCGTCCCGGCTGCCTGCTCCTGTGGCGGCACTTCGCTCGGGTTACCCAGGTGACCCTGGCGCGGGACTTCCACGCCCTGGGCGTGGACTTCGACCTGTGGAAGGGCGAGAGCGACGCCGATCCCCTCATCCCCGAGATGGTCGCTGACCTGGAGGCCCGCGGCCTCCTGGAGGATGACCAGGGCGCGCGGATCGTCCGGGTGAGCCGGCAGGGCGACAAGCGCGAGCTGCCGCCCCTTTTGGTGGTGTCCTCCGAGGGTTCGGCCATGTACGGGACCACGGACCTGGCCACCATTCTCGACCGTCGCCGGACCTTCGATCCGGACCAGGTCCTCTACGTGGTGGACCAGCGCCAGGCGGACCATTTCGAGGTGGTGTTCCGGGCCGCCGTCCTGGCCGGCTACGCCGCCGAGGGGCAGCTGGAGCACATCGGCTTCGGCACCATGAACGGGACCGACGGCAAGCCCTTCAAGACCCGCGAGGGCGGGGTGCTGAAGCTGAACGACCTGATCGAGATGACCCGCGACCGGGCGCGCGAGCGCCTGCGCGAGGCCGGCCTGGGCGCCGAGCTGCCGGAGGAGGCCTTCGAGGCCACCGCCCACCAGGTCGCCGTGGCGGCCCTGAAGTTCGCCGACCTGTCGAACTTCCGCGGCACCTCCTACGTCTTCGACCTCGACCGCTTCACCAGCTTCGAGGGCAAGACCGGGCCCTACCTCCTCTACCAGGCGGTGCG
>NZ_JADBZL010000086.1:0-60821 GCF_020402505.1 Phenylobacterium sp. | reverse complement strand
GGGGCTCAGGCTGGAGGCCAACGCCGAGCGCCGGCTGAAGTCCCCCGCCGAGATGGCGCGCCTGTTCGCCCGCTTCCCCGGCGCCGTCGAGCGCAGCCTGGAGATCGCCGGCCGGGTTGGCTTCGACCTGTCGGAGCTGCGCTACGAGTATCCCGACGAGCCGGTCCCGGCGGGGAAGACCCCGATGCAGCACCTGCGCGACCTGACCTGGGAGGGGGCGGGCTGGCGCTTCGAGGCGGGCATGGGCGAGGCCGAGCGCCGGACCATCGCCCACGAGCTGGACCTCATCGAGAAGCTGGGCTTTCCCAACTACTTCCTGACCGTCCACGACATCATCCGCTGGGCGCGGGCCCAGGGCATCCTCTGCCAGGGGCGGGGCTCGGCGGCCAACTCCGTGGTCTGCTTCTGCCTGGGCATCACCGCCGTCGACCCGACCAAGAAGGACCAGGACCTCCTCTTCTCGCGGTTCATCTCCGAGGCCCGGGGCGAGCCGCCGGACATCGACGTGGACTTCGAGCACGAGCGCCGGGAGGAGGTCATGCAGTACCTCTTCCGCCGCTATGGCCGGGACCGGGCCGCCATCGCCGCCACGGTGATCCACTTCCGCCCGCGCATGGCCATCCGCCAGGTGGGCAAGGCCCTGGGCCTGACCGAGGACGTCACTGCAGCCCTGGCCGGGACGGTCTGGGGGCCCTGGAGCGGTATGAGCCCGGACCCCTACATCCGCCAGGCGGGACTGGACCCGGACGCCCCGGAGATCCGCCGGGCCACCACCCTGGCGGGGGAACTACTGGGCTTTCCGCGTCACCTGTCCCAGCACGTGGGCGGCTATGTCCTGACCCGGGGCCGGCTGGACGAGATTGTCCCCATCAGCAACGCCGCCATGCCCGACCGCACCTTCATCGAGTGGGACAAGGACGACATCGACGCCCTGGGCCTGATGAAGGTGGACGTCCTGGCCCTGGGCATGCTGACCGCCCTGCGCAAGGCCTTCGAGATGATCCCGCCGCGGGCCGACGGGACCCGGCTGACCGACATCGCCCAGGTCCCCCAGGAGGTCCCGCAGGTCTACGACATGCTGTGCCGGGCGGACTCGGTGGGCGTCTTCCAGGTGGAGAGCCGGGCCCAGATGTCCATGCTGCCGCGCCTGAAGCCCCGACGCTTCTACGACCTGGTCATCGAGGTCGCCATCGTCCGGCCCGGCCCCATCCAGGGCGACATGGTCCACCCCTACCTGCGCCGGCGGGACGGGACCGACCCGGTGGAGTTCCCCGCCCCCGCGCCGGAGCACGGCCCGCCGGACGAGCTGCACCGGGTGCTGGGCAAGACCTTGGGCGTGCCCCTGTTCCAGGAGCAGGCCATGCGCCTGGCCATCGAGGCGGCCCGGTTCAGCGAGAACGACGCCGACGGCCTGCGCCGGGCCATGGCCACCTTCCGCAACCTGGGCAGAGTCAGCGAATACCGCCGCCGCTTCCTGGAGGGCATGACCGGGCGGGGCTACGATGCGGACTTTGCCGAGCGCTGCTTCCGCCAGATCGAGGGGTTCGGCTCCTACGGCTTCCCCGAGAGCCACGCCATCAGCTTCGCCCTCCTGGTCTACGCCTCGGCCTGGGTGAAGTGGCGCTGGCCCGACGCCTTCTGCGCCGCCCTGCTCAACTCCCAGCCCATGGGCTTCTACCAGCCCGCCCAGCTGGTGCGGGACGCCCGCGAGCACGGGGTGGGGGTGCGGCCCGCCGACGTCACGGCCAGCGACTGGGACTGCACCCTGGAACCGGTTCCCGGCCGGCGACTGAGGGCCGTGCGCCTGGGCCTGCGGCAGGTGCGGGGCCTGGCCCAGGAGGACGCCGAGCGCCTGGTCCTGGCCCGGGCCCGGGGGGCCTGCACCATCGCCGACTTCGCCCGGGTGGTGAGCAGCCGGGGCATGGAGCTGCTGGCGGGCGCCGACGCCTTCGCCGGCCTGGGGGTGAGCCGCCGCCAGGCCCTGTGGACGGTGAAGGGCCTGGCCGGCGCCGACCGGGCGGACAGGGACGCGCCGCTCGTCGCCGGGGCGGACCTGCCGGAGCCGGAGGCCGCCCTGCCCGCCATGACCGCCGCCCGGGAGACCGCCGAGGACTACCGGACCCTGCGCCTGTCCCTGAAGGCCCACCCCTGCGCCTTCCTGCGCGACGAGCTGGCCCGGCGGGGCGCCCGGACGGCGGCCGAGCTGGGGCGGATGCGCGACGGTCGCCGCACCGCCGTGGCCGGCCTGGTCCTGGTGCGGCAGAGGCCGGGTACGGCCAGGGGCGTGGTCTTCATGACCCTGGAGGACGAGACCGGCCCGGCCAACATCATCGTCTGGAAGGATGTCTTCGAGGCGCACAGGCCGGCGGTCATGCGCTCGGGCCTGGCCCTGGTGGAGGGGCGACTGCAGGCGGCGGGCGACATCCGCCACCTGGTGGCCGAGCGGATCACCGACCTGTCCTTCCTGGCCGCCGCCCTGCGGACGGACGAGCCCGGCGAGACGCCGGCGGCCAGCGGCGGCCGGCTGGTGGCCAGCCGGGACTTCCACTGACTGAGCAGGACCTTGACGCCCTGCAGGCCCTGCGGCGAAGTCCCAGCCGACAGGGAGACACGCCATGCTGAACATGCTCGCCCGGGCCGCCGCCCTTGCCCTTGCGCTGATGGCCGGCGCCGCCGCTGCGGAGCCCGCCCGGGTGAAGGTGGAGACCGGCGTCCTAACCGGGGAGGCGAAGGACGGCGTCGGCGTCTGGCGCAACATCCCCTACGCCGCCCCGCCCGTGGGCGAACGCCGCTGGGCCCCGCCCGCCCGGGCCGCCGCCTGGACCGGCGAGCGGGACGCCACGAAGACCGGCCCCTCCTGCGTGCAGAAGATGAACGCCGACGGCTCGCCTAACGGCGGCGGCGCCAACGGACCCATGAGCGAGGACTGCCTGCAATTGAACGTCTTCGCGCCGGAGAAGGCCCGCAAGGCGCCGGTCATGGTCTGGATCCACGGCGGCAGCCATCGGGAGGGGGCGGGCTGGATCTACGACGGATCGGCCTTCGCCCGCCAGGGGATCGTGGTGGTGACGATCAACTACCGGCTGGGACCGCTGGGCTATTTCGCCCATCCCGCCCTGACCGCCGCCGCCCAGAAGGGTGAACCCCTGGCCAATTACGGCCTGATGGACCAGGTGGCCGCCCTGCAGTGGGTGAGGCGCAACATCGCCGCCTTCGGGGGCGACCCCCGGCAGGTGACGGTCTTCGGCGAGAGCGCCGGCGGGATGAGCACCCTGGCCCTGCTGGCGACGCCCTCGGCCAAGGGCCTCTACGCCCGGGCCATCGTCCAGTCCGGCGGCGGCTGGTTCCCGCCGGTCACCCTGGCCCAGCGCGAGGCGGCGGGCGAGAGCGCCCTGACGGCGCTCGGCCACGCCAAGGCCTCCGCCGCCGACCTGCGCGCCCTGCCGGCCGAGGCCCTGGTGAGCGGCGTGGGCGGGAGCTTCGGTCCCATCCCCGACGGGCGCCTGCTGAAGGAGACCCCCACCCAGGCCTTCGCCGCCGGACGGGCCGCCGACGTCCCCCTGATCATCGGCTGGAACTCCGGCGAGGACTCGCTGATGGGCCCCTGGCGGCCGGAGATGGCCCGCGCCATCCCCGAGGGGGCGCGGAAGATCTACGCCGCCGAGGCCGCCCGGGGCGACGAGGCCCTGGCCCGGGCCGTCTTCACCGATAACCTGATGGGCGCCCCCGCGCGCTGGATCGCCCGGCAGGCGGCCTCCGGCGCCCCGGCCTGGCTTTACCACTTCTCCTATGTGGGGACCCGGTTCCGGCCCTTCACCGACCGCGCCGCCCACGCCGCGGAAATCCAGTACGTCTTCCAGTACTGGGGCCGGCGGACGCCCATGTCAGCGGTCTCGGAGGAGGACCGGGCCATGGCCGTGCTGATGAACGGCTGCTGGGCCGCCTTCGCCAGGACCGGCCGCCCGGACTGCCCCGGCGGCCAGGCCTGGCCCGCCTATTCGCGGGATTCGGACACCCTGCTGGAGTTCGGCTTTGAGACCGGCCTCAGGACCGGCTTCCAGTCCGGCCGCCTGGACTTCCAGGAACAGCAGCGCCTGCCTGGTCTCGCCCTGCCCTGACGCGGCCTCGATGGCGAAAAGGGAGGCCGGAGGAGGTCGATGGCGCCTCCGCTGACGCCCTCCAGCCTGCGCCCCGACTGGTCAGGCGGCGCGCGGGCGGCTAGAAACCGCCGGCATCGCCCACTGCGCGCAGGGACCCATGGCCGGACATTCGAAGTTCAAGAACATCATGCACCGCAAGGGTCGCGCCGACGCCCAGCGGTCCAAGCTGTTCTCCAAGCTCTCGCGCGAGATCACCGTCGCCGCCAAGACGGGCATGCCCGACCCGGCCATGAATCCGCGCCTGCGCCTGGCCGTGGCCAACGCCCGGGCCGAGTCCATGCCCAAGGACAATATCGAGCGGGCCATCAAGAAGGCCTCCGGCGCGGACGCCGCCTCCTACGAGGAGATCCGCTATGAGGGCTTCGGACCCGGCGGGACCGGCGTGATCGTGGAGGTGCTGACCGACAACCGCAACCGTGCCGCGGCGAACGTCCGCTCCCTGTTCTCCAAGCACGGCGGCAATCTCGGCGAGACCGGCTCTGTCTCCTTCATGTTCGACCGGGTGGGCCGCATCGTCTATCCGGCCTCCGCCGGGGGCGAGGACGCCATGATGGAGGCGGCCATCGAGGCCGGCGCCGACGACGTGGAGTCCGACGAGGAGGAGCATGTGGTCTTCTCGGCCTTCGAGACCCTCAACGAGGTGGCGGCGGCCCTGGAGGCGACCCTCGGCGCGGCCAAGTCCACCGGCCTGGCCTGGCGGCCCAAGAGCCTGACCCCCGTGGAGGGCGACGCCGTCGCCACCCTGCTCAAGCTGATCGACGCCCTCGAAGACGAGGACGACGTCCAGACCGTCTGGGGCAATTACGACATCTCCGACGCCGATCTCGAAGCCTTCGGAGGCTGACCCCGCAGGAGGGGCCGACATGGCCAGAACCGTCCAGTCCGCGTCCGGGAATCCCGTCGGCCTGATCCTCCTGGCCTGCCTGGGCTCGGCCTATCTCATGACGGTCAGCGACTTCCCGCCCCTGACCTTCATCTTCGTCATGCTGGGCTGGATCCTGGCCGTGGCCGTCCACGAGTTCGGCCACGCCTGGGTCGCCTGGCTGGGGGGCGACCACACGATCGAGGACAAGGGCTACCTGACCTTCGACCCGCGCAAGTACGCGGACCTGCAGACCACCCTGATCTGGCCGCTGATCGCCCTGGCCCTAGGCGGCATCGGCTTTCCGGGCGGCGCCGTCTGGCTGCGGGAGGACCTGATGCGCGGTCCTCTCTGGCGCTCGGCGGCCTCCCTGGCCGGGCCCGCCGGCTCCTTCCTGGTCATGATCCTCCTGGCCCTGCCCCTCGCCCTCTGGCCGCCGGAACCGGGGCAGGAGACCCTGGCCGCCGCCCTCGCCTTCCTGGCCTTCCTTCAGGCCACCGCCGTGGTCCTGAACCTCCTGCCGGTGCCCGGCTTTGACGGCTTCGGCGTGCTGCGGCCCTTCCTGCCGGTCCGGGTGCGCATCGCCGCGGCCAAGGTCGAGCCCGTCGCGCCCCTGATCGTGCTCGCCGCCCTCCTGTTGCTGCCGGGCGCCTCGACCCTCCTGTTCGGCCTGGCGGTCGGCCTGGCGCGGGCGGTGGGGCTGCCGACCGAATTGATCTTCCAGGGCCTGTCCGACTTCCGCTTCTGGACGCAGCTGGGCGGATGAGGCCCGATCCGGCCATCGATGTCCTGGCCGAAAGGCTGGTCGCGGCCCGCCCCGAAGGCCGGACCCTGGTGACCGGCCTGACCGGCGCCGTCTCGGCGGGCAAGAGCACCCTGGCCCTGCGCCTCGCCGACCGCCTGACCGCCCGGGGCCTGTCCGTCGAGGTGATCTCCACCGACGGCTTCCTCAAACCCAACGCCGTTCTCTCCGCCGAGGGCGCCCTGGACCTCAAGGGCTGGCCGCACACCTTCGACACCCCGGCCCTGCTCTCCGCCCTGGCGCAGGTCCCGTCAGGCCCGGTGGAGATTCCAGTCCACAGCCACGTGACCTATGACATCGACCCGGCCCTGGCCCGCCGCGTCGACCGGCCCGACATCCTGATCGCCGAGGGGCTGAACCTGCATTTCCGGGCCGAGACCCCGACCGGGCCCGATCCCCTTGACCTCCTGGTCTACCTCGACGCCGACGAGGCCGACCTGGAAGCCTGGTACGTGGCCCGGTTCCTGGGCTTCTGGGAGGCGGCCGAGCACGACCCGGCCTCCTTCTACACCCGCTTCCGGGGGATGGACCGCGACGCTGTCACGGGCCTCGCCCGCCGGGTCTGGGAGGGGGTCAACCTGCCCAACCTGCGCCAGCACATCGTCCGCGCCCGACCGACGGCGGACCTCGTGGTGCGCAAGGCGGCGGATCACGCGATCACGGGGATCGGGCGGCCCTGAAGGCGGTTTCCGTCCAAAGAAGAAGGGCGGCGGACCGAAGTCCGCCGCCCCTTTCTGGATCAGACCCCAGCGAGGATCACCATCTGTAGCTCAACCTGACGAAGGCCCGGCGACCGACCATATCGTAGGCGTTGAGGGCGGCGGTGCCAATACGGAACTGGTCTACGGAAGCTGCGGGCGGATGCTCGTCAAACACATTCTGTATACCCGCCTGCGCGGTCCACTTGTCCATCCGCTTGCGAAGCGAAAGGTCATGGGTGAGATAAAACTCGGTATACTGCTTGTAGAGGACAGGGGCGCCGACGACCCTCAGACCACTCGCCGTCGCAGCTGACGCCAGCAGTGTGGTGCAGGGCGCCACAACGCCGGCCGCATTGGTGCAGGTGGAGGAGTACCGGGTGCTCGGATACTCATCCTGACCGAGATACCCTGTATCCGAGGCCTTGCCGATGACATTCATGCCCCAGAAGGCGGTCCAGTCGTCCTTGTCGAAACGCACGTTCACCTCGCCGGTGAAGTCCGGACCGTCATACGAGTAGGTCGTGCCGTTAAAGTCTTCGACCGCCGCGGAGCCGAGCAGCTGGGTCTTGTCCTCCAACTGCCAGGTGAACTGGGACTCCACCCGGAGACGACCGAAATCGAAGTCATGCTCGTAACTGACGTTGAGGTCGATCCCGCGATTCTTCTGGCTGGCGACATTGATATAGCTATCGTTAACGCCCAGGATGCTCGGCGTGGGGCCGGTGTCCCTGGCCAGCAGACCGCAATAGGGATTGTTCGGATAGTCAGATCGCGAATAGCACTGGAAAGCGATGTTGGAGGCGCCGAACTGACGCACCTCGTCACTGACCTCAATATCGAAGTAGTCGATGGCCACCGAAAGACCCAGGGACTTTGGGGTCAAAACCAAACCTAAGGTCCGGGCCTCGGAGGTTTCGGCCTTCAGAACACCCTTGCCGCCGCCACTGACGATGACGGCGCTGGACGTGCCCCCGAGGAAGCCCTGGGGCACGCCGGCGGCGGCGCAGTTGGTGCGGATGTTCTGGTTGGAGCTGTCTTCATAACGGATGCAGGGGTCGACCGAGGCCTGATCGAGGAAGCCGATCTGATCGGCAAGGTACAGTTCAAAGAGCGCCGGTGCGCGGAAGGAGGTGCCGTCCGTGGCGCGAACCTTCAGCCATGGCGTCAAAGCCCAGCTCAACCCGACCTTGTACGTCGAGTTCGAGCCGTAGCTGTCATAATCGGTGTAACGGCCCGACAGGGTCAGGTCGAGCGACTCGAACAGAGGAACGCCCTTGACGATCGGCGCGTTCAATTCCGCAAAGACTTCCCTTACGTTATCGCCGCCTCGGGTGCGGCCTGAGGTGCTGGAGCCCCAGAGGTTCTGGGCCTGCGCGTTCGGGCCAGGAACGTCATCGATGAAATCACGCCGGTACGCGGCGCCGATCGCCGCCCCCACCGGGCCGGCCGGAAGGCGGAACAGATTGCCGGTGGCCGAAGCTTCAAACTGGGTCTGTTCATAAATCGTATTGCCCACCTCGTAGCCGAACAGGAAGGCCCTCTCGGCGTCGGTGAAGTTGCCGGCAAGGACCCGTGGCGAGGTCAGCGGGATGCCGTTGGGAATGGTCGAGCACTTTCCCCCAGAGATTGTGATCACGCTCTGGTCGCAGGGAAGGGCGGAAGTGGTCACGGCGAGGACGCGATCGTCATAAATCACGTCGCCGCCGTACTCCCCGTCCGACCGGGAGTACTGGAGGAAGGCGTCCCATGACCATCCGTCCAGAAGACCGGAGCCTGAGAAGTCGCCCCGGAGGCCCGCCACAAGGCGGGCATAGTCGACCTTCACCGACAGGTCGGATTTCACGGCGATGATCGGGCGTTGCCGACCCAGGGAGACGCCGAAGGGATTGTTGGGATTCCCCAGGATCCACGGAACGGCGAGATCCGGAAAAAACTGCTGAACGGAGGAAACGTCCACCTCGCGCCGGTTCAGCAGCACCTCGGCGTAACCCTCGACGGTGGGGGTCACATCAATCCCGGCATTGGCGTAGAGGTTGTAGCGCTTCACCGGATACAGAACTGAGGCCCGGTCGTAGAGCGGGTTCTCGGTCTCCAGGTAGGGGAAGGTCAGCGGAAAGCCGGCCCGCCCGCTTCGGGCCAGGCCGGCCGGGATGGGGATGTTGGCGTTTGAGCCGGAGTTGCCCTGCGCGGCGGTGGGGTAGGTGACGCCCGGCCGGGTGTAGACGAGGTTGCCCAGGCTGGTGCTGAGAGTGTTGGCGAACAGATTGTAGCACTTGGTTGTGCCCTGGGTGTTCTTGTAATCGACACGCTCGTTCTTTGCGGAATCCACCAGATAGTCCGCTGCGCAGGCGGTGTAAGGCCGGTCCTGACGACGCAGCACCTTCTGCTCGTAATAGTCAGCCGATACGTTGAAATAACCGCGCTGGAAGGTCTTCCCCCAGACTCCATTGAGCCTGTAGACCTCGCCGCCACCATCGGGCGACATGTTCGAGTACGCCTCGACCGAGCCCCTGTCGATCCTGGTGTTGGTGATGATGTTGACGACCCCGGCGACGGCGTCCGATCCGTAGACGGAAGAGGCGCCATCCTTGAGGATTTCGATCCGGCTGATCACGGACTGCGGGATGACATTCAGGTCCACGGGGCCGACGCCGCCCCGGACGCCTGCGGGACCGACCCGGCGACCGTTCAGCAGCACCAGACTCCGGCTGGCTCCCAGGCCGCGAAGGTTGATCGAGTTCGCGCCCGGACCGCCGTTCGTCACATAGCCGGTGAGCTGGTTGTTGACCTGGAACGAACCGGAAGCGAGCGAAGTCGACTGCAGGACCTGGGAGGTGTCGACGAGGCCCTTCAGGGTCTGCGTCTCTGCCGTAATGACCGTGATCGGGGAGGGTGAGGTGTACTCGGTCTTCTTGATCCGGGAGCCGGTGACGACCAGTTCCTCGACATCCGAACCTTGCTGCGCCATCGCGGCCGGCGCCAGAGCCAGGGCCGCAAGGCCGGAGATGAAGGTTGTTTTGAGAAGCGTGTGCTTGAAAGTCATGGTCAGTCGGAGTCCTTTCTGTCCTTCGCCGCAGTACCGGCGAGGCGCGAGAGCGCGTTACGCCCGGAGTCGGTTCATCTTTCAGACGTTAGTCTTGGAGCGCTCGCCTGTCCAATCTTGTCAACTGCGCCCCCTTTTCGCCGGAATTCCGCCTTGATCGCCCGGTGCGCCACCCCCTTCCCGCCAGCGCCGAACCGGCCTAGGAACACATCACGAACAACCGCCGGGAACGCCCATGAGCCTTGCTCCCCTCCGAATCCTCGGCCTTGACCCCGGCTTGCGAAAGACGGGCTGGGGCATGATCCGGGTCGAGGGCAACCGGCTCTCCCACCTCGGGCACGGGGTGATCGCGCCGGACGAGAAGGCGCCCTTTTCCGAGCGGCTCCTCGCCCTGTTCGACGGGATCAGCGCCGTCGTCGCCGACTGGACGCCCGATGAGGCGGCCATCGAGGAGACCTTCATGAACACCAACGCCGCCTCGGCCCTCAAGCTCGGCCACGCCCGGGCGGCGGCCCTGCTGGCGCCGGCCAAGGCCGGCCTGCCGGTGGCGGAGTACGCCGCGCGCCTCGTCAAGAAGTCGGTGGTCGGCACGGGCGCGGCCGACAAGGACCAGGTGGCCTTCATGATCGCCCGCATCCTGCCCGGCTCGGCCGGCGCCTCGGCCGACGCCGCCGACGCCCTGGCCGTGGCCGTGGCCCACGCCCACGCCCGCACCCGGGGGCGGTTGGCGGCATGATCGGGCGACTGGCGGGCAGGGTTCTGGAGACCACCGAGGAAGAGGCCCTGATCGACCTGGGCGGGGTCGGCTGGGTCGTCCGCTGCGGCGCCCGCACCCTCTCGCGCCTGCCCGCCGCGGGCGAGGCGGTCGTCCTGCGGGTCGAGACCCAGTGGTCGGAAAGCGCCGGCCCCCGTCTCTACGGCTTTCTCGACGCTGACGAGCGCGCCGCCTTCATCCTGCTCCAGTCCGTGCAGGGGGTCGGGCCCAAGGCGGCCCTGGCCGTGCTGGACGTCCTGACCCCCGCCGCCCTCGCCGAGGCGGTGGCCCGGGACGACAAGGCCCAGGTGGGGCGGGCCAGCGGCGTGGGTCCCAAGCTGGCCCAGCGCATCCTGGTGGAACTCAAGGGCAAGCCCATCGGCGCCGCCAGCTTCAGCGCTTCCGGCGTCGCCGCCGCCCCGGCGCCCGGTCCCGCCCCGGTCTCCGCCGCCGGCGAGGCCGTCGCGGCCCTGATGGGCCTGGGTGTCGCGGAGATGCAGGCCCGCCGCCTGGTGGAGCAGGCCGCCGCCGCCCTCGGCCCCGACGCCGCCGTCTCCGACCTTGTCCGGGCCGGCCTGAAGGAGATGGGCCGGTGACCCGCCTCGTCTCCGGCGAACCCGGGCCGCCCGAGCCCGGCGACCGCGCCCTGCGGCCCCAGACCCTGTCGGAATTCGTCGGCCAGGCGGCGGCCAAGTCGAACCTCTCCATCTTCATCGACGCCGCCCGGGGGCGGGGCGAGGCCATGGACCATGTCCTGCTGTTCGGCCCGCCGGGCCTGGGCAAGACCACCCTGGCGCAGATCATCGCCCGGGAGCTGGGGGTGAACTTCCGCGCCACCTCCGGGCCGGTGCTAGCCAAGGCCGGGGACCTGGCGGCCATACTGACCAACCTGGAGCCCCGGGACGTCCTCTTCATCGACGAGATCCATCGCCTGGCCGCGCCGGTGGAGGAGATCCTCTACCCGGCCATGGAGGACCACGTCCTCGACCTGATGATCGGCGAGGGGCCCGCGGCCCGCTCGATCCGCATCGACCTCGCCCCCTTCACCCTGGTGGCGGCCACCACCCGGGCCGGCATGCTGGCCACCCCCCTGCGGGACCGCTTCGGCATCCCGATCCGGCTGGAGTTCTATTCCGTGGAAGAGCTG
This sequence comes from Phenylobacterium sp., assembly GCF_020402505.1. GTDB lineage: Bacteria > Pseudomonadota > Alphaproteobacteria > Caulobacterales > Caulobacteraceae > Phenylobacterium. The sequence goes on along the minus strand of NZ_JADBZL010000086.1, from coordinate 49,352 downwards.
CGGAAGGTGCTGGCCCACGCGGCGGGGCGGCTGGGCCTGAACCTCACCGAGGACGGGGCCGGAGAGATCGCCGCCCGCGCCCGGGGCACGCCCCGCGTCGCCGGTCGCCTCCTGCGCCGGGTGCGCGACTTCGCCGAGGCCGAGGGCGCCGCCGCCATCGACAGGCCCGCCGCCGCCCGGGCCCTGGCCCGGCTGGAGGTGGACCCCGCCGGCCTGGACAGCCTGGACCGCCGCTACCTCCAGGCCCTGATCTCCAACTATGCCGGCGGGCCGGCGGGGCTGGAGACCCTGGCCTACGCCATCGCCGAGGCCCGCGACGCGGTCGAGGACGTCATCGAGCCCTACCTGCTCCAGCAGGGCTTCATCCAGCGCACGCCCCGGGGCCGGGTGGCCTGCGCCCGGGCCTATGAGCACCTGGGCCTGACGCCGCCGCCCGCCCCGCCTGTGGCCGGGCAGGGCGGTCTCTTCGAGGGAGACGAGGATGCCGGCTGACGAGAGGGACGCCCCGTCCAGCGGCCGGTTCGAGGGCCGCGAGCACATCCTGCCCGTGCGCATCTACTACGAGGACACCGACCTCACCGGCGTCGTCTATCACGCCAACTACCTGCGCTTTTTCGAGCGGGGGCGCAGCGACGCCCTGCGGGTGGCGGGCGTGTCCCACTCCGATCTCCTGGTGGGTGAGCGGCCGTCGGCCTTCACCATTGTTCGCATGGAGATCGACTTCCGCCGCCCGGCGCGAATCGACGACGCCCTGGAGGTGCGAACCCTCTATGAGCGGATCCGCGGGCCGAGCCTGTTCATCCGCCAGCGCATCCTGCGGGGTGCGGAACTGTTGTGCGAAGCGCAGGTGGAGGCCGCCTGCATCGACCTGTCCGGGCGGCCAGCGCGCCCTTCACAGCTTCTGTTAACCAAACTGGCGCCCCTGTTCGAGTAACAAAGGCCCCAACTTCGCCATGCTCGCGGGTCAAGGTGCCCGAACTGCGCGTATGGCCTGCCAGGACACGAACCCGGAGAGACCATGGAGCCCGCCGCCATCACGCCGGAGACCTTTTCCTTCGTCGCCCTCTTCGCGCGGGCCGACTGGGTGGGAAAGGCGGTGATGATCTTCCTGGGCCTGGCCTCGCTGGCCTCCTGGGGCGTCATCATCGACAAGGCGGTCCGGCTACGGGGCCTGAACCGGGCGGCCGACGCCTTCGAGGCGGAGGCCGCCTCGGGCCGGAGCCTGGAGGATATTGCGCTCGAGGCCGGCGATAATCCCCCCCACGCCCTGCACCGCATGCTTCAGGCGGCGCTCTTCGAGTGGCGCGAGGCCCGCGCGCGGGGGCCTGTGTCCGAAGGCCAGGCCGCCTTCCTGGTCCAACGGATCGACCGGGTTTTGGACGCAGCCATCGCAAGGGAGTCCCTGCGGGTGGAGGCGGGCCTATCCTCCCTGGCCATCGTGGCCACGGCCTCACCCTTCGTCGGCCTGTTCGGCACGGTCTGGGGGATCATGCACAGCTTCCAGGCGATCGCCCTGCAGAAGAACACCAACCTCGCCGTGGTCGCTCCCAGCATCGCCGAGGCGCTGTTCGCGACGGCTCTGGGCCTGATCGCCGCCATTCCGGCCTACATCGCCTTCAACCACTTCTCGACGGCGGTCAGCCGCTACGCCGCCCGGCTGGAGGGCTTCGCGGACGATCTGTCGACCGCCGTCCAGCGCCGGCTTGCGTCCAGGGTCTGAGACATGGCCCTGTCCGCACATGACGCCTTCTCCGGGGCCGGCGGCGGCGGACGCCGGCGGCGCTATGGCCGCAGCCGCCGCTCGGCCCTTTCGGAGATCAACGTGACGCCCCTGGTGGACGTCATGCTGGTCCTCCTGATCATCTTCATGATCTCGGCTCCCCTGCTGACCGCCGGCGTCCCCCTGGAACTGCCCAGGACAGAGGCCGGAGCTATCCAGGAGACCGAGGGGCCCCTGGCCATCTCCATCCAGGCCGATGGCGCCGTCTTTGTCCAGGACCGGCAGACGCCCTTCGAGGCCCTCGGGCCGGCCCTCGCCGCCGCCGCAGACAACCCCGAACGCGCGGTCTTCGTGCGGGCTGACGGACGCGCCGCCTATGCCGACGTAGCTCGGGTCATGGCCGCCCTTTCGGTGCGGGGCTTCACCCGCGTCAACCTGATCACCGATACAGGCGGTCCCGCCGCCGGGCCGGCGCCGGAACCCGCCCTTCTTCCCGCCCCCGAAGGGGTCTCGCCACCGTGACTCTGACGTCGCGGATCAGCCCGGCCTTCCTGGCGTCCGGCCTCCTGCACCTGGCCGTCCTGGCCGCCCTGGTCCTGGTCCGGGCGCCTGCAGGAGACCCGGCCGGCGAAGGACCGCCGGTCGCCGTGCGACTTGTCACGTCCGGTGACTTCGCGGCGGCGCAGGCGGCTCCGGTTCCGGCGGCGGACGCCGCCCCGGCGGCGCCTTCGATGCCGGTCCCAGCCGAACCGGAGCCTGCGCCCGTTCCGCCCCCGCCTCCTGCGCCGACGCCGACGCCGCCCAAGCCTAAGCCTGTCCAGAAGAGCCCCCCAACAGTGGCCCCTCGATCTGTGGCGACGCCTGCAGCGGCCCCGGCCCGCCCGCCTCCACCCGCCAAGCGAGTCTCCGGCGGTCTCGACCTGGACGCTCTGGCGAGCCAGGTGGCCCGGCTGGGCGGATCGCGCCCGGGGCCCGCCGTCCCGACCGGGGGCGCCGCGACCGGGCCCAGCGCCGCGGCCCTGGCCGGACTTCAGGATCAGCTCCAGAGGCGCTGGACCCCGAACTGCGAGGTGGAAGGCGGTCGGGACGTGCGGGTGCGGGTCAGCTTCGGGCTCTCGCCCGGAGGCGAGTTGGCTGGTCCCGTCGAAGCCGGAGGCCTTGAGCGGTCCGACAACGCCGTGGTCCGGGCGGCCGCCGAGCGGGCCATCCGGGCCGTGTTCCAGGCGGCCCCCTTTCCCGCGCTCGCGAGCCCCGCCGGCCAGCGAATCGCCGTCAACTTCAACGCCCGGGAGGCCTGTTCATGAGGATGTCCGCTGCAGCCCTGTTTTTCGCCTGCCTGGTCTTTGCAGGCTTCTCGGGCGCACCGGCGCCAGCCCGAGCGGAGATCGAGGTGGACGTCAACAGGGGCGATATCCGGCCCCTTCCCCTCTCCATCCCCGATTTCACAGGCGACCGCGGCGGCGACATCGCCCGGGTCATCTCTGACAATCTCGGACGCTCGGGCCTGTTCGCCCCGATCGACTCCGGCGGCCGGAAGGCGGAGGTGTCGACCGAGCCGGACTTCGAGGTCTGGAAGTCCCTGGGGGCTCAGGCCCTGGTCAACGGGCAGGTCAACCTGGTGGATGGACGCCTGCAAGTGGACTTCCGCCTGTGGGACACCTTCGCCGGCCAGCAGCTTCTGGGCCTTCAGTTCACCTCCACCCCCGAGAACTGGCGTCGCGTCGCCCACAAGATCTCCGACGCGGTTTATGAGCGCCTGACGGGCGAGAAGGGCTATTTCGACAGCCGGGTGGTTTTCGTTTCGGAGACCGGCGGGCGGCTGAATCGCACCCTCCGGCTGGCGGTGATGGACCAGGACGGCGCCAATCCCAGCTATTTGACAGATGGCTCGGAGATCGCGCTTTCGCCGCGGTTCTCGGCTTCAAGCCAGGAAATCACCTACATGTCCCTGCGGCCGAGCGGCTCGACGGTCTACCTGCTCAACCTGGAAACCGGACGGCGCGAGAGTCTGGGCCAGTTCCAGGGCATGGTTTTCGCCCCCCGCTTCTCGCCCGACGGCGCCCAGGTCGCCTTCGCCGTGGAGCGAAATGGAAACTCGGACATATGGGTGATGAACCTGATCAACCGTCAGAGCCGGCGGCTGACCTCGGATCCGGCCATCGACACCTCTCCCGCCTTCTCACCGGATGGAAGCAAGGTGGTCTTCAACTCCGACAGGGGGGGGTCCCCGCAGCTCTATGTGATGGACGCTTCAGGCGGTGGAGCCCGGCGGATCTCCTTCGGAGAGGGGCGCTACACCTCCCCTGTGTGGAGCCCGAATGGGGAACACATCGCCTTTACACGCCAGAGTGGCGGCCAGTTTCACATCGGCGTCATGCGGCCGGACGGGTCGGACGAGCGCACCCTGACCTCAAGCTATATGGACGAGGGTCCGACCTGGGCGCCAAACAGCCGGGTCCTTCTGTTCAGCCGCCAGGCGGCCGGAGGTGAGCCGCGGCTCTGGACCGTTGATGTCACAGGCCGCATTCTGAAGCCGGCTCCCTATTCCAGCGGGGCCTCGGACCCGGCCTGGTCGCCCTTGATCAACTGACGACATGAGGACTCCCGAATGACCCGTAACTCCACCCTCCGGTGGCTCTCCCTCCTCTCCGCCGCCGCCATCCTGGGGGCCTGCCAGACGACGCCGAAGCCGGCGACCGAAGCCCCGAAGACACCTGAGGCCGCCACCCCGGCGGACTCCGCGACCGGATCCGGTGCAGTCCAGCCCGTCCGCCGCCCGGCGCCGGTCTCCGGAACCCCCCTTCCGGGGACGGTCCAGGATTTTGTGATCAACGTCTCCGACCGGGTCTTCTTCGATGTCGACCAGTACGATGTCCGCGAAGACGCCGCCGTCATCCTCGAGCGCCAGGCCGCCTGGCTGAAGCGCTATCCCGCCGTTCAGGTCCGGATCGAGGGCAATGCCGACGAGCGCGGCACCCGGGAGTACAACATCGCCCTCGGCTCACGCCGGGCCAGCGCGGTGCGGGACTACCTCGTGGGTCTCGGGGTGTCGCCATCCCGCATCTCCACGGTTTCCTTCGGCAAGGAGCGCCCCATCGATCCCGGCGCTGATGACGAGGCCTTCCGCCGCAACCGTAACGCGCACACCGCCATCGTCAGCGGGGCCCGATAGGTTCATGAAGGTACGGCCAGTCCGGTTGTTTCGGTCCCGCCTGGCGGCCCTGGTCCTGGGCCTCGCCCTTGCGGGACCAGGAGGCGCCCTGGCCGCCCCGGCGCCGCAGGAGGATCCAAAGGAGGTCCGGCTCCGGGAGCTCTCCGACCGGATCGCCGACCTGGAGCGCGCCCTGCAGGGGCTCAACGCCCAGCTGGAGACTACGGCCCGCGCCGCCGACTTGGCGCGGGGCGACGTGGGCCGACTCCAGGAGAGGGTCCGGACCCTTGAGGGCGCCCGAGCCGCCGCCACGGGGACGACCGCCGCCCCGGCCACGCCGGCGCCGACCCCCACGAGCGCCGTCGTCCCGGGGGCGGCCGTCCCGCCAAGTCCAGTCCCCGCGGCTGCAGCCGCTGCGCCGGCCGCCGCTAGCCCTCCGGCGACGTCTCCCGCCGCCGTATCCGCTCCAGTGACGACGGCCGAAGACGGACTGACACGGGGCCGCAAGCAGCTTCAGGGCGGGGATGCGGCGGGCGCCGAGGCCACCCTCACAACCTGGCTGGCCGCCTCGCCGGGCGATCCCCGGGCAGCGGAAGGAACCTACCTTCGGGGCCGCGCCCGGGCCCTGCAGTCGGCCTGGCCGGATGCAGCGGCGGACTACATCGCCGCCCTCAAGGGATGGCCGGCGACCTGGTGGGGACCGGACGCGGTCGTCGAACTGGCCCGCAGCCTGGCGCGCCTGGGGAAGACGGCGGAGTCCTGCCAGGCCCTGGCTGAGCTTGGTGCGCGCTATCCCAATGCCTCCGAGGGCGCCCGCAAGCGCGCCGCGGCGGTCGGCCTCCAGGCCCGGTGCGGAGCCTGAGCCTGCCGATCGAGGCTGAGGTGAAGGCGCGGCTGGACGCCCGCCTGGACGCTGGCGCCCGGTCGCCCCTCGCCGTCGCCCTGTCAGGCGGCGGGGACTCCCTGGCCCTGACCCTGATGGCGGCGCAATGGGCCCGGCAACATTCGCGAGCCCTGCTGATCCTGACCGTCGACCACGGACTCAACCCGGACAGCCGCGCCTGGACCCAGGCCTGCGCCAGGGCCGCGGACCGGATCGGCGCCCGCTTCCGGGGTCTAACCTGGACCGACCCCAGGCCCTCCGGCGGCCTGCCGGCAGCGGCGCGGGCGGCCCGGCATAGACTGCTCGCGCAGGCCGCCCGGGAGGCCGGGGCCCGGATCATTCTGCTGGGTCACACCCTCGATGACATCGCCGAGGCCGGGGTCATGCGGGCCGCCGGGTCCACCACCCCTTCCCCGCGGGAGTGGGCGCCGTCGCCCGCCTGGCCGGAAGGGCTGGACGTCTTCCTGCTGCGTCCCCTGCTGGGGATTCGCCGGGAGGCCCTGCGGGAGTGGCTCCGCGCCCGGGGCGAAACCTGGATCGAGGATCCGGCCAACACCAATCTCCGGTTCGCCCGCAGCCGGGCGCGGGCCGCCCTGGCGCAGCCTGGTGGCGCCGACCCGGAGGCCTGCGCCCCGGGGACCGACCCGCCTCCTTTGGCGGATCTGGCCCTGCAGGTCGTGGCCCGTCCCTTCGGCCTACAGATCGCCCGTCAGGCCCTGCGGGAAGCGGATCCAGCGGCCGCTCGGCGGTTCGTGGCCGCCGCCTGCCTCTCAGCGGCCGGAGGCGTGCGCCCGCCCCGGGGCGGGGCGCTGGACAGGCTGGTCGAGCGCCTGGCCGGACCGGAGGCGGTTCGCGCCACCCTGGCCGGCGCCCTCGTCCTTTCAGATGCCGGCGACGTGACCTTCGGCCGGACGGCGGGGGAGATGCGGCGACAAGGCGTCGAGGACCTCTGGTTGCCGGCGGGTGGGGACGGGATCTTCGACGGACGTTTCCGGATCGAGACGACCTCCCCTGCCCGGATCAGGCCCCTGGAAGGCAGACTTTCAAGGCTGTCGACGGCGGACAGGGCCGCGCTGTCGTCAGTCCCGCCGGCCCTGCGCGGCGGCCTGCCGGGGGTCGAGACTGGGAGGCTGTTTCACCTGGCCGGGACGCCGGATTCCGGCGTCGAGGTCCGTCCCCTGGCGCGGAGTCGGCTGCTCGCCGCCTGCGGCGTGGCGACGGACGAAGCGACCGCGGCGGCACTCAGCCTTGAGAGCTCAGGCTGACCTCGAGGACATGCGTAATCCCCCGGACAACCCTGGAGGCGTAACGGGGCCCCAGCAGGCTGGCATGTCGAGCGCCCTCGACCCGGTCCACATGACCCGCCCGGGAGGCCAGGGCGGGCGCATTCTGGATCGCCTGGAGATCCCCGGGGAGGGGTACGGCCCCGGCGGTCACCACAGCGACAGGCAGGTCCGGATCAAAGGGACCTTCGATGCGTCCCTGAGCGGCGGTCTCAAGCCACTGCTGCACCTCCCGGGCGGAGGCCCGGGCGTGGGAGCCCGAGGCGTAGATCCGGCGCTTCTCGCGGGAGATCTCCGGCGGCAGGCCGATCCGGTCGCCAGCCACCAGTGACCAGGTCTGCATGACGCCGAGGTCGGCGACCCTGTCGAGAAGGAACATGGCGCGACGAAAACCGTCGATCATCCGGGCGGCGGCGGGATGGTCCACGGCCTCGGGTGTGACGGCGTCCACGAGGACCAGCCCGACCAGCCGGTCCCGAACCCGTGGCGCGAGGACTCTCAGGAAGAGTCCGGCCATGGAGTGGCCGGCGAGGACCAACGGCGCAGGGTCCTCCAGGCGCCCCAGCATCGCCTCGAGGTCATCGGCGATGGCGCGTCCATCCCGGGGATCAGGGCCCGGATCGGACAGGCCCAGGCCGGCCCGGTCGTAGGCCAGACTGCGGATGCCGAGGCCCGCAAGCGCCTCCTGGACCCTGTGCCAGTCAGCGGCGCAACCGAAGGCCCCGCACTCCATCACGACAAGGGGGCCGCCTTCCGACGGCCCGGCCCGGACCACTCGCAGGCGGCGGCCGCCTATGTCCACCCACTCGCCCCGGGAGGGACCCGACATGGCGCCCACAGTCATGACAGGGTCCTCGTCGCCCTTCGGCGGGCTACTTCCAGGTGTAGGTGACCGGCGAACTGGCGGGCCCGAAAGCGATTTCTACCGAGGTCACGGCCTTGGCGCCCGGCGGCGGCTGGAACACAGCACGGGTGGCCTCGGGGCGCACGGACATGGGCGGGGCCCCATCGAAGGAGACCTTTACTTCCCGGACCGCCTCTTCGGGCGCCTTCAGAATGTCGGGCCTGGCCGATTCGCCGGGCGACTCGTTGCTGATCTGGAAGAACCGCTTGGTCTGGCTCTTGCCAGCGAACCAGACGATCTTGACGCCATCTCCCGTCACCCACCAGCTGGGGGTCAGGGCCACCTGGGCCGTATAGGTCTTCTCCCCCGACCCCACCAGGACCCGTGCGGACCGGGCCTCCAGAACACCGTTGGAGTTGGCTTCGAGGGGAATCGAGAAGACCGCCGGGGCGGCGGGTTCCTGCGGTCCGGAACAGGCTGAAATCAGGAGAACCGAAGCGAGCAACAGCCCGCTGATAGAAATGCGCATGGCTTGCCTCCCTGGTTATTCGGGAGAGCATGTACCCGCCGGGCCTGTCCGGCAAGTCGCAGATCAGGTCTGGAGTCCAGGAGATCAAAGGGACTTGAGGATACCCTCAACCATCTTCTTGGCGTCGCCAAAGAGCATCATGGTGTTGTCGCGGAAGAACAGCTCGTTCTCCACACCGGCATAGCCCGAGCTCATCCCGCGCTTCACGAAGAGGACCGTGCGGGCCTTCTCCACGTCGAGGATGGGCATGCCGTAGATGGCGCTGGACGGGTCGGTCTTGGCGGCGGGGTTCGTCACGTCATTGGCCCCGATGACAAAGGCCACGTCGGCGGTGGGGAACTCTGCGTTGATGTCCTCGAGCTCGAACACCTCGTCATAGGGCACGTTGGCCTCCGCCAGCAGGACGTTCATGTGCCCGGGCATGCGGCCGGCGACGGGATGGATGGCGTACTTCACGTCGACGCCCTCCTCCTTCAGCTTGTCGGCCATCTCGCGAAGGGCGTGCTGGGCCTGGCTGACGGCCATGCCGTAACCGGGGACGATGATCACCTTGGAGGCGTTCTTCATGATGAAGGCCGCATCGTCCGCCGAACCCTGCTTGACGGGCCGGGTCTCGATGCGCCCACCGGCCGCCGTGGCGCTGTCGTCCGCGCCGAAGCCGCCGAGGATGACCGAGACGAAGCTGCGGTTCATCGCCTTGCACATGATGTAGGACAGGATGGCGCCGGACGAGCCGACGAGGGCGCCGGTGATGATCAGGGTGACGTTCTCGAGGGTGAAACCCAGGGCCGCAGCCGCCCAGCCGGAATAGCTGTTCAGCATCGACACCACGACGGGCATGTCCGCGCCGCCGATGGGGATGATGAGGGTGATCCCGAGGATCAGGGCCAGAGCAAAGATGGCCCAGAAGGCCCAGAGGGCCGAGCCGCCGCTGACGACCAGGACGCCGATCAGGCCCACCAGGGCCAGGCCGATCACGATGTTCAGGAGGTGACGGGCGGGCAGGAGAATGGGCGCGCCCGACATGTTGCCGTTCAGCTTGGCGAAGGCGATGACTGATCCTGTGAAGGTCACCGCGCCGATGGCGAGGCCCAAGGACAGCTCCACCAGGGAGATCGCGTGGATGGCGCCGGGAGCGCCGATCCCGTAGGCCCCTGGGGTGTAGATGGCGGCCACCGCCACGAGGCAGGCGGCCATGCCGACCAGGCTGTGAAAGGCCGCCACGAGCTGGGGCATGGAGGTCATGGCCACCCGGCGCGCGATCACGGCGCCGATCACGCCCCCGACGCCGACGCCCGCGAGGATCAGTCCTACGGTGAGGCCGTCGAGCTTACCCTGGCTGAACAGGGTGACGAGGGTCACGCCCACCGCCAGAGCCATGCCGATCATGCCATTGCGGTTGCCCGCCTGGCTGGTCACCGGGCTGGAGAGCCCGCGCAGGGCGAGGATGAAGAGGACCCCGGAGGCGAGATAGAGGATGGCGGCGAGGTTGGCGCTCACTTCGCGCCCTCCTTCCTGGCCGGTTCCTTCTTCTTGTACATGGCCAGCATCCGCTGGGTGACCAGGAAGCCGCCGAAGATGTTGACGGCGGCGAGGGCCGCCGCAAGGGCGCCCGCCCCCTTGGAAATCATCACGGCGCCGGCGCCGGCGCCCGGCGCCGCCTGGGCCGCAGCCGCCAGGAGGGCGCCGACGATGATCACGGACGAGACGGCGTTGGTCACCGCCATCAGGGGCGTGTGCAGGGCCGGGGTGACGCTCCAGACAACATAGTAGCCGACAAAGATGGCCAGGACGAAGATGGCCAGCCGGAAGACTGTGGGATCAACGTCCATGGGCGTCTCCGTCAGGACCCGGCGAGAGCCGGGTGCACGATCTTTCCGCCGCTGACGACCAGGGCGGCCTTGAGAATCTCGTCCTCGCGGTCGGGCGCAAGGGCGCCCTCCTTGTCGAGGAGCAGGCCCGAGAAGGCCAGGAGGTTACGGGCGTAGAGAGCGGAGGCGTCCGCGGCGATGCGGCCGGGAAGGTTGGCCAGGCCCAGGATCTTCACCCCGTTGGCGGTCTCCACGGTCTCGCCGACCTTTGCGCCCTCGACATTGCCGCCCTGCTCCACCGCCAGGTCGACGATGACCGAGCCGGCCTTCATGGCGGCGACCTGGGCGGCCGTCACCAGCCGCGGCGCAGGTCGGCCGGGGATCAGGGCCGTGGTGATCACGATGTCCTGCTTGCCGATGTGGCCCGAGATGAGCTCGGCCTGCTTGGCCTGGTACTCCGCGCTCATCTCCTTGGCGTAGCCGCCGGCGGTCTGGGCGTTGCGGAACTCCTCGTCCTCGACGGCGATGAACTTGGCGCCGAGGGACTCCACCTGCTCCTTGGTGGCCGGCCGCACGTCGGTGGCGGTGACCACCGCGCCCAGGCGGCGGGCCGTGGCGATGGCCTGGAGCCCAGCGACGCCGACCCCCATCACGAAGACCTTGGCCGCAGCGATGGTGCCGGCGGCGGTCATCATCATCGGCAGGGCGCGGCCGTATGCGGCTGAGGCTTCAATGACGGCCCGATAGCCCGCCAGGTTGGCCTGGGAGGACAAGACGTCCATCACCTGGGCCCGCGTGATGCGGGGAATGAACTCCAGGGCGTAGGCCTCGGCCCCGCGGGCGGCGAGGGCCTCAAGGCCTGCACGGTCCTGGTGGGGGTTCAGAGAGGCGGCCACAATGGCGCCCGCCTTGAGGGCGCCCAGGGCCTCGGCGGAAGGACCGCGGATCCCGAACAGGATATCGGCGCCGGACACCGCCTCGGCGGCGGAGGCGCAGATCCGCGCCCCTGCAGCCGCGTAGTCGGCATCAAGACAGGACGCCGCAAGACCAGCTCCAGCCTGGACGGAGACCTGGAAGCCCGCGGCGATCAGCTTACGGACGGTCTCCGGCGTCGCGGCGACCCGGGTCTCGCCCGGGTGGGACTCACGGATGACGGCGATCACGGCCATGGTTTGGACCGGCCCTCCCATTGCATGCCCGCCAGGTGGCGGACCGCTCGTCCAAGTCTAGTGGCCCGCGCCGGGCTTGTCGCGGAGGACGAGGATGCCGATCACCGTCACGACCACGGCTGAGATGGCGCCGGGAATGAATCCTGCCGGGGTGCAGAACCAAAGCGTGAAGAGGACAAGCGCGGCGGTGATCGCCAGAGAGCCCCACTTGGTGAGGGCCATGAAGACGGCGTAGGTGGCGGTCTGCTCGCTGATGTCCATCTCGCCGCGGTGATATTCGGAAGCCATTCGGGACTCTCTCGTTCGGACCCAGGGTCGAAGCAGGGGTTACACGCTCGCGCCGCGCCGCTCAAGCCCGGCGCGCAGGTCACCGGGCGGCGGCGTCCCCTGGCCAGACCGCCAGCAGGCCCCGGAGAGCCGAGATCAGGGCCAGGGGCTGATCGATCATGATGTGGTGGGCCGAGTCCGGGATGGCGATCTCCAGGGTGTGGGGCGGCAGGGGAGAAGGCCCGCCCTCCTTCCTGCGGCTGATGATGGCCGAGCGGTCGCCATAGATGTGGACGAGGGGGACGGACACCTTGGGGGGGCCATCCCCCATCATGCCGCTCATCACCGTGCGGTCCAGCTTGGCCCACATGTTGGGATCGAAGCGCCAGCTCCAGCCCTCCTTGCCGTCCGGTGCCTTGACGATCTTCAGCGACCGCCGGGCGATGTAGTCGGCGATGAAGAGGTTGCCGGCGGCCTGGGGCGGCATCAGCCGGAAGCGGGAAAGCGCCTCCTCGAGGGTGGCGTAGACCCGCTGGGCCCGGTCCCCGGTGGGGATGTTCCGGGCCTGCTCAGCCATCCGTTCGGCCATACGCTTGCCCTCGGGCGAGTCCGGGGGCGGGCCGCCGAAGCCGGTATCGACCAGGATGGCGGCGCGCATGCGGTCCGGATGGCTGGCGGCCGCGAAGAAGACCTGGGAGCCGCCAAAGGAATGGCCGATGTAGATCGGCTTGCCGGCGTCATAAAGACCCGCGGCCTGGGCGACGGCCTCGGCGTCGGTGGCGAAGTCCTGGAAGGCGTAGGTTTCGCGCCAGTCGGAGTCGCCCATGCCGGCGAGGGACATGGAGGCCACCCGGAAGTCCTGGGCCAGGAAGGGGGCGATAAAGCTCCACCAGTCGGCATGGGCCGAGTTGCCATGCACCAGCAGCAGGCCGGGCTTGCCCCGCTCGCCCCAGACCAGCATCTCGATCCGGGCGCCGAGGGACGCCACGTGGCTGCGCTCAGGCGCCTGGGCGAGGGCGTTGCGGAACCACTCCGGGGAGTCGGGTTCCCGGCCGCGGAAGGGCGCCAGGGGCGCCTGGACCTCCGGCGGCAGGGCGCCGGGCTCGGTATGGATCGGACGATCGTCGTAGTAGCCGACGGGCGCGCCCTCCTTGATCGCCGGATCGATGGCCATGTCCTACTCCTGCGCCTCCCGGTAGCCCGCCTTGCGGCGGATCGACCGGATCCCCTTGTAGACCCCCGTGCCGGTCATGAGGATGCGGTCTCCAGACCAAACCCTGCCCGCCACCGTGAAGATGTCGCCGTCCTCGGCGATGATTTCGCTGGTTCCCTCGACCCAGTCGCCCATCAGGCCCGGACCGATGAAGTCGGTCACCAGCCGGATGGTGACCCAGCCGACCTCCCGCTGATTGGAGATGACCCGTCCCCAGGCCATGTCTGCGAAGCTCATCAGCATGCCGCCGTGGCAGTTGTTCATGCCGTTGGCGTGGTGCTCCTCGACCCGGAAGGCCATGACCTCGATGTTGGTCTGCGGATCTCTGGACGAGTAGAACGGTCCCACTGTGCGGCCAAAACCCCGCTGCCAGAGGTTGATCACGAACCCCTCGGGCACGACGGCTGTCTGGCCTTCGGTCAGGTCATCGGACATAGCGACCGGCTGACTAAAGGACCACGGGAAAATGGCAAGCGCCTTCCGGCTTGGCGGAGCCGACGGTGCGTGGTTGAAATGAGACTGGAGATTTCCCCAGGGGATGTTGGGCATGCTGAGATCAGGAATACTGGCGGTGGGTCTGGTCGCGCTGAGCCTGACGGCCTGCGCCTCGACGTCGGGCGCCGCCCCCAAGACAGGCAAGAACGCCGCCGCCGCGAAGCCTCTTCCTGCAGGTCTGGACCCGGGCTTGCGGCCGGACCCCTTCCCCTCAACCTACCAGCCGCTGCCAGCCAGTGACTTCGCCATTGTCGGCGCCCAAGCCTACACTGGAACAGGCAAGGCCCTGAACAATGCGACCATCGTGATCCGGTCGGGGCGGATCGCGGCGATTGGCGAAGGCCTGGAGCCGCCGCAGGGCTTTCAGGTGGTGGACGCTCGCGGCAAATGGGTCTCGCCGGGGTTGATCGACTCCCACTCGCACCTCGGGGTGTACGCTTCGCCTGCAGAGGAGGCCCATTCCGACGGGAATGAAATGACCAGCCCCACGACGCCGCAGGTCTGGGCCGAGCATTCCGTCTGGCCGCAGGATCCGGGATTCAACACCGCCCGGATCGGCGGCGTGACCACAGTCCAGGTCCTGCCCGGCTCCGCCAATCTGATCGGAGGTCGCGGCGTCACACTCCGCAATGTGCCGTCCCGGACCGTCCAGGGAATGAAGTTCCCCGGCGCGCCCTATACCCTCAAGATGGCGTGCGGTGAGAATCCAAAGCGCGTCTACGGTTCCAAGGGGCAGGCTCCCTCCACGCGGATGGGCAATGTCGCTGGCTACCGCGCCGCCTGGATCGAGGCGGCGGAATACACCCGCAAATGGGATGACTACCGGGCCCAGGTCGGACGTGGCGAAAAGGTCGACCCTCCGGCTCGCGACCTGGGGCTCGATACCCTATCGGGCGTGCTGCGAGGCGAGATTCTGGTGCAGAACCACTGCTACCGGGCCGACGAGATGGCGATCATGATCGATGTTGCGAAGGAGTTCGGCTACCGCATCGCCAGTTTCCACCACGCCGTCGAGGCTTACAAGATCGCAGACATGCTCGCGGCTAATGGAATCTGCACCGCGACCTGGGCCGGGTGGTGGGGCTTCAAGCTGGAGGCCTATGATTCCGTCGAGGCCAATGTCCCGCTCCTCCAGGCGGCCGGGGCGTGCGCAGTCATTAAGTCGGACGACGCCGATCTCATCCAGAGGCTCAACCAGGAGGCGGCCATGGCCCTGGCCGCCGGCCGCGCCGCCGGCATGCAGATCAGCGAAGCGGAGGCCATGGCCTGGATCACCGCCAATCCGGCCAAGGCCATAGGCATACTGGACCAGACCGGCACTCTCGAAGCCGGGAAGCGGGCGGATATTGTGATCTGGGACCAGAATCCGTTCTCGATCTACGCCCGTACCGAGAAGGTCTTCATCGATGGCGCCCTGACCTGGGATCGCCGGGATCCCCGATACCAGCCCCGGTCGGACTTCGATCTGGGCCAACCGGGAGAGGGAGTTCGCTGATGCGCCGTCGTCTGGTCATTCTGGCCGCTGTCCTGGCCCCTCTCTTTCCGTCACTGCCGACGTCGGCCGCCGCAGCGCCCGCATCAGCGTCGGAAACCCTCGCCATCACCGGAGCCCGGATCCTCACCGCCGGTCCGGCGGGCAGGCTGGAATCGGGAGTCCTCGTGATCCGTGACGGACGGATCGTCTCGGTCGGCCTGGGCGCACCACCAGCTGGCGCCCGTGTCATCGACGCCGCCGGGTCGGTGATCACCCCCGGACTGTTTGCGACGGGCAGCCTCCTGGGCGCCGTCGAAATTGGCGCCCTGGGCGATGACCTCTCGGTCAACAACCCGCAGATCAGCGCCGCCTTTGATATCCGGGAGGGCCTGGATCCGGCTTCGACCCTCATTCCCATCGCCCGGACGGGCGGCTTGACCAGCGCCGTTGTTCTGCCCCAGCCGGCGGGCGGCGGATTCGGCGCCCACGAGCATGACGGCGAAGTTTCGGGCGGGCGGCTGACGGCAGGCGGCGGCCACGAGCTCCGGCCCAACACTCTGTTCGCCGGCCAGGGCGCGGTGATCCGCCTGAACGGCGCAGGAGATATGGTGGTCCGCGGCGGGGTCGGCGTGGTCGTCGCCTTCGGCAAGGCGGGCGCCCAGGCGGCCGGGGGCGCGCGCGGCGCCCAGATCGCGGCCCTCAAGGCGGTCCTGTCCGATGTCCGGGCCTTCGCCGCAAACCGCAGCGCCTGGGAGACCGGAAGCTACCGGGAACTGGGCCTGTCCAAGGCCGACCTCCAGGCCCTTGTTCCCCTGGTCCAGGGTCGCACGCCCCTGATCGCCCGTGTGCACAGAGCTGCAGACATCCGCTCTGTCCTCAAACTCGCCCGGGAGGAGAAACTGAGACTGATTCTCGAGGGCGCCGAGGAAGGCTGGATGGTGGCCGCAGAGATCGCCCGCGCCGGCGTTCCGGTCATTCTCAACCCCATCACCAACCGACCCGACAGCTTCGAGATTCTGGGCGCCACTCTCGAGAACGCTGCGCGTCTGAACGCCGCCGGCGTCACCCTGGCCTTCACCGCACCCGAGGGCGCCGCCCACCGCGCTCGGGAAACCCGATACGGCGCCGGGACCGCCGTGGCCTGGGGCCTGCCCTGGGACGCGGCGCTGGCGGCGGTGACCATCAATCCGGCGCGGATGTTCGGCGTCAGTGATCGCACGGGCAGCCTGGAGGCCGGCAAGGACGCCGACTTCGTCATCTGGTCCGGCGACCCCTTCGAGCCGCTCTCCACCCCAAAGGCGGTCTACATCCGCGGCGAGGCCCAGGACCTGACCACCCGCCAGACCGAACTGAGGGATCGCTACAAGGACCTCGGCGGCCCCCTGCCTCCGGCCTACCGGCGCCGGTAGACGAGGGGTCTTTCAGCCGACCAGGGCCTCGAAGGCGTCGACACGGCGCTCCAGCTGGCGCACGCCTGAAGCCCAGAAGGCGGTCTCGCGAGGGTCCAGGCCGAAGCGGGCCAGGGCCTCCACGCAGGTCCGCGCGCCGCCAGAGGCGAGCAGGTCCTCGTACAGGGGCGCGAAGCCCTTCGGGTCCTCTCGCCGCTTCTCCACCAGGGCCCGGACCAGAAGATCGCCGAAGGCGTAGGCGTAGACGTAGAACGGCGCGTGCACAAAGTGGCTGATATAGGCCCAGTAGTGCTCGTAGCCGGCGTTCAGTCGGACCGCCGGGCCGAGACTTTCGCCCATCACCTCCAGCCAGAGCCCGCCGATGGCCTCGGCAGACAGCTCGCCGTCCCGTCGGGTGGCGTGAAACCGGGTTTCAAAACGATGGAAGGCCATCTGCCGGACAACGGTGTTGAGTCCGTCCTCGATCTGGCCGGCCAGAAGGCCCAGCTTCTCCTTCGGCCCGGCCTCGGCCAGCAGCCGTTCGAAGACGAGGCTCTCGCCGAAGATGGAGGCCGTTTCCGCCAGGGTCAGAGGCGTCGCCGCCAGCAGGGTTCCGAGGGGCGCGCAGAGGCGCTGGTGGACGGCGTGGCCCAGTTCGTGCGCGAGGGTCAGAACATCCCGGCGCTCGCCCATATAGTTCATGAAGACGTAGGGGTGGTGGGGGGCGATAACCGAATGAGAATAGGCGCCGGACTGCTTGCCCGGGCGAGGGCGCGCGTCGATCCAGGGCTGCTCGAACAGGTCCCGTGCGCTGTCGGCAAACTTCGGGGCCAGGTCGCGGAAACTGGCCTCGACGATCTCCCGGGCCTCGGCCCAGGACCAGAGCCGGGGTGCGCCGGTCTCCAGGGGGGCGTTACGGTCCCAATGATCCAGAGCGGTCCGGCCCATCACCTTCGCCTTCAACCGGTAGTACCGGTGGCTGACGCGCTCGTAACCTGCCGAAACGGCCGTCTCCAGGGCGTGGACAGCCTCGGGATCCACCTCGTTGTCCAGGTGCCGAGGCGCCGCAGGGTCCGGATATCGCCGCCAGCGGTCCTCCACCTGCTTCTCAAAGGCGAGCGTATTCAGCACCAGAGCGAGGGTGGGCGCCGCCTCGCCCAGAGCCGTGGACAGGCCCCCCGCCACCTGCCGCCGTCGGGCTGGGTTGGGATCAGACAAGGCGTTGAGGGCTTCCGGAAGGGTGAGACGGGCGGCGCCGGCGCGCACCTTGAGGCGGGCCAGGGTCTCATCGTGCAGGCGGGTCCAGTTGGCGACAGCCGGGCTCCGGTCCACCAGCATGCGCTCCAGGTCCGGGGCCAGTTCGTGCGGCCGGAAGGCACGGACCCGGCGCAGCCAGGGCCGCCAGCGCGCAGCGGCGGGATGGGCGGCCAGGGCGGCCTCGAGCTCGGCGTCCTCAAGTTCGTTGATCTCGAGGGTGAAGAACAAGCTCTCGGCGCCAATGGCGGCCGACCGGGTGCGGACATCGGCCTCGAAGCGGGTCCAGTCGGGGTCGCTCCGGGCGGTGGAGGCGGCGAGGCCGGCGTAGGAGCCCACCCGCCTGAGGGCGTTGGTCGCGTCTTCATAGAGCCGAACTCCCCGATCCAGAAGGTCGCCTAGCTCTGCGGCGTCAGCCCGGGCGGAAACGAGCCGGCCCTTCAGTTCCAGCAGAGCGGAATTGGCGGCGACAGCGGCGTCGAAGTCGGCGTCGAGGCGTGGATCCTCCCGGCCGGCGTAGAGGTCGTCCAGTCGCCAGACTGGAAGGCTTTCGGGGGGCACATGGACGGTCATGGTGTTTCATTACCCTGCACAGCCGGGGCGCCGCCAGCCTTGACCTTCGTCGAGCTCGCCACGCCGTCTCTTGACGAGGTGAGGGGCGCCGGGTGATTTTGTCAGGGGCTGGGGATGGCCGATCACGCCACAGGAGTGTGACCTGAAATGATTATCCGAGCCGCCGCCATTTCCGCGGTCCTTCTCGCCGCATCAAGCCTCGCCGCCCAGGCCACGCCCCCCAGCAAGGCGGAGTCGCCGCGTCCCGCCAATCCCCCCTGCTTCCGGCTCAGCGACCTGGGCGGGCACAGGATCGCCAGCCCTGACACCCTCTATTACTCGGTGCGCCGTAAGGAGGTGTACAAGTTCACCTTCAGTGGGTCGTGCCTGGCGGGGGTGACCAACTCCGACCCGCTTATCCTGGAGCCCCTCGGCGCCTCCAGCCAGGTCTGCAAGCCCCTGGACCTCAACCTTGGGGTTGGCGGGCCGATAACGCGCCGGTGCATCATCAAGTCGATCGAGCGGCTAACCCCCGAACAGGCCGCCGCCCTGCCCAAGAAGCTGAAGCCCTGAGACCGGGCCTCAGCGGCCCTGGGGCAAGGGCTCAAGCCCGAGGCAGACCGAGACGCATCGGCGGGCCAGCTCCTCGCCGGCATCGATGAGGGGCGCGCGAACGTCGCCCGGGTCGAGGACCCGTGAAACCTCCGCGCAGCCGGCGATCACCGCTTCGGCGCCTTCGCGGACCAAAACGTCGGCCAGCTGGCGCATCCCCTCGCGTACGGCGGCGCCCACGTCGCCTGTCTTGATCCGTCCGACAAGGTCCATGAACCGCGCCTGGTCGTCCCTGGGCAGGGTTACAAGCCCCATGCCCTGAGCGGCGATGTACTCATGGTAGAGGCGCACGGCGTCCCTGGCGCCCAGAACGCCGGCGCGCCGCGCGCCCGTATCGCGGGCGGCCCGGGACGCGGTCTCGATCATGTCGACCAGGGGCAGTCCCGACGCGCGGCTTATCAGGTCGGCGTGAACGTGGGCCGTATCGCAGGCGATGGCCAGGACCTGGGCCCCGGCGCCCTGCAGCCCGCCCGCCATTTCGGCCAGGACCGGCCCTGGTCGGGCGAAGGGATCATTGCGGTCCGGAACCTGGGGATTGATATCGACAATCACCCGGATGTGGTCCTCATCCCGCTCGACGGGGGTCAGGGCCTGCAGCTTGCCCAGAAAATCGAGAGTGGCGGCGGGCCCCATGCCGCCAAGGACCCCGAGTACGCGGCTCATTCGAGATGCTCCTCCAGGTGGGATGCATGGCTTGCCGGACCCTGGAACCCGGCGGCGTTCGGATAGGCGAGGCGGGTCCGGGAAAAGCGTGCCAGGCGCATGCAGATCTCCTCGCCCCGCCCCTTACACCGGCCGGGCCCGTTTCGCACCCCGAAGGCGTTCAAGACGGCGTATTCCCCCCGGGGCGCCTCGGCCCTAGATAGACGCCATGTCAGAACCCTCGCCGCCGCCTCCCCTTCGCATCCGGGGCCTCGCCAAGACGGTGCCGGGGGGCCGGTTGCTGTTCGAGGGGCTGGACCTGGACCTGCGCGCCGGTGAGGTGGTCGCCGTCACCGGGGAGTCTGGCGCAGGGAAGTCAACCCTGCTCAACCTCGCCGCCGGCCTCGATTCAGCGGACCGAGGCGAGATCGAGATCGCCGGACAGGCTCTTTCAGCATTGGATGAGGCCGGTCGCACCCGCCTTAGGCGAGACCGTCTGGGCTTCGTCTTCCAAGCCTTCCATATCCTGCCGCACCTCACCCTGGCCCAGAACACGGCCCTGCCCCTGGTGCTGGCGGGAGTGCCGGGGGAGCCGGCCCTGACGCGGGCGGCCGAGCTCCTGGCCGCCGTGGGCCTGGTCGGGCGGGAGGCTGACTTCCCGGCCCAGCTTTCAGGCGGCGAGCTCCAGCGCTGCGCCATCGCCCGCGCTCTGGTGCACGGGCCGGCCCTGATCCTCGCCGATGAACCCACCGGCAACCTCGACCCCGAGACTGCCGACCGCAGTCTTGGCCTCTTGCTCGACGCCGCCCGCTCGCGGGGGGCGGCCGTGCTCCTGGTGACCCATTCGGCCCGGGCGGCGGAGGCTGCGGACCGCATCCTGGTCCTCGGCCGTAATGGCCTGACGGACCGGCATGGCGGCTGACCCGCCCCTCTCCGGGACCCTGCTGGGCTGGATGGTCCGCGGGGAATGGCGCGCCCATCCGGTCCGCACCCTGGTGGCGGTTCTCGCCATCGCTGTGGGTGTGGCCCTCGGATTCGCCGTCCACCTTGTCAACCGGTCCGCTCTGGTGGAATTCGACGCCGCCGTGCGCAGCGTCAGCGGTGCGGCGGACCTGAGGATCGAGGCGGTCAGCGCCGCCGGCTTCGACGAATCCCTCTTTCCCATCGTGGCCCGGCTGCCCGGCCTGGCGGCCGTCAGCCCCGTCGTCGAGGTCCCCGCGCGCACCGCTGACGGCCGCAGTCTGACCGTGATTGGGGTCGATCCGCTTCGCGCGGCGCGGGTGACACCGGCCCTGGCGGCCGGGTCGGGGGCCGGCTTCGCCGCCGGCGGCCCCCTCGCCGCCGAGGACGCCGTCTGGCTCTCTCCCGCCCTGAGACCGACCGCAGACGGGGCCTTCACCGTCCTCGCGGGGGGGGAACGGATCATTCTGCCGGTTGCGGGAGGCCTGCCGTCCGTGGAGGCGGGCCGGCGGATCGCCGTGGCCGACATCGCCGCCGTTCAGCAGAGGTTCAACCGCCTCGGCCGGTTGACCCGCCTGGACATCGCCCTTGCTCCGGGAGCCCGGCCAGAGGCCGTGGCGCGGGACATCACCGCCCGCCTGCCCGCCGACGCCCGGCTCAGCACCCCCGAGGCGGAGAGCCGCCGGACCGCGGACCTGTCCCGCGCCTATCGCGTCAATCTTGGCATGCTGGCCATGGTGGCCCTCCTGACCGGAGGGTTCCTGGTCTTCTCAGCCCAGTCCCTGTCCATCGCCCGCCGCCGAGCCGCCTTCGCCCTCCTGCGAGTGCTGGGCCTACCCCGGACGGGCCTCTTCCTGCAGGTCCTCGCTGAAGGCGCAGTCCTGGGTCTTGTCGGAGCGGCGATCGGGCTCCTCGCCGGCGCGGGGCTGGCCTGGAGCGTGCTGGGCCTTCTCGGCGGCGACCTTGGCGGCGGATACTTCAGCGGCAGCCGCCCGACCCTCGACATTTCTCCCGGCTGGGCGGCGATCCACGCTGGCCTCGGCCTCGTCGTCGCGCTGGCCGGCAGCCTCTTCCCCGCCCTGGAAGCGGCCCGGGCCGCCCCCGCCCTGGCGCTGAAATCCGCCGGCCAGTCCGGAGACCCCCGACGGCGCCCCGCCCTTCTCCCGGCCCTGGCGCTCGGCCTGGTGGGCCTGGCCTTCGCCTTCGCCCCGCCGGTCGCCGGCCTGCCCCTGTTCGGCTACCTCTCCATCGCCCTCATTCTGGCCGCCGGGGTGGCCGCCATGCCCTGGCTGGCCCGGCTGCTGATCGCCCCCTTGGCGAGGATGGAGGCCCCGGTCCCGGTGCGGCTGGCCGCCGCCCGGTTGGCGGGCGCCCCGGACCAGGCCGCCGTTGCGCTGTGCGGCCTGGTGGCCAGCGCTGGGTTGATGGCGGCCATGGGCCTGATGGTGGCGAGCTTCCGGGGATCGGTGGACGACTGGCTGGGCGCGATCCTGCCCGCCGACATCTATCTCAGGGTGGCCGAGGCCGAGACCTCGGGCCTGGATACGGGGTTGCAGGCCCGCCTCGCCGCCTTGCCCGGGGTCGGAGGCCTGGAGGCCCGGCGGTCCCTGACCCTGCGTCTCGCTGCCGACCGGCCGTCGGTGGTTCTGCTGGCGGTCCCGGTTCCAGGCGGAGCCGCCGCCCCCGACCTGCCCTGGCGGCGGGGACCCGTCCCGGCGGCGCCCGGGGAAACCCCGGTCTGGGTCTCCGAGCCCCTCTCGCGGCTCTACGACCTTGCGCCCGGCGACACCCTCGACCTGCCCCTCGCCGGAGGCCGCACGCCTGTGCGCGTCGCCGGCGTCTGGCGGGACTATGGCCGCCAGTTCGGGGCCCTGGCGATGGACCGGCGGGACTATGTGCGCCTCACAGGGGACGCCGGCGCCAACGAGGCGGGGCTGACCCTCGCCCCCGGCGCCCGCCTGCCAGAGGTCCTGCAGGGGGTGCGCGCCGCCCTGCCGCCGGACCTGGCCGCCCAGACCGAGGCAGCGCCCGCCGGCGAGATCCGCCGGGCCGCCCTGCGTATTTTCGACCGCAGCTTTGCGGTCACTTACGCCCTGGAGGCGGTGGCCATACTGGTGGGCGTGGCGGGGGTGGCCGCGACAGTCTCGGCCCAGACCCTGGCCCGACGGCGGGAGTTCGGCATGCTTCGGCACGTGGGCGCCAGCCGGGGCCAGATTCTCGCCATGCTGGCTCTCGAGGGCGCCTTTCTGGGCGCCGTGGGCGCGGTGGCGGGCCTCGCCCTCGGAGCGGCCATGGGCCAGGTGCTGATCCAGGTGGTCAATCCCCAGTCCTTCAACTGGACGATGGACACCCGATGGCCCCTGGGCCTGCTCGGCGGCCTTGCCCTCGCTCTGACCCTGGCCTCGTCCCTTACGGCCCTGCTGGCCGGACGCAGCGCCCTGTCGGCGGATGCGGTCCGCGCGGTCCGGGAGGACTGGTGAGATGGATCGGCTGACGCGCAGGAGCCTCGTGGTCGCCTTGACCGGCGCAACCCTGCCCTCGGGCGTCGCCACCGCGGCGCCCGCCTTCGCCCCCGTGGTCCCCGGCCGACCGCTGGTATTTCCCCGGGACCACGGCGCCCATCCCGACTTCCGCACCGAGTGGTGGTACGTGACCGGCTGGCTGGAATCCGCTGCAGGCCCCCTCGGCTTTCAGATTACCTTCTTCCGGACACGGACGGGCCTGGGCGAAGGCAATCCCAGCCGGTTCGCCCCGCGACAGGTTCTCTTCGCTCACGCGGCCATCTCCGACCCCCGGGTCGGCCGGCTGCTGCACGGCCAGCGGATCGCCCGTCAGGGCTTCGGCCTCGCGGAGGCGTCTGAGCGCGACATGGACCTCGTCCTCGACGACTGGCGCCTGGCCCGGGAGCGATCCGGCGCGATGCGCGCCCTTGCGGGCGGGGAGGGTTTCCAGCTGGACCTCGTCCTCACCCCGACCCAGCCGATTCTGCTGCAGGGCGAAGGGGGATTCAGCCGCAAGGGGCCGAGGCCGGAACAGGCCAGCTGGTACTACACTCTTCCCCACCTGCAGGTGTCCGGGCGGCTCGAGCGGGAGGGGCGCTGGCGCCCGGTCCGGGGCCAGGCCTGGCTGGACCGGGAATGGTCCTCCACCCTGCTGGACCCGGCGGCCGTCGGCTGGGACTGGACCGGGATCAACCTGGACGACGGCGCCGCCCTGACCGCCTTCAGGGTGCGGGACGCCCGGGGAAAGTCCCTCTGGACCGGCGGCTCCCTCCGGACCGCAGACGGACGGCTCTGGACGGCGCCAAACGGGGCCGTCGCCTTTGAAGGGGGCCGGACCTGGACGTCGCCGAGGACCGGAGCGGTCTATCCCGTGGCGCCCACCGTTCGCCTCATGACCCCGGCCGGCGAGCGGCGGTGGGTCCTCACCCCCCTGTTCGACGACCAGGAACTGGACAGCCGCCCCTCCGGCGGGCCGGTCTACTGGGAAGGCGCGGTCCGCGTCCCCGGCGGGTCAGGCTATCTGGAGCTGACCGGCTACGCCGCGCCCCTGAGGCTGTAGGTCCTCAGCCCGCGAGGACGTCGGCATCCAGCAAGGCGAGGTCCCCTCCGCCGGCCATGACGCCCTCGGCCACCCCAGACGCCTGGGCCAGGACCTGGTCTGCGAAGATCCGGGCGAGGGCGGCGCGGGACTCGGCGAGGGCGGGCGCCTGGCTGCGGGCCAGCACGGCCTGTCGCGCCAGCATCCAGCCGCCGATGACGTCACCGGACAGGCGTAGGAAGGCGGTGGCGCCGGCCAGGGCGTCGGGGCCGCGGTTCTGCTGCATCCAGGTCGTGGCGGCGGAGAGGGCGGCGACCCCGGTCTCCAGACGGCGTCCGACCCCCTCGAGCCCGGCTTCCCGACCAAGGGCGGCGGCGGCGGCGGCCATCTCGGCGCACAGGCCCGGCATCAGGGCGCCGTCCATCATGGACAACTTGCGGCCCGCCAGGTCGACGGCCTGGACGCCGTTGGTGCCTTCGTAGATCGGCGCGATGCGGGCGTCGCGGTAGTGCTGGGCCGCGCCGGTCTCCTCGATGAAGCCCATGCCGCCGTGCACCTGCACGCCCATGGAGGCGACCTCGACGCCGATGTCGGTGGACCAGGCCTTGGCGATGGGGGTGAGCAGTTCCTGCCGGCCGCGGGCCAGGTCCCGGGCGGCGGGGTCGGGGGCGAGGCGGGCCTGGTCGGCCAGGACGCCGGTCAGCAGGCAGATGGCCCGGGCAGCCTCCACCTTGGCGCGCATCAGGGCCAGGCTGCGGCGGACGTCGGGATGGCCGAAGATCGATTCCCCGCCGAGGGCGGGCCGGCCCTGGACCCGGTCCTGGGCGTAGGCCAGGGCCTGCTGCAGGGCGCGCTCGGCGATGGCCACCCCCTGCACCCCCACCTGCAGGCGGGCGGCGTTCATCATGACGAACATGTGGGCCAGGCCGTTATTCGCCTCTCCCACCAGCTCGGCGCGGGCGCCCTCGAACAGCATGACGCAGGTGGGCGAGCCGTGAATGCCGAGTTTGTGCTCGATGGAGGCCGGGCGAAGGGCGTTGGCGGCGCCCAGGCGGCCCTCGGCGTCGATCAGGCGCTTGGGGGCCAGGAAGAGGCTGATCCCCTTCACCCCGGGAGGGGCGTCGGGCAGGCGGGCCAGCACCAGGTGGCAGATGTTCTCCGCCGCATCGTGGTCGCCCCAGGTGATGTAGATCTTCTGGCCAGTGATCCGGTAGCCGCCCTGGCCGTCCGGCTCGGCCCGGGCGGTCACGCCGGCCAGGTCGGTGCCCGCCTGGGGTTCGGTCAGGTTCATGGTGCCGGTCCACTCGCCCGAGACGAGCTTGGGAAGGACCAGGCGCTTCTGGCGCTCGGTGCCATGCAGGGTCAGGGCCTCGATGGCGCCCTGGGTCAGCATGGGGCAGAGGCCGAAGGCCATGTTGGCGGCGTGGACCATCTCGAACACCGCCAGCTCCAGGGCCTTGGGCAGGCCCTGGCCGCCGAACTCCGGATCCGCTGACAGGCTGTTCCATCCCTGGGCGGCGAAGGCCTGGTAAGCCTCGGCGAAGCCTGGGGCGCCCGTGACCACGCCGTTCTCGAACCGGGCGCCGATCCGGTCGCCCTCGCGGTTCAGTGGCGCGAGCTCGGCCTCGGTGAAGGCGGCGGCGGAGTCGAGGACGGCGGAGACCGTCTCCAGGTCCAGGTCGGGATAGCCGGCGGCGATCAGGTCCGGCAGCCCGGCGGCGGCGAGGGCCAGGTCGAGGCTCTGCAGGGGCGCGCGAAATGTCATGTGGGGGCTCCGGAAGGATGGCTGCAGGTTGATGGCGCACGGCGGGCGTCCCGCGCAACCCCTTTTGCCGGGTCGACGTTGACCCGCGCCGGGGCAGGGGCTAGGCCTCGCCCTGCGTCAGGTTCTCCCGAGAGGGAGATGAAAAGGGAACTCGGGTGCAAGGCCCGGGCTGCCCCCGCAACTGTAAGCGGCGAGTCCGCGCGTCACGAGGCCACTGGCCGGGAACCCTCGGGAACCGGGCCGGGAAGGCGACGCGCAAGGGACAATGACCCGCGAGCCAGGAGACCTGCCTGACGCCGTCGTCATCCGACGGGCCGGGGTGCGCCTGGAGGGCGGGGTCTCTCCCGACCGACGACAGACTGGACCGGTCCGCGCCCGCGGGCCGGAAACGCCTGTTGCGGCCGCCCCGGCGGTCGCCTGTCGCTCGAAGGAGGGCGCCATGAGTCTTGCCATTCTGGCCGGGGCGACAGCCCTGGCCGTCACGCCGCCAGGAACCGCCGTCGAACCGCTGGTGGTGGTGGCCAACCGCACGCCGGTGGCCGCTGCGGAGAGCGGCCGAAGCGTCACCGTCATCCCGGGGGAAGTGATCCGCGACCGCCAGGCCCTGGTGGTCTCCGACCTGCTGGCGACGACCCCCGGCGTGGGGGTCACCCGCAATGGGGGCCCCGGCGGGGTGACGGCGGTCCGGATCCGGGGCGCCGAGGCCGAGCAGACCCTCTTCGTCATCGACGGCGTGCGTCTGAACGATCCCTCCGTGATCGGCGGGGCCTACGACGCCGCCAACCTCCTGGTGGGCGACATCTCGCGGATCGAGGTCCTGCGTGGGGTCCAGTCGGCCGTCTGGGGCGGGCAGGCCATTGGCGGAGTGGTCAGCCTCGAGACCCGCCTTCCGTCGCCGGGGGCCTTTTCCGCCGAAGGCGCCGCGGAAGCCGGCGGCCTCGGGACCTCCTATCTGCGCGGCGGGATCGGCGGGGGAAGCGGCGCCCTGGCCTGGCGGCTGGCGGCGGACGCCTTCGCCACCGACGGGGTCTCGGCGGCCCGGACCGGGACCGAGCGGGACGGCTACCGCCGGACCGCCGCCAGCGGGCGGCTGACGGCCGACCTCGCGCCCGATGTCCGGCTGGACCTGCGGGCGGTCTGGTCCGACGCCCGCAACGCCTTCGACGGCTTTCCCGCCCCCGCCTTCATCTTCGCCGACACCCGCGAGCGCGGCCGCACGCGCGAGGCCCTGGGCTATGCCGGCGTGACCTTCCCCCTTGCCGGCGGGCGGGTGAAGAACCGCCTGGGCCTGGCCCTCACCGACACCCGGCGACGGACCTACGATCCCGACCAGGCGGTGACCGACCTGACCTTCCGGGCCGAGGGGCGGGTGAGCCGGCTGGAGTACCAGGGCGAGGCGCAGCTGACCCCGGACTGGCGCCTGACCTTCGGCGCCGAGGGCGAGCGCAGCCGCATGCGGATCGCCTCGCCGTCGGCGTGGAACCCGCAGCCGCAGCCCCTGGCGCGCTCGACCGGGGTGGACTCGGCCTGGATCCAGGCCCTGGGGCGGCCCGCCGACGACCTGACCCTGACCCTGGCGGCCCGCCTCGACCGGCATGACGCCTTCGACGACCACGGCTCCGGCCAGGCGGCCCTGGCCTGGCGGCCAAACGGCGGCGGGACCCTCGTCCGGGCCAGTCTGGGACAGGGCTTCCGCGCGCCCAGCCTCTACCAACTCTACAGCGAATACGGGAACGCCGCCCTGAAGCCTGAGACCGCCGTCGCCTGGGACCTGGGCGTGGAGCAGAAGGCCGGCGAGGTCCGCCTGTCCCTGACCCTGTTCGGCCGGCGGACGGAAGACCAGGTCAACTTCGCCGTCTGCACGGGCGGAGGAGACCCGAACTGCACGGGCGGCCGCTTCGGCTACTATGCCAACCTGGACCGGACGACGGCCCTGGGTCTTGAGGCGACGGCGGCGGGACGGATGGCCGGATTCGATGTCGACGCCAGCTACACCCGCACCCGGGCCCGGCTGGAGGGACAGGCCGGCGCCGCCGACCAGGACCTGCCGCGCAGGCCGAGGGACATGGCGTCGCTGGATGTCAGCCGGACCCTTCCGGGCGATCTGCGCCTGGGGCTGGGCCTCCGCTATGCCGGGGAGAGCCTGAGCGACCTTTGGGGGGGACCGCCGCTGAAGTCGTACCTCACCCTGGGGCTCCGCGTTGAACTTCCCCTGGAGGACAGGATCTCTGTGTACGGACGGGTTGATGATGCGACGGACAGGGCTCCGGAGACCGTGCGGGGATACGGAGCGCCGGGCCGGGTGGCGACCTTCGGTCTGCGGGCGCGGTTCTGACCATGGAGAGGGGCGTCCGCGAAGGGATCAGCCGGAGGATCGCCGGTGTAGGGCTCGCGACGGCGGCGGGTCTGGGCGCGGCGCCGGCCGGCCCACGGCGAATCGTCTCGCTGAACCCTTGCCTGGACGCCCTGCTAGTCCATCTGGCCGACCGTCGCCAGATCACCGGGATCAGCCGCCTGTCCCGGGACCCTCAGGCCTCCACCATAGCCGAGGTCGCCGCCACCCTGCCGGTGACCGGCGAAACCGCAGAGGAAGTCCTGCTGCTGCGTCCGGACCTGGTTCTGGCCAGCACCCATACCGCCGCCGCCACCCGGCGGGCCCTGCAGGGCCTCGGCGTCGAGGTCGCCGCCTTCGGCGCCCCGGCGACGGTGGCCGAGAGCCTGGCGCAAGTACGCACCCTGGCGGCCCGGGTCGGACGGCCCAGCCGGGGGGAAGCCCTCTGCGCCCGGATCGAGGGGGCCCTCTCCGCCGCCGCCACGCCCGGTCGCCGGCGCCCGGAGATGCTGGTGCTCCTGTCAGGAGGCCTGGCCGCAGGTCCGGGCTCCCTGCCCGATGATCTGCTTCGGCGACTGGGGATCGTCAACGCCGCGACCCGGCTGGGCCTGTCCGGCTGGACCCCGGCGCCGCTGGAGGTGCTGATCGCCTCCCCGCCGGAAGTCCTGGTGCGCGCCTCGGGCGGGAGCGGGGCTGATCGCCCGGACCGCCTGACCCGACACGCCGCCCTTGACCGGCTGGGCGGCCGGACCCTGGCGGCGGAGATCCCCGAGCGCCTCCTCTTCTGTGGCGGGCCCTCCCTCATCGAGGCGGCGCGGCGGCTGGCGGCCATCCGCGACCAGGCCCTGGAGCGGCGGCCATGACCCGGCGCCGCATCGTCATCGCCGGCCTCGCAGGACTGGTCCTCGTCCTGGCCGCCGCCAGCCTGATCCTTGGACGGACGTCACTGCCCCTGGCCGACATGCTGGCGCACCCGGAGGATCCCCTCTGGGCGGTGCTCGTCCAACTGCGCCTGCCGCGGACGCTGTTGGCCCTGCTGATCGGGGCGGGGCTGGGCCTTTCCGGCGCCGCCCTGCAGGGCTTCACCCGCAACCCCCTGGCCGATCCCGGCGTGCTGGGCGTCTCGGCCTGCGCTGCCCTGGGGGCCGTTTTGACCCTCTGGCTGCCCTTCGCCTTCCCCCTGCTCCAGCCCCTCGCCGCCATGGCCGGGGCGCTGGCGGGGGTGGGCCTGCTGCTCGCCCTGTCGGGAGGGGCCGGCTCCATGACCGTCTTCCTGCTGGCCGGGGTGGTTCTGAACACCATCGCGGGCGCCGGCGTGGCCCTTGCCCTCTCCCTCGCCCCCACCCCCTGGGCGGTGAACGGGATCATCGACTGGCTGATGGGCTCCCTCGCCGACCGGAGCCTCGAGGATGTCGCGTTCGCCGGCCCCTTCATTCTGGTCGGACTCGGCCTGCTGGTCCTCACCGGCCGGGCCCTGGACGCCCTGACCCTGGGCGAGTCCGGGGCGGCGAGCCTGGGGATCGACCTCGCCCGCACCCGCGCCCTGCTGGCGGCCGGGACCGCCCTGGCCGTAGGAGCCGGGGTGGCGGTGGCCGGCGTCATCGGCTTTGCGGGCCTGGTCACCCCGCACCTCCTCCGCCCCCTGGTCGGCGCCCGTCCCTCGGGACTGCTCTGGCCCTCGGCCCTCGGCGGGGCGGCGATCGTGCTCGCCGGGGACCTGGCGGTGCGGCTGGCGCCCTCGGCGGCGGAGGTCCGCCTGGGCGTGGCCATGGCCTGCCTGGGCGGTCCCTTCTTCCTCTTCCTGCTCCTGTCCCTGCGCCGGAGGATGGCGTGAGCGGCGTGCTGGAAGCCCGTGGCCTGACCCTGAAGCGCGGCCGGCGGGAAATCCTCGCCGGGCTCGACCTGTCGGTTCGCGCGGGCGAGGTCACAGCCCTGGTCGGGCCCAATGGCGCGGGCAAGTCGACCCTCCTGGCCGGCCTCTGCGGCCTCCTGCCGCCCGCCGAGGGCGCGGTCCGCCTCGATGGCCAGGACCTCTCCACCCTGCCTCCCAAGGCCCGGGCCCGGCGGATCGGCTTCCTGCCCCAGGCGCCAGAGATCGCCTGGCCCCTGGAGGTGCGCATCCTCGTCGGCCTTGGCCGGACCCCGCACATCGGCGCCCGGGGCCTGTCGGCTGCGGACGCCCGGATCATCGACGCCGCGCTGGAGGAAGCCGGAGCCGCCGACCTCGCCGAACGGGACGCCTCCACCCTGTCCGGCGGCGAGCGCGCCCGGGTGATGATCGCCAGGGTGCTGGCCGGAGAGCCCGACTGGCTGCTGGCGGACGAG
The DNA here is from genome assembly GCF_020402505.1 of Phenylobacterium sp. Classification (GTDB taxonomy): domain Bacteria; phylum Pseudomonadota; class Alphaproteobacteria; order Caulobacterales; family Caulobacteraceae; genus Phenylobacterium. Next base: position 19,143 of record NZ_JADBZL010000086.1, on the reverse strand, counting down.
CCCCTCGCGGGCCTCGACCCCGGCTGCCAGATCGATGCGGCGGACACCCTCGTGCGGCGGGCGAGGGCCGGTTGCGGCGTCGTTCTGACCCTGCACGACCTGACCCTCGCGGCCCGGATCGCGGACCGGGTCCTCGTGCTGGCCGGCGGGGGCCTGCTGGCCGACGGCCCTCCGGAGGCCGCCCTCGCCCCCGACGTCCTCTCCCGCGCCTTCGGGGTCCGTACCGCCCTGCGGCGGGAACCGCAGGGCCTGTGCGTGGACGTCCTGGGACGTTGACCGGACCGCGGGCGGCGATCCGGGGGTGATCAGGTGACCTTCCGCACCGCCAGGAGCCCGGCGGCGCCGAGCCAGAAAGGACCCGCAACACCGGCGATCAGGGGGATGAGGTTACCGCTGGTCCCCATCGACAGACCGAAGAGTTCAGCCGACGACACCAGGTACAGGAAGCCGATTCCCACCCCGATCCAGCCCAGCACGGCGGGCAGGCGCCGCGAGGAGACGATGGTCGATCCGACCAGGACAAACCATCCCCCGCCCAGAATGTTGACGGCGATGTCCTCCGTCGTCGTGTTCAAAAGGGTGTAGAGCATCTGGTAGGTCGTGAACGTCGCCCGGGTGGCATCCGGATCGGCGCCGGGCTGCGAGGCGGCGAGAAGGGTGGGCGTCAAGGTGATGAGGGCCGCCCACCAGAGCGGCCTCAGCGGAAGGGACGCCCAGACCAGGCCAAGGGCGAAGTCCCGGCGCCAGCCCAGCTGGGTTTCACCCTTGAATGTGGCCGCCGTGATGATGAGCATCATGGGGACGGCGACCAGATAGCCGACCAGCGCCGCCATCATGGATGTCTGGAGGAGGGCGCCGTTCTGGTTGAGAAAGGCCGCTACCTCGGACGATGGGGCGCCCTCCAGGCTGAAATAGTCGAGGACCGAGAGCATGGTCAGGCCGTAGGCGAGGCCTAGAAAGCCTGTCGCGACGACGAGGTAGCCGAGCAGGCGGTGGGACAGACGAGGCATTGTGGGTCTCCCTGGGTTTAAGGTAGTGAGTAATCACTTTTTTATGGGTCAAATTATCAACTGGCTTGGCTCAAGAGGGCGCTTTCGGGCATGTCCGCCGTCCTGACGACCGTCATCAGCAGGCCGACGCCCAGGAAGTGCTGAACAGGGTCTCCGCCCTGCCCCGCAATCCGCTCCAGGACAGCGATCAACTCCATCCAGCGGCGCTCGACCAGATCCCGCACCTCGCGATTGTCACAGGCGGCGAAGCCCTGCAGGAGCATCTGCATCTCGGAGCGTGAGAGGCGTTCGTAGGCGGCGCCGACTTCGGTGAGAGTTTCGACGGACGCCGGTTTGCCTTCCGCCGCCGCGACAAAGGTGCCGATGATCCTGTCGTAAACTGTGTCCAGGGCGGCGAGAAACAGCGCCGACTTACTCTTCCAGACCTTGAAGAGATACGGCTGTGAAATCCCGGCGGCGGCGGCGATCGCCTGGGTGGAGCCCGCATCAAACCCGCGCGATGCGAATTCCGCGATCGCGGCGATGACGAGTTCTTCCTTGCGCTCATGGAGCGTCTGCCTTGTCCGGGCGAGCATGAAGTGAGTGAACACTATCTTCCGAAAGACGTCAATGGCTGAGGCCTTCGCCATCCGGGCGGCGTAGAGGGTCGATCCGGCCTAGCCGCCCTTCGCCAGCAGGTCCGCCAGGGTCCCGGTCCCGTCCCAGTACAGGCCGCCCCACCCGGCCTGGCGCGCGGCGGCGACATTTTCCGGCCGGTCATCCACCAGGGTCAGGTCCGCCGGCGCATAGCCCGTTCGGGCGACGACAGTGGTGAAGAAGCCCGGATCGGGCTTGGCCCAGCCGACATCCGCCGAATAGTGCATGGCGGCGAAGTGGTCCTGAAGCCCAAGGGTCTTCCAGAGGAAGGCGGCGCGCTCGTGCTCCTGGTTGGTGGCGAGGTGGAGGGCGACGCCGGACGCCCGGAGCGGCTCAAGCTGGCCGAGGAAGGTGGAGTCCACCTCCGCATCGCGCCGGAACCAGTAGTCCATCAAACCGCGGGCGGTCAGATGGGGCGCGCACCGTTCGAGAACCGGGCCGAGGCGGGCGGGCAGGCTCGCCCTGCCGACCGCAATCTCCGCCCAGTGGATATCGAAGAACTCGGTCTCCAGAACGTGTTGCGGCAATCCAAGATCGGCCTGCAGGTCGCGGGACCAGCCGCCGGGAGGGGAGCGGATCAGCACCCCGTCGACATCCACCATCAGGATCTTCATTCCAAGACTTCCGCGGACACCGGGCCTAACCCCCCGCCAGCAGGCTGTGGCGGCGGCTCCAGGCGAGGTAGACGACGAGCCCGACCAGGTTCCAGCCGAGGAAGAGCCAGCGGGTCAGGGCGGGCAGGCTCCAGAAGAGGTAGAGGCAGCCGGCGATCGCAAGGGGGCCGACCAGCCACCAGACCGGCGTACGGAAGGGCCGGGGGAGGTCGGGGCGGCCGAGCCGCAGGATCATCATCGACGCCGCCGTGGCGACGAAGGCCGCCAGGGTACCCGCGTTGGCCAGTTCGGCGATCAGCTTCAGGGGCGCTGCACCGGCGATGACCGAAGCGAGGATTGCGGTGAAGAGGGTCACCCGCACCGGCGCGCCCCGGGGGCTGACCCTGGCCAGGCCGCGGGGCAGGAGGCCGTCCCGGGCCATGGCGAAGAAGACCCGGCTCTGGCCGAACATGAAGGCCATGATGACGGTAGGCAGGGCGATGACCGCCGCGGCGGCGATCAGGGTGGCGGCGAGGTCGTGTCCGCCGGACCTCAGGATGAAGGCCAGGGGCTCGTCGCTTTTCGAGAAGGCCTGCCAGGGTGAGGCGCCGAGGGCGGCGGCGGCCACGGCCATGTAGATGACCGCGCAGGCGACCATGGACCCGATGATGCCGAGGGTCAGGTCCCGGCCCGGGTCCTTCGCCTCCTCGGCGGCGGTGGAGATGGCGTCGAAGCCATAGAAGGCGAAGAAGATCAGGGCGGCGGCGGCCATCACCCCTTGGGGGGCGCCGTCAGGGCCCGTGTGCGCCGCGAACCCAAAGGGCAGGAAGGGGCTGAACCGGGCGGCGTCGAAGGCCGGCAGGGCCAGGACGATGAAGGCCAGGAGGGCGGAAAGCTTCAGGACCACCAGGACAATGTTGGCGTTGGCGCTCTCGCGGACCCCGATCAGGAGGACGCCGGCCACCGCCAGGGTGATGAGGACCGCGGGCAGGTTGACCAGCCCTCCCGCCTCGCCTGTCAGGAGGCCGCTGGCCAGGGCGGGCGGCAGGACGACCCCGCGAGCCTCCAGGAAGCCCTGGGCGTAGCCGGACCAGCCCACCGCCACCGCCGAGCAGACCACGGTGTACTCCAGGATCAGGCTCCAGCCGATGATCCAGGCGACCAGTTCGCCCATCCCCGCGTAGGAATAGGAATAGGCGCTGCCCGCATGGGGCATGAGGGTGGCCATCTCGGCGTAGCAGAGGGCTGCAAGGGTGCAGACGATCCCGGCGATAGCGAAGGACAGGATGACGCCGGGGCCGGCCAGGCCCGCCCCGACGCCGGTCAGGGTATAGATGCCGGTGCCGACGATGGCGCCGACCCCGAGGGCGACCAGATGGGGCCAGCGCAGGGTGGGGGCCAGCTCATGCTCGCCCTCTGCCGCCGGACGCTGGTCGACCTGGCGACGCCGTGTGATGAAGCTCATGGTCCCACCTCCCCTGTCACACCGACCATGGCCCGCATTGGCGCAACCGGGCAAGGGGCGTAGGAAAGGTCCGGATTCAGGAACTGGGGAGGCTCAGGTCATGGTTTGGCTTCGGGGACTGGGCTGTGCGGCCCTTCTCTTCCTGGCCCTTTCGGCAGCGCCCGCGGTGGCGGCCTCGCCCGCCCTCGACGCCCTGGTCGCCGACTACGAGGCCTGGGCCCTGGGTGACGATCCTTTCGAGGCCGGGCGGCGGGGCGACGCCGACGCCCTGTCGCGGCTTCCCGACCCGAGCCCCGCGGCGGACGCCCGACGCCGGGCCGCCCTGACCGGGTTCCGAGACCGGCTTGCAGGCCTGCCCGCCGGGCTGACCGGGGAGGACGCCCTCAACCGGGATTTCCTGGCCTGGACCCTGTCCCGACGCCTCGCCAGCCTGGACTTTGACGAGGCGCGCATGCCCTTCAGCTCGGACGGCGGCTTCGACCAGACCCTTGGCTATGTGGCGGGAGGCCTGCCCATGCGCTCGGCCGGGGACGCCCGGGCCTGGATCGCTCGTCTGAAAGCCCTGCCCGCCTACTATGACGCGCACATCGCCAACGCCCGGCGGGGGGCCCGGAGCGGTTTCACCCAGCCCCGTCCGACGACCCTCCAGGTCCTGGAGCGGGCGCGCGCCGCCGCCGCCCTGAAGCCCGATGAAGACCCCCTCCTGGCGCCGCTCCGGAGACTGCCGGCGGACCTTCCGGGGACGGACCGCAACGCCCTGCTGGACGAAGCCCGGAATGTTCTGCGCGACCGGGTCAGGCCCGCCCGGGCGCGCTTCGTCGCCTTCCTGGAGACCGATTATCTGCCCGCCGCCCGCCCGGGTCTGGCGGCCCGGAGCCTGCCCGGCGGCGAGGCGTATTACAGCTGGCTGGTCGCTGACCACACGACCACCGCACTTACCCCTGACCAGATCCACCAGATCGGCGTCGATGAGGTCGCCCGCATCCGGCGCGAGATGGATGGCGTGATGGCCGAGACCGGCTTCAAGGGTGACTTCCCCGCCTTCCTGGCCATGCTGCGCTCCGACCCGCGCTTCTATGCCCGGAGCCGCGAGGAGCTGCTGGAAAAGGCCTCGCGGATCGCCAAGCGGATCGATGACGAGCTGCCGGCCTGGTTCGCAACCCTGCCGCGCCTGACCTATGGCGTCAGGCCGGTGCCTGCGGACATCGAGGCGACCTACACCACCGGCCGCTACTTCGGCGGCAGCGCCGCCCGGGGGGTCGCCGGCGGCTATATGGTCAACACTTCCCGGCTGGACCAGCGGCCCCTCTACGAACTGCCGGCCCTGACCCTGCATGAGGCCGTCCCGGGCCATCACCTTCAGATCGCTCTGGCCGAGGAGGCGCAGAGCGTCCCCGACTTCCGGCGCAACGCCGACGTCACCGCCTATACCGAGGGCTGGGCCCTCTATGCGGAAAGGCTCGGTGGGGAGATGGGGATCTACCGCGATCCCTGGGAAAGATTCGGCCGCCTCTCCTATGAGATGTGGCGGGCCTGCCGCCTTGTGGCGGACACTGGCATTCACTGGAAGAGCTGGAGCCTCGACCAGGCCCGGACCTGCTTCGCGCAGAACAGCGCCCTGTCGCCCCTCAACATCGAGGTGGAACTGGCCCGCTACGTCTCCTGGCCCGGCCAGGCCCTGGCCTACAAGATCGGCGAGATGCGCATTGTCGCCCTGCGCGAGGCGGCGGAGCGGGCCCTGGGAGACCGCTTTGACATCCGCAGGTTCCACGACGCGGTCCTGCTGGCGGGACCCCTGCCGCTGGACATGCTGGAGGCCCGCATCCAGGCCTGGACGGAGGCCGAACGCCGACGGGACTAGCCGGGCCAGAGGTCCTGGGTCGAGCCCTTGCGATTCAAGCCGCGGACTGCGCGCTTGACCACGGCGATGAGCCGCTGGCGGCGGTTGTCGGCGTCGTAGGACAACCCGCCCCGGGCCAGGCCTTCCAGAAGGAAGCGGCCAAGGTCGCGGCTGGTCTGGAAGCGGGGATCTTCCCCCGCCTGGGCGACGGCGCCGTACCGGCCCCCCAGCCGTCCGGAATCGAAGTCGGCCAGCAGCGCCTCGATGGCGCCGGCCACCTCCGGATCGGTGCGGGCGGCCGAGCGGAGTTCGGCGAAGGCGAGGAAGGGTGGCTCGAAAAGAAGGGTCCAGTAGGTGTCGATGGCGTGGTCAGAAGCATCGACCCCCGGCGGGGCGCGGCCGGCGGCGTCGAAGAGACGGGCCATGGCCTCCCCCAGGTGCGGCGCAAGGGCCGCCAGAAGGGCCGGACGATCGGGAAAGTGGTAGAGGTAGGCGGTCCGGGCAAGGCCCGCGCGGGCGGCGATGGCCGCGGGTGTGACCGACGCCAAGCCCGTCTCAGCCAGCAGGCCGACCACCGCTTCGAGCAGGCATCGGCGAGTTCGCTCAGCGCGCGTGGACAGTGCGGTCGAGGCGATGGAAGCCATGAGTTGCTTCTGTCCCCTCCTTCCCGCCTTGGCAATCCCCGGGGCCAGCGTCATCCGATTGACACGCAATCAGCTTAGCGAGCGCGCACAAACCGCGAACTCGGGGGTCGATTGACGATGTCGCAGAGCGATCACAGGTACCGGACCGTCTTCATCTCTGACGTCCACCTGGGCACGAAGGGATGCCAGGCCGAGCTTCTCCTGGACTTCATCCGGACGGCGGAGTTCGACACCCTCTACCTGGTCGGTGACATCATCGACGGATGGAAGCTGCGCAACGGCTGGTACTGGCCCCAGGCCCACAACGACGTGGTCCAGAAGATCCTCCGCCTGGCGCGCAAGGGGGTGAAGGTCATCTACGTGCCCGGCAACCATGACGAGGCGGCGCGGGACTTCATCGGCCACCGTTTCGGCGACGTGCTCGTAGCCCGCGACGCCATCCATGAGACGGCCGATGGCCGGCGCTTCCTGGTGACCCACGGCGATGAGTTCGACGGCGTCCTGCGGCACGCCCGCTGGCTGGCCTTCGTCGGCGACTGGTCCTATCGCTCGCTGCTCAGCATGAACACGGTCTTCAACCGCTTTCGTCGGCGGATGGGCTTTGGTTACTGGTCGCTGTCGGCCTACCTGAAGCTGAAGGTCAAGAACGCCGTTCAGTTCATCGAGAACTACGAGGAGGCGGTCGTCGAGGAGGCCCGCAGAAGGGGCGTCGACGGCGTGATCTGCGGTCACATCCACAAGGCTGAAATTCGCAGGTTCGACGACATCCTCTACATCAATGACGGCGACTGGGTCGAAAGCTGCACAGCTGTCGCCGAAAGGGACGACGGGGAGCTGGTGCTCCTCGACTGGAGCCGGACGCGCTTGGCGCCGCGCCACACCGCACGCCCGCTTGTTCTGGAGCCCGAGTCCAAATTCGCCGCCTGATCCCAAATCCTTGACTTTGCGCCGGATTTGGCGACAGTGATTTTGTCATGCCGCCATTCCGGACACTTTCTGAAGGCCTGTCCAGAGGCCAGCAAAAGGCCCAGACCGAGGCGCGGATCCTCGACGCCGTAAGTCGCCTTCTTGAGGATGGGCGGCTGGATGAGGCCTCCTACGCAGAGATCGCCAGGCTGGCGGGGGTGGGCGAGCGCACGGTCTATCGCCACTTCCCCACCCGCGACGCTCTGATGGGCGCCTTCTGGGCCCGTCTCCAGACCGAAGGGATGCCGCCGCGCAAACCCTCCATGCGCCGGGTCCGGGAGAGCGTCCGCACAGAGATCGACGGCCGCAGGCCCATGCGGATCCTCATCGCGACAGACGCCTGGGAGCCCCAGGTCAACGGGGTGGTGCGCACCCTGACCCGGGTCATCGCCGAGATGCAGGCCATGGGCCACACGGTGGAAGTGATCTCACCGGAGCAGTTCCGCGGCTTTCCCCTGCCGACCTATCCCGAGATCAAGGTGGCGGTGGGGGCCTACGAACCGGTGCGCGAGCGGTTCAAGGCCTTCGAACCCGAGGCCATCCATATCGCCACCGAGGGGCCCATTGGCCTTGCGGCGCGGCGGATCTGCGTGGAGTGGAAGCTGCCCTTCACCACGAGCTACCACACCCGCTTCCCGGAGTACGTCTCGGCGCGCCTGCCCCTGCCTCTTTCGGCGGGCTACGCCTACATGCGTTGGTTCCATAAGCCGTCTGGCCGGCTGATGGTGGCCACGCCCACCATGCGCGACGAGCTGGAGCAGCACGGCTTCAGGAACATCACCGCCTGGTCACGGGGTGTCGATACCGAACAGTTCCGACCCCGGCAGGACGGCGATCCCGACGTCTACGAGGGCCTGCCCCGTCCCATCTTCCTGTCCGTCGGCCGGGTGGCCGTGGAGAAGAACATCGAGGCCTTCCTGGCCCTCGACCTGCCAGGCTCCAAGGTCGTGGTGGGCGACGGGCCCCAGCGGGAGGATCTGGAGGCCCGGTATCCCGGCGCCGTCTTCCGCGGCGCCCGGTTCGGGGACGACCTGGCCGCCCATTTCGCCGGCGCCGATGTCTTCGTCTTTCCCTCCCTGACCGACACCTTCGGCCTGGTGATCCTGGAGGCTATGGCGACAGGGACCCCGGTCGCGGCCTATCCGGCGCCCGGGCCGATCGATATCATCCCGAACTCCGGAGCCGGCGTCCTGGCCCTGACCGCCACGGAAGGGCTTAGAGAGGCCTGTCTTGAGGCCCTGAAGCTGGACCGGGCGGCTGTCCGGCGTTTTGCCGAGGGGTTCTCCTGGAAGGCCTGCGCCGAGGACTTCGTCCGCAACCTGCAGCCCTGGCCAGAACCCGAGAAGACCCGGTTCTGGCGCCGCCTGCGCCGACTGACCCGCCTGCGGCGCCGACGCGACGAGGCCTGATCCGGCCCTGACCCGGCAAAGAAAAGCGCCGCAGACCCTGAGGTCTGCGGCGCAGGCGCCAATGGCGGACGGCTGCGGGTCAGGCTGCGGGTCGGCCCATCGGGGTCAGGGTGCGGACGGCGGCCTTGTTGGCCTCATGCTGCGCGGCAGGGAGCGGGATCAGTCCACGGTCTTTCAGGTAACCGCCGCGGCCCGTGGCGGCGTCGGACACGAATTCGGCGACATACTCGCGCAGGCCCCTGGTGACGCCCAGATTGGATTTCTTCACATAGATGAAGAGCGAGCGGGAGAGGGGATAGGAGCCATTCGAGATGGACGCCAGGGAGGGCTTCACGCCGTTCACGGGCGCGCCCTTCACCTTGTCCATATTCTCCTCCAGGAAGGACCAGCCGAACACGCCGATGGCCCCGGGGGTCTTGGTGAGGGTCTGGACGATGGCGTTATCGTTTTCGCCGGCGTCGATCCAGCCGTCCTTGCGGAGGGGATGCACCATCTCCTTGAAGCGCCTCTCGTCCTTGTCCTTCAGGGCCTTGTTGGCCGGATACCTGAGAGCACCGGCCTCGATGGCCAGCTCCACGAAGGCATCCCGGGTGCCGGAGGAGGGCGGCGGTCCGTACACCAGGATCCGATTACGCGGCAGGCCGGAGCCCACCTCGGACCAGGTCCTGTAGGGGTTGGTCTCATACTTACCGTAACGCAGAACCTTGGAAGCCAGGCCGAGGTAGAGCGTACTTGGAGAGAAGGCGTAGTCCGGACCGTCCTTGTCCAGGGCCACCACGATGCCGTCGAAGCCGATCTTCAGCTCAATGATATCCTTCACGCCCTTGGCCGCGCAGGCGTCGAACTCCGAGCGCTTCATCTGCCGCGAAGCAGTGGCGATATCCGGGAAGCCGTCGCCGACGCCCGAGCAGAACAGCTTGATGCCGCCTCCGGTGCCCAGGCTCTCGATCTTGGGCGCCTTCATCCCTGTCTTGCGGGCGAATTGCTCTGAGACCCGCGTCGCGAAGGGAAACACCGTCGACGACCCGGCGGCCCAGACATAGTCGCGGGCGGCGTGGGCGGGAGCGGCGCCGAGGCCTGCAGCCAGGACCAGGCTGGCGGTGGCGACGGGGAGGAAGCGTTGGGTCATGGGACGGGTCTCCTGGATCGGAAGGTCCCGGTCTTCAGGACGGCCGGGCTGCGCGTGAGCGAAGACAAGGCTGGCTGTCTAACCGGGTTGTGTGACAGTTTGGCGACGGCTCAGAACTCGTACTGGGCGCGAATCTGGAACTGGCGGATCTCCAAGTCAGCCTGAGGCGGGGCGTGGTCCACCCGGGCCTCGGAGACGTTCAGCACGACTCGATAGCCCGGCTCGGGCCGCCAGACGGCGCCGAGCGTTGCGCCGCGGTAGTCGCCCGCCCGCCGGGCGGCCTGGACGCCTGTCGGGGTCGCGGCCGAGTCGCGCACATCCGTCAGGTCGGCGAAGTCGTATCGGGCGAGCAGGTCCAGGGACCCCAGGCCGCCCTTCGATAGGGGACTCCGCACCTTGGGCGCCATGACCAGGGCCCTTTGGGAGTCGTAGCCGCGCGCCTCGCCCGTGACATTCCAACCTGCGAAAACATAGCCGGCGGTGATGACCGGATCGCTCCCGGCGGCGGCGCGGGGACTGCGGTCGGCGCCGAGACGCGCCGCCTCGGCCTGGATCCAGAAGGGTCCGTACATCCAGGCCGCCTCGACCGCCACGGTCGAGTCGCCCTCGGAAAAGGACCCCGAGCCCAGCCAGTCGCCGGACTTGCCGACCGAGGTTCCGGGCCGGGCGGAATAGCTCCGGGGCCCCGCGTCACCGAAGTCCCGGGCCCGGACCCAGCCACCTAGGTGAAGCCGACCGCCCTCTCCCGCCGGGAGGCTGCCTGCGACCCTGGCGGTGGCGGCCCGTCGGTCACGAGCCCCGGCGGCGGCGGTCCCGTCGAAGTCGAGGCCCAGGTTGTTGAAGGTGTCGCCCTGGAGGGCGAACGTCGTCACCAGGGCGCCCGCGGTGAACCTGACCTGCATGGAACTCGTGAAGGGGTCGGTGATGAGGTCGCCATAGGGCCCGCGCTCCAGGAACGAGATCGCCCTGGTGGAGGTCAGGTTCTCAAGGCCCGCCGCCTTGAGGTTGCCGGCGGCCAGGAGAACGTTGGGCGTAACCCTGTACTCAAGCGCCACCTCGTCCCAGATGAAGGCGTCGTTGTTCGAGGCGCCGCCTTCGAATCGCAGGGTCAGGCGGTCGTTGAACTTGGCGTCGAGTCCCAGGAAGGCCTGCCGGACGCGGACAAGGTCGATCCGTGCGTCGGCCGCGCCGGAGGGCGAGACCACCTGATTGACGGAGTCCACCAGCAGCCGGCCCTTCGGACGGACCTGGACGCCGGCGATCTCCGCCGCTGCGGCGGACGTGACCGGGAGGAGGAGCCCCGCCGCGAGAACGAAGGCTGCGGCGAGCGGAAGGGTGCGATGCGGGGTCAATCTGCGTCTCCGGGGCGACGCGGGAATGCGACGCTTTCGTGACGCCTCCTAGGCGGTGACTGTGACAGTTGGATGACAGGACCGTGACGGCCCAGGCCTCAGAGCAGTCTGGCGCGGATCGTCTGGCTCAGAAGGTCAATCAGGGTGACAGCGACAACGATGACGATCGAGATCGCGGCGGTCAGGGCGTAGTTGAAGCTGTTCATGCTGTCGAAGAGGATCTGGCCAATACCGCCCGCGCCGATCAGGCCCAGCACGGTAGCGCTTCGGCTGTTCGATTCGAACCGGTAGAGGGCGTAGGAGGTCCACAGCGGCGCGACTTGGGGGATCACGCCCCAGACGATCTCCTGCAGGCGGGCCGCGCCCGTGGCCCGTACGCCCTCCACAGGGCCCTTGTCGATGGCCTCCACCGCCTCGGCGAACAGCTTGGCAAGCACCCCCCCGGTATTCAGGGCCAAAGCCATGACCCCGGCGAAGGGGCCCAGGCCCACGGCGACGAGGAAGGCGGTGCCGATCACGAGGTCGGGGACCGATCGGATCAGGTCCATGAGCCGGCGGACCGGGAGCTGGATGAAGGCGGGCGTAACGTTCCGGGCGCCCAGCAGCCCCATGGGGACGGCGAACAGGATGGCCAGCGCCGTTCCCCAGATCGCCATCTGGATGGTCAGCCACATCTTCTCGATGAGGTCGCGCCAGTTAGAGAAATCGGGGTTCACGAAGCCGGAAGCGAACTGCCGCATGTTCTCGGAATTCGAGAACAGCAACGGGAACTTGGCGATCTCCGCCGATCCGAAGGAGGAGATCAGCAGGAGGATGATGCCCCCCCAGAGGACGAAGTCGAAGACCTGCTGGCCAAAGGGCTTTGTGGGTGGCGACAGAAGGGGTGCGGCGGCCTGGGTCATGAATCAGGTCGCGTCCTGGGACTGACCGGTGCGGGCCTGAAGGGCGGCCTCCTCGGCCTTGACCCCCTCGAGGGCCTTGCGGGCCTCGGCGATACGGCGGGGATCCCCGCTGCGTTCAGCCTGGAGGAGGTTCTCGGTCGCCTCCATCTCGCGGACCCGCAGGAGGTGATTGTCATCGGCAGGCTTGAAGCCGCCGATGGAGATCTTGGCCAGGAGGCCCCTCTGCCGTTCCGCCTCCGGACCCTCGCCCTGGGCGTAGGTCAGGAAGAACTGGCGCAGCTTTTCCTTGATGGCCGGGTCCAGGTCCTTGCGCCAGACGATGGGGTCCTCGGGCAGTCGCGGAGATGTCCAGACGACCCGGACCTTGTCGCCGAGGGTGGGCTCGCCCTTGGCCGCGCGCTCGACGTCGCGCTCGCGCTGCAGGCGCAGGCTGGTGGTGTTGCCCGTGGCCGCGTCCAGGACGCCGTTGGCCACGCCCACCAGGTTGGTGTTGTGATTGGCCGACTTCAGGGTCTTGAAGCAGGTCTGGATGTCGATGCCCTTGGGCGAGAACAGGTAGGTCTTGGGCGCCAGGGTCCCCGAGGTCGACTTGGCGTCGCCGATCCCGAAGTTCAGCGTCTTGTCGCAGCGGAGGATGTCCTCGAGCGTTGTCTTGCTCTTGGACGGGACCAGGATCACGGAGTTGTAGCCGTCGTCGCCGCCCGGGTCGAAGGTCCGGGCGAAGACCTCGCCGTCGGCGCGGCGGATGGCCTCGAGCCCAGAGAGGTTGGTGAACCAGCCGAAGTGGGTCTGCTTGAACCTCATGGCCTCCACGAGGGCGGTGTAATTGGCGCCGATGTAAGGCTCGATCTTCAACCCCGTGGCCTTCTCCATGTCGGCGATGATCGGCCGCCAGAAGGTCTCGAGACTGGAGGCGCTCTCAGGCGCCACGATGGAAAACTTCAGGACGCCGCTGGAGCCGTCGGACGGCGGGGTCGCCTTGGGTGTGCACCCGGCAAGGGCGGCGGCGCCGGCGAAGGTCAGCAGGCTGCGACGGTTCCATGGGGCCTTGGGGGTCATTTCGGGGCTCCTTCCCAGAAGACGTCCTCGAATTCAGGGCCGTAAATGTCGATCAGCCGGTCCTTGTCCAGGCCTTCGGCGGGTCCGTCATAGACGATGCGACCGGCCTTGAGGGCCACCACCCGGTCGCAATAGCGCAGGGCGTAGTCCACCTGGTGCAGGGTGACCACCAGGGTCAGACCGTCCGTCCGGTTCAGGTCGCGCAGAATCTCCATCACCCTGCGGGCCGAGACCGGGTCCAGAGAGGCGACGGGCTCGTCCGCCAGGATGATCTTCGCCCTCTGCACGAGTGCGCGAGCAATCGCCCCTCGCTGCTGCTGGCCCCCGGACAGGGTGTTGGCCCTCTGCGCCGCATACTCTGCAACGCCGACGCGGGCGAGGGCGGCCATCACCGCAGCGGAGGTCTCCGAGGGCCAGGCGCCGAGGAGCCCTCGCAGGAAGAGAATGCGGCCCAGCGACCCCAGGGCGACGTTGGTGAACAAAGAGAGGCGGCCGACCAGGTTGAACTGCTGGAAGATGAACCCGATCCGGATGCGGGCCTCGCGGACGCGCGACGACAACTTGCCGGAGGACTGGACCGGGGCCCCGAACGCCTCGATCACCCCGGCGCCCGGATCAATCACCTGCAGACCGGAAATCGATCTCAGGAGGGTGGACTTGCCTGAGCCCGAAGGACCGATCAGGGCGATCATCTCTCCCCGCCGCACGTCGAGGGAGACGTCATCGAGGGCCCGCCGGGTCCCGAAGGTCCGCGACACGTTCCGGATCGACAGAACCGCTTGCTCGGCCATCAGTGGCGTTGTCCCCGTTTCCGCGAAGGGGTCGCCCGGCGACCCTTTTCCGGCGCTTCTTCGCACGGCGCAGCGGCGCCGGTCCAGCCTGCAGCAGACGACGCCCCGACCCCGGGGAGAATTGTCACTTTACAGGGGGGGCCTGAAGCCCTAATTCGCTCCGCTCCGGCGGACCCGATGTCCTCAAAAGCGCTGCTAACGCCGGATTGGGTTCAACAATCCGTTGGGGGTTGCGTGAGGTGCAGACGTACCATACGCCCCTGGACCTGGTCCGTGAGCGGTCGCCTGAGCATCCCGTCGCCATTGCGCGACCGGCTGCGGCGGCCCTAGCGGCCCACTGGTTCCAGGACAATTTCAAGGGCGACGTCTTCTATGCGGTGAAGGCGAACCCGTCTCCGTGGGTCATCCAGGCCCTGGCGGGGAACGGCGTCTCCGCATTCGACGTGGCTTCGGTTCCCGAGATCGAGCTCGTGCGCGCCCATGCGCCCGACGCCCGGCTCGCCTTCATGCATCCGGTCAAGAGCCGGGCGGCGATCCGCGCCGCCTACTTCGACCATGGCGTGAGGACCTTCGCCCTCGACTCCCATGAGGAGCTGGAGAAGATCCTCGCCGTCACCGAAGGCGCGCCGGACCTGAACCTGATCGTCCGGCTCGCCGTCCAGGCGGACGGAGCGGCCTATTCCCTGGCCGGCAAGTTCGGCATCGACCCGCACCAGGCCCCGGCCCTGTTGCTCGCCGCCCGCCGGGCGACCCAGGATCTGATGGGCGTCTCCTTCCACGTGGGCAGCCAGTGCATGCGGCCCACCGCCTATAGCGCCGCCATGGCCCAGGCCTCCCGCGCCCTGGTGCGCGCCGGCGTCCTGGCGGACGTGGTGGATGTGGGCGGCGGCTTCCCGTCCATCTACCCGGGCATGACTCCGCCGGCGCTCGACGACTATTTCGACGCCATCCAGCGCGGATTCGCCGACATGATGGTGCACGAGACCACCGAGCTCTGGTGCGAGCCCGGCCGGGCCCTCGTGGCGGAGGCCTCGTCCATCCTGACCTGTGTGGAGCTGCGCAAGGGCGACGCCCTCTACCTGAACGACGGCGCCTATGGCGGCCTGTTCGACGCGGCGCACGCCCGCTGGCCCTTCCCGGTCAAGGCGATCCGGTCGGCCGGCGGCGAGGTCCGCGAGATGGAGGGCGCCCTGCGTCCCTTCCGCTTCTATGGCCCGACCTGCGACGCCATCGACCACATGCCCGGTCCTTTCTGGCTGCCCGAGGACGTGGGTGAGGGCGACTTCATCGAGATCGGCATGCTGGGCGCCTACGGCGTGACCATGGCCACACGGTTCAACGGCTTCGGCGCCATCGAGACCGTCGCCTGCGAGGATGCGCCTGCGGCCTCCATGTTCGGCCTCGCCCGGCGTTCGATTCCGGCTCCGAGGTCGGAGACCCAGAACGTCGTCCGGTTCTCGAAGGCGCGCGGTCGCAAGCGCCGGCGGAAGTAAGTCGGGAGACGTCAAGACTGGCGCGGTCGGTCGCTCCGTCCCGGCCGCGCCCTTTCCTTTGCGACGGGCGCTCACCTCTCCGGAGACCTGAAGAGAATGAACGCTGAGACCCCCAAGACCAACCGCAAGGAAGAGCTGCTGTCGGCCAAGGTCGAGCATGTGGCCATCGACCAGTACGACGCCCGTCCGGTGATCGACGCCATGCGCGGCATGAGCTTCACCAGCCGCGACACCGCCCGCGCCGCCGACATCTGGTCCATGTCCCTCGAGGACGACGACTGTTCCACCTGGCTGACCCTGGCGGGCTCCACCAGCGCCGGCGGCTGCATGCACATCTACCGGGACATGGTGAAGTACGGGATGATCGACGCCATCGTCTCGACCGGCGCCTCCATCATCGACATGGACTTCTTCGAGGCCCTCGGCTTCCGCCATTACCAGGCCAAGTCGAACGTCGACGACCGCGATCTGCGCGCGCTCTACATCGACCGGATCTACGACACCTACATCGACGAGGAAGAGCTCCAGAAGTGCGACGAGGCGATCTACGAGATCGCCAACATGCTGGAGCCCCGTCCCTATTCCAGCCGCGAGTTCATCCTCGAGATGGGGCGCTGGCTGGCCGCCGGGAACGCGCGCAAGCCGGACTCCCTGATCGAGACCGCCTACCGCGAGGGCGTCCCGATCTTCTGTCCGGCCTTCACCGACTCCTCGGCCGGCTTCGGCCTGGTCAAGCACCAGGTGGAGCGGATGAAGGCGGGCAAGCCCTACCTGACCATCGATTCCATCGCCGACTTCCGCGAGCTGACCGACATCAAGCTGGCGGCGGGGACCACGGGCCTCTTCATGGTCGGCGGCGGGGTGCCCAAGAACTTCGCCCAGGACACCGTGGTCTGCGCCGAGATCCTTGGCCACGAGGCCGAAATGCACAAGTACGCGGTCCAGATCACCGTGGCGGACGTGCGGGACGGCGCCTGCTCGTCCTCGACCCTCCAGGAGGCCTGCTCCTGGGGCAAGGTGGATGTGACCTGGGAGCAGATGGTCTTCGCCGAGGCCACCACGGTGGTCCCGCTGATCGCCTCGGACGCCTGGCACCGCGGATCCTGGAAGACCCGCCGCAAGCGGCGCTGGGCCGACCTGTTCGCGAAGAAGGGCTGATCCGCCCACCGGGGGCGCGGGGGTTATTCAGATCCCCGCGTACCACTCATAGCCGCGGTCCTCCCAGAAGCCGCCCTTGCCGCCTGAGATGTGGCTGTAGTCGGCGACCGCCTCGATACGCCGGATGTACTTGGCGTGCTTGTAGCCCAGCTGGCGCTCGACCCGCAGGCGTACCGGCGCGCCGTGCGCAACGCTGAGCGGCGCCCCGTTCATCTCGTAGGCCAGCAGGGTCTGGGGGTGCAGAGCGTCCACCAGGTCGATGCTCTCGTAATAGCGCCCGTCCTCGCCGGCCTCGGGGTCAAGGTTGTCAAAGCAGTGGAAGACCAGGAAGCGCGCCTCGGGCTTCAGCCCGGCCTGCGCGAGGACAGGAGCGAGGCGGGCGCCGGTCCACCGGGCGATGGCGGACCAGCCCTCCACGCAGTCATGGCGGGTGACCTGGCTGCGCGAGGGCAAGGCCCGCAAAGCAGCGAGGTCCAGGGACAGCGGGCGCTCCACCAGGCCATCCACGACAAGGCGGTAGTCCGCGAACCCGCCGGCCGCCAGGGCCCGGTAGGAGGGATCGGCCGGATCGATGGAGCCGTTGGCGCGGAAGTCGGGGGAGATGGCGCTGTCGGGGTACTCCCGGGCCAGGGTCCGCCGGTCGAAGAGCACCCTGTGCAGACCGAGGTTCAATCGCTCGGCGCCCCTGAGCCCGGCGCGCACGGCGGGATCGCCGGCGATCCGGTCGCAGGCTGAGACCAGGGCGGCGGCGCCCGCGGCGGCCAGTCCCCTCAGCCAGGTGCGGCGCGAAGCGGTCATGGTCGGGTCTCCCTTTCGCCCAGCGTCATGCCCCGGAGCCGCCGGAGGGGTTTGTGGAGCAGCAGCATGAAGAGATGCGCCCCGATGAAGAGGACGAGGAGGCAGGCGCCCAGGAAATGCGCCGAGCGCGCGGACTGGCGGCCGCCGAAGATATCTCCCGTCCAGGGGGCCGCCGCATGAACGGCGGGCGACATGGCCAGCCCCGAGACGATCATCGCCGGCAGCACCAGGACCACAACGCTCAGATAGGCCAGTCGCTGGAGGAGGTTGTAGCCGCCCGCCTCCGGCAGGCGCAGGGTCAGGTGGGCGGCAAGGTCGGCCAGCACCGCCCGCGGCGCCAGCATGGCCCGGGTCGGAACCAGGCTGCGGCGCAGGCGCCCACCGGCGAAGCCGACGACCAGGTAGGCGGTCAGGCCCAGGCCCAGCCCCCAGGCCGCCGCCAGGTGCCAGTTCCGGCCCGTGGCCAGGGATCGGTAGCCCGGCAGAGTCGCCCAGGCGGGAAAGGCGCGTTTCTCAGCCTCCCCCGGGGGACCGGACCAGCCCAGAACGCCCGTCGTGTCGAACTCGCGCCCGCCGATCCGCAGGTACCCCTCCATGGCCTCGCCCCTCTCCCGGGCGCCGATCTCCAGCCAGGGGGAATCGAAGCGCGAGACCTCCCCGGTGTACAGGGCGGGGTGGGCGTTGAAGATCTGCAGACCGCTGGGCAGCAGCAGGAAGACCGAGGCGGCGATCAGGGCGTGGGTCAGGCGCGTCCAGGGCCCGGGGCGCAGGGCGGCTGCGGCGTCTGAACTGGCCGGGTCGGGCGACAGGACGTAACCTCCGGAGAATCGGACGCGGCGCGGGCGCTGCGGGAGCGCAAAAGGGGGCGAGACGCTTGGACAGGACCGTGGAGGTGTGGAGCGGCGGCGTCAACACCTGGGAATGCGACGAGATGGGGCACCTCAACGTCCGCTTCTGGGTGGCCAAGGCGATGGAATCCCTGGCGGGCCTGACGCGCCTGATGGGCATGCCGGACGCCTTCGCCCGCAGCGGCGGCGCCACCCTCGTCATCCGCGACCTGCACATGCGGTTCCTGCGCGAGGCCCGGGCGGGCGCCTGCCTCTGGGCCTCGGGCGGCGTGGTCGCCCTGGGGGAGACCGACGCCGACCTGCTGTTGGTCCTGCGCCACGCGGATGGAACGCCGGCGGCCACCTTCCGGCTCCGGGCCGGGCACGCCACGGCGTCCGACTTGCGCCCCTTCCCCTGGCCGCAGCGCATCCGCACCGCCTGTGCAGCCCTCATGACAGAGGTCCCGGACTTCGCCGCCCCGCGCAGCATCAACCTGTCGCCGGTCACCGAGAGCCGGGCGAACCTGGCCTTCGCCGAGCGGACGGGCATGACGCGGATCGGCCTCGGGACCGTCCGCGCCGATGAGCTCGACGTCTTCGGACGGATGCGCCCGGAGATGTTCATTGGCCGGGTGTCCGACGGGGTGGCCCGCCTGTTCGGACCGACCCGTCCGGGGCCGGACGCCGCGCCGGGCGATCCGCCCCAGCGCATCGGAGGCGCCGTGCTGGAGTACAGGGTGGCCCACCATGGCTGGCCGCTCGCCGGCGAGCACGTGGAGGTCCGCTCCGGTTTCGCCGACTGCAACGCCCGGACCCGCCGGGTCTTTCACTGGATGGTCGACCCGGTCTCAGGAAAGCCCTGGGCCAGCGCCGAAGCCGTGGTGATCAGCTTCGACCTCGACGCCCGCAAGGTGGTCGACATCTCGGAAGCCGCCCAGGCGGAATTCCGCAGCCGCGCCATCCCCGGATTGGGTCTCTAGCCGACCAGGTCCAGGAGGGTCGACCGGACCAGGTCCGGCCGCTCCATGGGCAGGAAGTGGGTGGTCCCGGGGATGACCTCCAGCCGGATCC
>NZ_JADBZL010000085.1:0-7306 GCF_020402505.1 Phenylobacterium sp. | reverse complement strand
GTCGTCCGGCGGCGTCACGCCGGGCGGGTAATTCGCGCAGGAGTCCGGACCAGGATCATGGGGCGGGCCTATAGCAGACCGGCGGGGCGGCTGTCAGCAGGGGAGGGGGAGAGGCGGGCGCGGATCCAGTCTGCGAGGGCGCCTTCCTCCAGCTTTCCGCTCGCCAGGGCCAGAACGATCCGGATCGCCTCCGATGCCCCGAAGGTCAGTCGATGGCCGTTCATCACAAGGAACAGACGAGCCAGCACCCAGGCGGTGCGCTTATTGCCGTCAGCAAAGGGGTGGCTCCTGGCCAGGCCCCATGCGTACGCGGCTGCAAGGGCGGCGATGTCGGTCTGCCCATACGCCCACTTGTGCCGCGGGCGTTCGAGGGCCGCCGCCAGGGCGCCGGCGTCGCGCAGGCCCTGAAGCCCGCCATGCTCCGCAAGCTGTCGGTCATGGATGGCGAGTGCGACTTCGACCTCCAGCCAGACGGGCTCGTCCGGCCCCCTGTCCGTCACTTCGCCAGGACGCGGAGGATGTCGCGATCCTCGCGCATGATCGCCTCGGCGGCGGCCATCTTGGCCTCGAAATCGGGATTGCTGGGGCTCAGGCGGACGCCTCCGTCCGGCGCCTCACTCACATACAGGGTATCTCCCGGCCCGACACGCAGGCGGGCGAGGAGTTCCTTGGGGAAGATGGCGCCGGTGGAGTTTCCCACCTTGGTGAGTTTGACAGTCAAGTTCATACGGACGTTCTAACGTCATCGCGACCTGACATGCAAGGGCGGGGTTCCTGCCGATCCGCCCCCTCACCCCGCTGACAGGATCATCCGCGCCATGGAGGCGTCGTCGTCGATGTGGGCGGTCATGTCCCGGATGGAGGCGGAACTGGCCTCCGGGCATCGGCGAGCGATGACGCCAGTCGACAAAAGTTCTCAATAATGATAACTTTCAGCCGTGTGGACGGTTCTCTACTACAACGACCGCGTGAGGCGGGAGATCGAGGATTGGCCTGTCGGCATCTATGCCGACTTCCTCCGCCTGGTGGAATGGCTGGAGGCGGAAGGCCTCGATCTCCGGATGCCCCACTCGCGGGCGATGAGCGGGGGATTGTTCGAGCTTCGCTGCAAGGGGCCTGAAGGGATTGGCCGGGCGTTCTATTGCACGCAGGTCGGTCGCGAGCTGGTGATCCTGCACAGCATTGTGAAGAAGAGCCAGGCGGCGCCCGACAGGGACCTCAAGCTGGCTCGCAGGCGGATGAAGGAAGTGCAATCATGAGCGATCCGGGTTTCAGGCCCGTCCGTCACGACGGAAAGGAGGCCCTGGAAAGGGCGATGCAGCGGCCCGGGTTCAAGGAAGCCTGGGAAGCCGGCGCCGATGAGTACGCGGCGCTGCGGTCCCTGCTTGAGGCGCGCAAACAGGCGGGCCTGACGCAGGAGGAGATTGCGATCCGGATGGGGACTTCCAAGAGCGCCGTTTCGCGCCTGGAGAGCTCGCTGCGCGATCCCAAGCACTCGCCCACATTCGAGACGATCCGCCGCTATGCCAAGGCCTGCGGCAAGCGGGTGGAAATCCAGCTGGTCTGAGACCTCGCGCCGCCTACCCCGCCGACAGGATCATCCGCGCCATGGAGGCGTCGTCGTCGATCTGGGCGGTCATCTCCTCCAGGGAGGCGAACTTCGCCTCCGGGCGCAGGAAGGCGATGAGGTCGGTCTCGATCACCTGGCCGTAGAGGTCCTCGTCGAAGTCGAAGAGCCAGACCTCCAGGCGCGGGGCGATCTCGCCGGCGACGGTGGGGTTGACGCCGATATTGGCGACGCCGGCCAGGGTACGGCCGTCGGCCAGGCGGGTGCGGGTGGCGTAGACGCCGAAGCGGGGGGCGACATAGTCGTCCAGCTCGACATTGGCGGTGGGATAGCCGAGGGTGCGGCCCAGCTGACGGCCCTGGCGGACCTCGCCCTCGATGGCGAAGGGCCGGCCGAGGATGGCGGCGGCCAGCTCCGGGCGGCCCTCGCGCAGGGCGTTGCGCACGTCGGTGGAGGAGAACTTGCCCTCGCTGTCGCCGTCGCCGATGGCCTCGGCCACCGAGACGCCGAAGCCCAGGGCGCCGCCATAGGCCTGCATGGTCGCCGGGCTGCCCGAGCGGCCCTTGCCGAAGGAGATGTCGAAGCCCACGGCCACGTGGCGGACGCCCAGACCCTCGTGCAGGACCTGCTCGGCGAAGGCCTGGTCGGAGAGCTCGCGCATCACGTCGTCGAAGGGGAGCAGATAGAGGAAGTCCACGCCGAGCGCGTCCAGGGCCCGGGCCAGCTGGTCGGGCTTCATCAGGCGGAAGGCGGGGGCGTCGGGCTGGAAGATGCGCCGGGGATGGGGCTCGAAGCTCACGACGCCGAGGGGGACGCCGAGGTCCCGGGCGGCTGCGGCGGCCAGGCCGATCACCGCCTGGTGCCCGCGGTGGACGCCGTCGAAGTTGCCCAGGGCGATGCTGGCGCCCCGGTCGTCCTGCGACAGCTCCCGCCAGCCCCGGATGATGCGCATATTCAGCCCGCAGCCTCGCGACGGGGCGCCAGGACCACGGCCTCGCCCTCGACCACCCGCTTGCCGTCGACCTCGCAGACCGTGGAGAGGGTGACCTCGCCCCGGCGGGGATCCAGGGCCTCCACCGTGACCCGCACGTCCACGGCGTCGCCCAGTCGCACCGGCCGGCGGAAGCGCAGGGACTGGGAGAGGTAGATGGTCCCGGGCCCGGGCAGCTGCATGCCGATGACCGCCGAGATGTAGGCGCCGGACAGCATGCCGTGGGCGATCCGGCCCTTGAAGATCGTCCCCTCGGCGTAGGCCGCATCGAGGTGGACGGGATTGGAGTCGGTGGAGACCTCGGCGAAGGCCTCGATCACCGCGGCGGTGACGATACGGGTCATGCCTGCGCTGTCGCCGACGACAAGGTCCTCGAAAAAGCGTCCCTGCATGCGGTTCCCTCCAGACTCCGGCAGACTAGCGGGCGCCGTCGTCGGCGCGAAGGGGCGCCGTCCAGTCGAGGCCTGCGCTGGCCCATCGGGCGCCGGCTCCGGCCTGGGCCAGGAGGTCGCGGGCGGCCTCCATGTCGAGACCCTGCGGGCCCAGAAGCTCGGCCCCATGAATGCCGCCGGCCACGAACAGGACATCCAGGTCCTGGGCGTTGGCGCCCAGAATATCGGTCGGGATTCCGTCGCCGATGCAGAGGATGCGCCGGCGGTCCACGGGGCGCCCGAGCCTGGCCTCCGCCTCGGCGATGCAGAGGTCGTAGATGGGGGCGTGCGGCTTGCCGGCCATGCGCACCTCTCCGCCCAGGTCGGCGTAGAGCCGGGCCAGGGCGCCGGCGCAGGGGATCAGCCGGTCGCCCCTCTGCACCACGATGTCGGGGTTGGCGCAGAGCAGGGGCAGGCGGCGGGGCAGGATGGCCTCGAAGCGCTCGCGGTAGTCCTCGGCGGTTTCGGTCTCGTCGTCGTAGGGGCCGGTGACGCAGATGAGGGCGGCGTCTTCCGGCCCCGCCAGGTCCAGGCCGAGACCGGCGTAGAGGGCCGCATCCCGGTCCGGCCCGATGGCCCAGACCGGACCCGGCGCCCGCTCGGCCAGCAGGGAGCGGGTGGCGTCGCCGGAGGTGATCAGGGCGCTCCAGGCCGTGCGGGAGACGCCCAGGGCGTACAGCTGGGGGACCACATCGGCGGCGGGGCGCGGCGCGTTGGAGATCAGGATGACCGGCCCGCGCCGTTCGGCGAAGACGGCCAGGGCCCGACAGGCGGGGGCGAAGCTCTCCCGGCCGTTGTGGATAACGCCCCAGACGTCTGAAAGGACCACGTCGTAGCGGTCGGCGATCTCATCAAGGCCCTGGATCGGCTCGGGAAGGCTCATGACGGGGGCGGTAGCGGCCCCGGCTGCGGCGGTCAACCGCCGACAGGTCCACAAGGACGCTTCTCAGGTCCGCTCGCCAGCCCGGCGGCGCAGAGGCGCCTGAAGGTAGTCGGCCGGCGGGTCGGTCTCGGCCAGGATGGCGCCGCGGATGGCGCGGGGCTCGCCGAACAGGTGGCCCTGCCCGAAGCCGATGTCGAGGTCGAGGACCTCGACGGCCTGACGTTCATTCTCGATCTTCTCGGCGATGATGTCGACGCCATAGCGGCGGGCGAGGGTGGCGAAGTCCTCGGCGGCCAGGTCGGGCAGGGCGCGGAAGACGGGCCCTTCACCGCTCTCCACGATCTCGTCCTGCAGGGACTGGGCGGCGATCTTGAGGAAGCGGACATCGCTGCGCGCCAGCTCCTGGAAATCCATGTCCAGCCGGCGAACCTTGTCGAGGCTGAAGCGGAAGCCCAGCTCGGCCAGCCGGGTCATGTTGCGCACGGCGGCGGAGGTCCGGTTGTCATAGGCGGACTGACCGATCTCGAAGATGACCGATCCGGCGAGGTCCCGGTTCTCGGCCATCAGCTCCAGGAATTGAGGGAAGAATCCCTCGTCGGACAGGGAGCTGATCGAGATATTGCAGAAGATGCCGACCCTCTTGTCGGTCTGGGCCAGACGGCGGACGATCTGCACGCAGCGGAAGAGCAGCAGGTTGTCCACGGCGCCGACCAGACCCTCGGGCTCGGCGACGGTCAGGAACTCGGCCGGCATGAGGACACGACCGCTCTCGTCGCGAAGGCGGGTGTAGCTCTCGTAGAAAAGGGTCCGCCGCTGGGGCAGGCTGACGACGGGCTGGAGGTAGAGGTCGACCCGGCCACTGACCAAGGCCTCACGCACCGTCTGAAGCCGTTCGCGCCATCCGGGTCGGGAGCCTTCGCCCGTCCGTCCACCCGGGCCATCGGCGAGGCGTTCATCGAGACGCTCGCTCATGCGGGTGACCAGGTCCTCCAGCAGCTGGACCTCGGTAGAGAGCTCTTCCGAGCGGCGCTGGGCGTCTAGGGCGACGGTCTCCAGGACCTCGGCTACCCGCGCGTCGATCTGCTCGATCTGTCCGACGAGGAGGCGGTGGGCGTGGCGCAGGGTCTCAATCTCCTTGCGCAGGGAGGCCTGGCCCAGAACGCCGGTGATCAGGCCGTGGAAGGTGAAGCAGAGGCCCAGGCCGCCGGCAAGCCCGGCCACGCCGGCGCCCCAGCCCCCGCCGTTGCGCCAGATCAGGACCGCAAAGATCAGCGACAGGCTGAAATAGCTTGCGGTCAACAGCGGCAGAATGAGGCGTCGCATGTTCCCGCCCGTCCCCGAATCACTCTGCAGTATCCGTTAACCATGACAGGGTGTCGAACAGGAAAATCACGTCCTGTCAGAGACTTCGCCAGGAACGCGCGGCGGTTGTCCTGGCCGGACGATCCCGGTCAGCGGGTCGGGACGGGCGCCTCGCCGCGGTAATCGTAGAAGCCGCGCCCGGCCTTGCGGCCGAGCCAGCCGGCCTCGACGTACTTGGTCAGGAGGGGACAGGGGCGGTACTTGGAGTCCGCCAGGCCCTCATAGAGGACGTTCATGATCGACAGGACGGTGTCCAGGCCGATGAAGTCGCCCAGTTCGAGCGGTCCCATCGGATGGTTGGCGCCCAGCTTCATGGCCGTATCGATGGCCTCCACCGTGCCGACGCCCTCGTAGAGGGTGTAGATGGCCTCGTTGATCATCGGCACCAGGACGCGATTGACGATGAAGGCCGGGAAGTCCTCGGCGTTGGCGGTGGTCTTGCCCAGGGAGCGGGCGAAGTTGACGGCGGTCTCGTAGGTCGGGGCGTCGGTGGCGATGCCGCGGATGATCTCCACCAGCTTCATCAGGGGCACCGGGTTCATGAAGTGCAGGCCGATGAAGCGCTCTGGCCGGTCGGTGGCCGCCGCCAGGCGAGTGATGGAGATGGACGAGGTGTTGGAGGCCAGGAGGGTCTGGTCGGCGAGGTGCGGCGCGAGGGCACGGAAGATCGACTTCTTGACCTCCTCGCTCTCGGTGGCCGCTTCGATGACCAGGTCGGCGGCCCCGACCGCCTGCAGTTCCGGGGCCGGAAGGATCCGGCCGAGGGCGGCTTCCATGTCCTGGGGCGTTATGATCTCGCGGGAGACCTGCCGGGTCAGGTTGCGGCCGATCAGGTTGCGGCTGGCCTCGATGCGATCCGGGCTGACGTCGTGCAGCAGGACATCGTACCCGCCAAGCGCCACGACATGGGCGATGCCCGACCCCATCTGACCCGCGCCGATGACGCCGACCGTCCTGATACCCGCCATGTCCGTGACCCCGCAGATGCGGCTCTCCGGCCGCGTGAGGCGCGCACCCTAGAGGCGTGTTGCGGCGCCGCCAAGCCTTTTGCTGCATCGCAGCGCAAGCAGGTGTCCGGGCGCCGCGCAGGAAAAAGGGGGGCGCGGCGGCCGCACCCCCCTCCGGGTTTCCGCAATGGGCGCCGGGCTTACTTCCCGGCGGCGGCCAGGGCGTCCATCAGTTCGGGGATGGCGGCCTTGTAGTCCGCCACCAGGCCCAGGTCGGCGACCTGGAAGATGGGGGCGTCGCCGTCCTTGTTGATGGCCACGATGACCTTGGAGTCCTTCATGCCGGCCAGGTGCTGGATGGCGCCCGAAATGCCGACGGCCACGTAGAGTTCGGGGGCGACCACCTTGCCGGTCTGGCCGACCTGGTAGTCGTTCGGGGCGTAGCCGGCGTCGACCGCGGCGCGGCTGGCGCCGACGGCGGCGCCCAGCTTGTCGGCCAGGGGCTCGATGACCCGCTGGAACTCCTCGGCGGAGCCCATGGCCCGGCCGCCGGACACGACGATCTTGGCGGCGGTCAGCTCTGGACGGGCCGACTTGACGATCTGCTGACCGACGAAGGTGGTCTTGCCGGCGCCGGGGCCCGCATCCACGGTCTCGAGGGCGGCGGACCCACCCTCGGCGGCGGCTTTGAAGTTGGTCGACCGGACAGTGATGACCTTCTTGGCGTCCGAGGACTGGACGGTCTCCAGGGCGTTGCCGGCGTAGATCGGGCGCACGAAGGTGGACCCGTCCACGACCTCGACCACCTCGGTGATCTGGGCCACGTCCAGCTTGGCCGCCACCCGGGGCGAGAAGCTCTTGCCCAGGGAGGTGGCGGGGGTCAGCAGGGCGTCGTAGCCTGCCATCAGAGGGGTGACGAGGCTGGCGATGGCCTCGGCCAGACCCTGGCCCAGGGCGTCGCTTTCGGCGTGCAGGACCTTGCGGACCCCGGCGATGCCGGCGGCGGCCTTGGCCACCTCGCCGGCGCCCTTGCCGGCCACGAGGACATCGACGTCCCCGGAAAGGGCGAGGGCGGCGGTGACCGTCTTGTGCGTGCTGTCCTTGAGGGACGCGTTGTCGTGATCG
>NZ_JADBZL010000084.1:0-5808 GCF_020402505.1 Phenylobacterium sp. | reverse complement strand
TCCGGCCATCGGCGAAGTTGGCGCCGAAGACCGTCTCGTCGCGGCCCATGGTGCGTCCGACATAGGGGGTTGCGCTCCACTCCTGGACGTCGATGGGCCTTCTGCCGTGGGCGGCGTCGCCCAGGCCCGAGCCCGCGGCGTAGGCGAAGTCGAAGACCGAGGCGGCGATGTAGGGCCGGGACGTGCGCGGATCGCCCGTGTAGCCCCCGCGATAGTCGATGAGGGAGAAGAGCTCGCGGAGGGTGGGGACGCGCCAGTCGTCATGACCCCCCAGCCGGCTCGCCCGGGCGAAACCCTCGAGCTCGGCATAGGCCATCGGCGGGCTTGGCGCCTTGGCCCAGACCAGGCCGGTCACCTGGTCGGCGACCGTGCCGTCGCCATTGTCGCGATAGGCGGGCCTGCGACCGGGATGCTGGGCGTCCTGGCCCGACAGGAAGGCGCCGGCCGCCGGGCAGGCGATGACCTCGCCGGTCTCGCTGTAGCAGCGGTCCTGCGACGTTCCCACGACCGGATAGGAGGCCCGGGCTGGCGGCGGGGGCGCCGCCCCCCCGGGCCAGGCCGACCCCAGAAGACTGAGACCCCCCGCGAGGGCGGCCAGAAGGGGCCTGATCCGCCGTCCGGTGAGCGGGCGCCCTCGACCTGGGGCGCGGTCCTGTCCGACCATGAGGTCTCCTCCGTCGCCGCCCCGGAACCTGATTGAGCCCCGGAGGCCGGGTCCGGTCAAGCCGCCGCGGGCGCCGGCTGGAGTCGGACAGGTGGCGGTCCTGGGCGGCGACCCTGGAGAGGCCGGCGATCCGGCGACCCCGCGTCATCTTCCCTTTCGTCCCGGCGGGACTATCTGAGTCCGCACGTTGACCCCCCGGAGACCCCCATGCTGACCTCGACCACGCCCCAGATCGCCGGACACGAGATCGCCGAGACCCTCGGCGTGGTGACGGGTGAGGCCATCATCGGGGCCAACATCTTCCGCGACCTGATGGCCGGGATCACGGATATCGTCGGCGGCCGGTCCAAGGCCTATGAGTCGGCCCTGCGGGACGCCCGCGAGATCGCCCTGAAGGAAATGGGCGACGAGGCCCGCCGAAAGGGCGGCAACGCCGTGGTGGGTGTGGACCTCGACTACGAGACCCTGGGTTCCGGCAGCATGCTGATGGTCTCGGCCACCGGGACGGCGGTGCGGCTGAGGTAGGCGCCTCACCCCGTCGTCGCCGCCCGTCCCGGGGGGCGTGACCTCGACAGTCGCGCACCCTCCCCGACGACGGGAATCGCCGAGGGCGATCCCGGTGCAGGGCGCGCAGGCTCCGCTCTGGCGGCGCCCCAGGACGCGGCGCGCTGGCGTACGATGTCGATGAAGGCGCGCAGCTTGCGGGCTTCTGCGGCGCGACGGGGGAAATAGAGGAAGAGGCCGGGCTCCTGGATCGCAGCGTCGGGGAGCAGCTCGACAAGGCGGCCGGCGGACAGGTCGTCTGTCACCAGCGGCTCGTAGATGTAGGCCAGGCCTATCCCGGCGAGCGCAAGGTCGCGGGCATAGCTCGCGTCCGAGACCCGCACCGTGCCATTGACGGGCGTCGCCACGTCCCGGGGTCCGTCCCTGAACTCCCAGTCATAGGTTGCGCCGGAGGTCAGCATGCGGAAGCCGATACAGTTGTGATCCCCCAGGTCGGCCAGGGATTCGGGGGCCGGGCGTTCCGCCAGATAGCCCGGTGAGGCGACAAGGATTGCACGGAAGGGTGGGGTCATCCGCACAGCCACCATATCCCGCGCGATCATCTCTCCGAGCCGTACGCCGGCGTCGAATCCCTGCGCGACGACATCGACCAGGGCGTCGTCGCTGATCACCTCGACAACCAGGCGAGGATGAAGCCGCGCCATCTCGGCGAGGATCGCGGTCAGGCCCATGCCGAAGGCGATCCGCGGGACATTGAGGCGCAGAACGCCGGTCACGTCCCGCTGCCAGGCCGCCACCCGCTCGGCTGCGGCGTCGATCTCGTCAAGGGCGCGTTGTGCGGCCTCGATGAACACCTCCCCTGCTTCGGTCAGCGCGACGCTGCGTGTGGTGCGTGCAAACAGAGGCGCGCCGAGATGCATCTCAGCGGTGCGCACCGAATGGCTGACGGCCGAGGCGCCCAGATCGAGTTCGGCGGCGGCGCGGACAAAGCTGCGCGTTCGCGCGACGGCG
This sequence comes from Phenylobacterium sp., assembly GCF_020402505.1. Classification (GTDB taxonomy): domain Bacteria; phylum Pseudomonadota; class Alphaproteobacteria; order Caulobacterales; family Caulobacteraceae; genus Phenylobacterium. The sequence goes on along the minus strand of NZ_JADBZL010000084.1, from coordinate 3,629 downwards.
ACCACGACGGGCAGGTGTTGCAGCAGGGCGCGATCCATTACTGAAACGTATCGCATATCCCATCCGATTTCAGGCCCATTGTTTGATCAATGCTCATCACCGATCTCTGGCCCCTCATCTTCGGCCGAGGAGCCCGCCATGTCCGACAGCGACAACCCGACCCGCACCTGGTTCATCACCGGCGCGACATCCGGCTTTGGCCTCGAACTCGCCCGGGCCGTACTCGAGCGCGGCGAGCGGGCGGTGCTGGCCGGTCGGAGGGTCGACCGGCTCTCCGCGCTTGGGGACAGACACCGGGGTCGCGTCCTGCCCATCGCGGTTGACCTGACCGACCCCGGGGCGCGGGCGAACGCCGTCGCGAAGGGGCTCTCCCGGTTTGGCCGGATCGATGTGCTCGCCAACATCGCCGGCCGCGGCTCCCTGGGCGCCGTCGAGGAGTTCGCGCCCGAACAGCTGCGCGAGCAGATGGAGCTGAACTTCTTCGCCGCCGCCGAGCTGGCCCGGGCCGTACTCCCGGCCATGCGCCGGCAGGGCTATGGCCATATCCTCAACCTCACCAGCATTGGCGGACTCGTCTCGATGGGGGGCTTCGGCCCCTACTGCGCGTCCAAGTTCGCCCTGGAGGGCTGGAGCGAGGCGCTTCGCGAGGAAGGGGCGCCCCTCGGCATACGCGTGACCATCGTCGAGCCGGGCGCCTTCCGCACCGAGTTCGCCGGCGAAGCCAACATGCGACCCGCGCATCCGATGGACATCTACCGCCCGATCGTCGCACCCCTGGAGGACTATCTCTACGGCGGTGACGGCAAGCAGATGGGCGATCCCGCCAAGGCTGCGGCCCTTATGATCGCAGTGGTCGACAGCGAGGCTCCGCCGCTCCGCCTAATGATGGGCGCCGACGCCTTCGGAATGTGGGAAAACGCGATCGCCGCCCGCCAGGCCGATATCTCCAGCTGGCGCGAGCGCGGCCTCGCGACGGCGTTCGACGCGGCCGGGGAATAGGGTCGGGCAAAGGCCGGCGACCCCGGCCTGCGGAGGGCCCCGGCCCCGGGCGCGGGGGTGCGGGTGAGGTCGCGGTTCAGGCCTTCGGGCGGGCGAGGCCGCCGGCGAAGTCCAGGAAGGCGGCGTCGAAGGCCTCGGGCGTCTCGAGGAAGGCCGCGTGGCCGGCGTCGAAGAGGGCGATCCGCGCCCCCGGGGTCCGGCGGGCCAGCCCCCTGACCAGGAACCAGGGCAGGATCCGGTCCCTCAGGCCCCAGGCGAAGAGAATGGGGATCCGCAGGCCCTTCAGTACGGGCCGGATATCTGCGGCGGGTTCGGCGAAGCTGCGCCAGGCTTCGGCGAGGACCGGGGCGGCTTTCTCGCCGCCAGCGACGATCTCTTCCCGGCGCCAGGCCGCCTCGGGGCGCGGCAGGACTTGTTGGTAGTAGCGTCCGAACCAGGCCGGAAAGCCGGCGTCCCCTGAAGCCCCCTTCTCGAACCGTCGGGCCATGTGACGGCAGAACATCCTGATAAAGGGGTTCGACGGGATCAGTCCGCCGGAATTGCACAGGACGAGACTGCGGACCCGGTCGGGGCGGTTTGCGGCGCAGAGGATGGCCGCCGCGCCGCCGATGGAGTTTCCGAGGAGGATGACGGCCCTGAGGTCCAGGGCTTCAAGGACCTCGCCTGCAAGCGCGGCGTAGCGCTCTGCGCTCGCGGGCGCCGCTTCCCTCGGGCTCTCGCCCTGGCCCGGCCAGTCCAGGGCGACGAAGGTGAAGTCCCCACCCAGTCTCCGGGCCAGCCGATCAAAGTCCCGCGCGCCGTGCCCGGTGGCGTGGAGGCAGACCACTGCTGGCCCCGTCCCGCTGCGCCGGACGGCGAGGGGAAGGCCGCAGACTTCGAGGGTCTGGACAGGATGAAGGCCGGACGCGTCCATGATGTGATGTGACTATCACTATTGATTTGACGTGGTCAACCGCCCGGGCGAGGAAGGCGCATGGTCCCGCCTCCGACCCGCCGCCGACGCCCCGAGGCGACCCGCGCCGCTCTCCTGGAAGCGGCCCGGCTGGAGTTCGAGGATCCGGGCTACGACGCCACCCACACCAACCGGATCGCCGCGCGGGCCGGATTTGCGCCGCAGACCTTCTACCGCCACTTCCGGGACAAGCCGGCCATCTTCCTGGCGGTCTACCGGCGCTGGGCCGAATCGGAACTCGACCTTCTGGAGGGGGTGCAGGACGCCGCAGGGGCGGCGGCGGTGCTGATCGCCAGCCACCGCGCGTCGCTGAACTTCCGCCGCGCCCTGAGGGTCCTGTCCCTGACGGACCCGGCCCTGCGCACCGCCCGGGCGGACAGCCGGCGTCTCCAGATCGCCCGGCTTACCGAGCGGCTTCCGCACCTCTCCAGCCGCAGCTTCGATCGCCTCGCCGCCGAGCTTCTGGCCCTGGAGCGGCTCGCCGACGCGTGCGCCGAGGGCGAGTTCCAGGACCTGGGGATTGCCGAAGAGGTCGCCGCGGCCCGCCTGGCTGACGCGATCCGCCAGACCTTCGGACCCTGATCGGCCCGTCGCCACCGTCCCGCCGGGCGCCTATGCTGGGCTGATGAGTCGGGATTTCCTGGAATTCTTTGCGGGCGGCGGCATGGCGCGGCTGGGGCTGGGGCCGGGATGGTCCTGCCTGTTCGCCAATGACTTCGACCCGGTGAAGGGGGCCGCCTATCGCGCCAACTTCCCAGACGCCGCAGCGCATTTTTCCGGGGCGGACGTCTGGAGCCTGTCGGCGGGGGACCTGCCCGGGCCGGCGGCCCTGGCCTGGGCCTCCTCGCCTTGCCAGGACTTCAGCCTGGCCGGCTCCCGGGCGGGGCTTTCGGGCGGGCGGTCCTCGGCCTTCTTCGGCTTCTGGCGGCTGATGGAGGCCCTGGACGACGCCGGCCGCGCGCCGCCGCTGATCGTGGTGGAGAATGTGGTCGGCCTGCTCACCTCCCGGGGCGGGGCGGACTTCGCGGCCCTCTGCGCGGCCCTGGCCGGGCGCGGCTACCGGGTGGGGGCCATAGAGGCCGACGCCGCCGCCTTCACGCCCCAGTCGCGGCCCCGCCTCTTCGTCATCGCCTTCCGGGGCGAGGCGCCGGCGGAGCTGTCGGGCGGGGGAGCCTTCGTCACCCCGGCGGTGGCCCGGGCCCGGGACCGGCTGGAGGGCGCGGCGCGGGCGGCCTGGACCGACTGGTCGCCCCGGGCGCCGGCCGGGCGCAACACGCAGCTGGCCGACCTGCTGGAGCCAGACGCGGCGGTCGCCTGGAACCCTCCCGACCTGACCCGAAGCCTGGTCGGGATGATGTCGCCTGGGCAGGCGGCGCGGCTGGAGGCCCTGAGGGCGGCGGGCGGGCGTCATGTGGGCGCCCTCTTTCGTCGCACCCGTCGCGAGGAGGGCCGGAGCGTCCAGAGGGCCGAGGCCCGGTTCGACGGCCTGGCCGGCTGCCTGCGCACCCCGAGGGGCGGATCCTCCCGCCAGTCGATCATCGTCGTCGAGGACGGCGCCGTGCGCACCCGTCTGCTGGCGCCCCGGGAAGCGGCCCGCCTGATGGGCCTGCCGGAGACCTATGTCCTGCCCCGGGGCGTCTCTGCGGCCCTTCACGTGGCCGGAGACGGGGTCTGCGTT
>NZ_JADBZL010000083.1:0-19443 GCF_020402505.1 Phenylobacterium sp. | reverse complement strand
GCCACCCGCTCCAGGGCCTCCGAGGAGGGCAGGTCCAGAACCCGGGCGGCCTCCACCGCCGGGCGCGGCACGACCCTCAGGGAAACGTCCAGCAGGACGCCGAGGGTTCCGTGGGCGCCGGCCATGAGGCGGAAGGCGTCGAATCCCGCCACATTCTTGAAGACCGTGCCGCCGAACCGCAGGACCTCGCCGCGGCCGTCCAGGATCCGGGCGCCCAGGACAAAGTCGCGGACTCCGCCGGTGAAGGGCCGCCGGGGGCCCGAGAGCCCCGTCGCCACCGCCCCGCCGAGGGTTCCGCCCGGGCCCAGCCGTGGCGGCTCGAAGGCCAGCATCTGGCCATTCTCCGCAAGCAGGGCCTCGACCTCCGAAAGAGGCGTGCCCGCCCGTGCGGTCAGGACGAGCTCGGCGGGATCGTAGTCGACCACCCCCCGGTGTCCCGTCATCTCCAGCGGAGTCCCGGAGACAGTCCGGCCCATCCCGGCGCGGGTGCCAGCACCGCGGATCTCCAGGGGACGCCGGTCCGCCGCCGCACCCCGCACCGCCTCGGTCAGGGCCGCCGTCTGGTCGGCGTCAGAACCGTTCGAGGTGGGCAAAGGGAAGGGCTCCATTGTGGACGTGCATCCCGCCGTACTCGGCGCAGCGGGCGAGGGTCGGGATGGCCTTGCCCGGATTGAGCAGGCCCAGGGGGTCGAAGGCGGCCTTCAGCGCATGGAAGGCCTGCACCTCGGCCTCGCTGAACTGGACGCACATCTGGTTGATCTTCTCCCGGCCGACCCCGTGCTCCCCGGTGATGGAGCCGCCCACCGAGACGCAGAGTTCAAGGATGGCGCCGCCCAGGGCCTCGGCCTTCTCCAGGTCGCCCTCGAGGTTGGCGTCGTAGAGGATCAGGGGGTGAAGGTTGCCGTCGCCGGCGTGGAAGACATTGGCCACGCCAAGACCGTGGGCTTCCGCCAGCCGGCCCATCTCGGCCAGGACATGGGGCAGGGACTTCCGCGGGATGGTGCCGTCGATGCAGTAGTAGTCGGGGGCGAGGCGTCCCATGGCCGGAAAGGCGCCCTTGCGGCCCGCCCAGAAGCGCCGGCGCTCGGCCTCGTCCCGGGCGATGCGCACCTCGGTGGCGCCGGAGTCCCGCAGGAGGCCTGAGACCCGCTCAATCTCCTCGGCGACATCCTCGGCCTGGCCGTCGATTTCGCAGAGCAGGATGGCCGCGGCGTCGCGGGGGTAGCCGGCCTTCGCAAAGTCCTCTGCCGCCCGAAGGGCCGGGCCGTCCATCATCTCCAGGCCCGCCGGCACCACCCCCGCCGCCATGATGGCCGCCACCGCCCCGGCGGCCCGCCCGACGTCGTCGAAGGCCGCGAGGATCAGCCGGGTGGTCTCGGGCAGGGGCTGGAGGCGCAGGAGCACTTCGGTGACCACCCCCAGGAGCCCCTCCGACCCGGTGAAGAGGGCCAGGAGGTCATAGCCTGCGGAGTCGCTCGCCGGGCCGCCCAGGGTCAGAATCTCTCCGTCCAGGGTCACCACCTGTGCGGAGAGGATGTTGTGCACCGTCAGGCCGTACTTCAGGCAGTGCACGCCGCCCGCATTCTCCGCGACATTGCCGCCGATGGAGCAGGCCAGCTGGGATGAAGGGTCCGGGGCGTAGAACAGGCCATGGGGCGCTGCGGCCTCCGAGACCGCCAGGTTGCGAACCCCCGGCTGCACGCGAGCGGTCATGGCGACCGGGTCGATCCCGAGGATGCGGGAGAACTTGGACAGGACCAGCAGGACGCCGCCCGGAAAGGGCAGGGCGCCACCGGACAGGCCCGTCCCCGCCCCCCTTGCGACCACGGGGACGCCGAGGTCCCGGCAGGCCCTGAGGATCGCGGCCACCTGCTCCACGGTTTCCGGCAGGGCGACGACGGCGGGCAGGGCGCGATAGGCGGGCAGGCCATCGGTCTCGTAGGCACGGATCGACTCCAGTCGGGTCAGCAATCCGCCGGCCGGGAGAAGGGGTTCAAGCCGGGCCCGCAGGACGGCCGGGTCCACGGCGGGAAAATCGGCGTCAAGTCGCGGATCAAACTGGTCGAGCATCTCGGCTTTCCGGGGCGGCCGGTTTACATAGCGCCTGAACCGGGTCGCGCCACAAGGAATGCGCGCCCCTCTGAGGGAGAGCGGCATGGATCTGGGACTGAAGGGCAAGACGGCCATCGTGACGGGCGCCACACGTGGCATCGGGCGGGCGATCGCCGATCTCTTCGCAGAGGAGGGCGTGAACGTCGCCATCTGCGCGCGCAAGCCGGACGAGGTCGCCGCCGTGGTCAAGGACCTTCAGGCCCGCGGGGTCAAGGCGTTCGGGCAGGCGGTGGACATCGCCGACGGCGCCGCGCTCCAGAGTTTCGTGAAGGCGTCCGCCGAGGCCCTCGGGGGCGTCGACATCCTGGTCTCCAATGCCAGCGCCCTGGTTCAGGGCGCCCGGCCCGAGGACTGGACGGCTATGTTGGAGGTGGACATCCTGGGGGCGGTGAACGCCCTGGAGGCCGCGCGTCCCTTCCTGGAGACCTCGGCCCAGAGGACCGGCGACGCGGCCGTTGTGCTGATTTCCTCCGTCTCCGCCGCCGAGGCTGCATCCCCGTCGGCCTACGGCGCCATGAAGGCGGCTCAGATCCATTTCGCGAAGGGTGTGGCCCGGGAGGGCGCACCCAAGGGTCTGCGCTGCAACGTGGTGTCGCCTGGGACGGTCTTTTTCGAAGGCGGCGTCTGGGCCAACGTCAAGGCGGCCATGCCGGCCTTCTTCGAGAGGACGCTCAAGCGTAACCCGACCGGTCGCATGGCGACGCCGGAAGAGATTGCAGCCGCGACAGTCTTTCTGTGCAGCCCGCGATCGGCGTTCACGACCGGAATCAACCTAGTGGTCGACGGCGGAATTTCCCAGAGAGCGAACTTCTAAGGTTTCCCGGGCTTTTCGCTTGTGTCTCCTGCGACTTGCTCGCAGGTTTTCACCGACGATTCCGCAGGCGAGGCCCGGAGGACGGAGTGTTTGACTATCTGGAGGTCAGCGTCGGGCGGGAAGGTGATGCGGTCACGCAGACGGCCGCCCGGCTCCGGGCGACCCCGACACCGCCTCTCGCGGTGTTTGCGCCTTCGCTGGGCTTTCCCTCGAACGTCGTGCTCGCCCTCTTTCCGCTTCTGGAGGGTGACGCCGCCCTCGCCGCCACCCGCGTCGAAGGCTCCATCTCCACGCTCCGGACCCGGCTCACGCCGACGGCCCGGCCCGCGGAAGGCGCCCTGCCGCCGCCAGGCGGGGTCTATGTCCACAACTGGTTCAACATTGACGCCGGTACCGTCAATGAGTTCGTTTCCCTGTCGGTGGAGGCCTGGCCCGACTTCGAGGCCCGCTTCCAGGCGCGCATCTTCGGCCTCTTCCTGGCGGAGGAGACAGAGATCGACCGCAGCCAGGGCGCCCGGCGGTTGCTCCTGATGACCCGCTACAAGGACCTGGGCGAGTGGCAGGCCAGCCGGGATCCGACCTCCGAGGCGATGAAGATCTTCGCCCGCCGTCGGGATCTGACCCGGGTGTCCCTCGCGCGGTCCTGCCTCCTGATACCCTGACGCCTCGCCATGGAGCCCTGAATGATCGAGCGGCAGACCGACATCGTTACCCGGGACGGGGCGACCACCACCTTCATCGTCCATCCGGAGCGCGGCGGCCCGCACCCGGTCATCCTGTTCTTCATGGATGCGCCGGCCATCCGGGAGGAACTCCGGGACATGGCCCGCAGGCTGGCGTCCTGCGGCTACTACGTGCTGCTGCCGAACCTGTACTACCGATCCGGCGTCATGGAGATCGGTCCGATCCCGCCGGATCCTGACCATCCGGCCCGAAAGCAGATGTTCCAGTTCATGGACAGTCTGAACATCGACCTTGTCATGTCCGACGCCGAGGGGCTCCTGGCCTTCGCCGGGGCGGATCCGGCCGCCGATGTCAGCCGGGTTGGCGCCGTGGGCTACTGCATGAGCGGTCGCTACGCGATCAGCCTCGCCGCCCGGTATCCCGAACGCGTCTTCGCCGCCGCCTCGGTCTATGGCACCCACCTAGTCACCGAGGCGGAGGACAGCCCGCACCGCACGTCCCGCCTGGCCCGGGCCGAGCTGTATTTCGCCTGCGCCGAGGAAGATGTCTGGGCGCCGCCTGAGACGATCGCCGCGCTCTCTGACGCACTGAAGGCCGATCGGGTGGACGCCGAGGTTGAGGTCTATCCGGGCACGAAGCACGGCTTCGCCTTCCCGCAGCGCCCGGTCTACGACAGGACCGCCGCCGAGCGTCATTGGGAGCGTCTCAACAGTCTCTTCCGTCGCAAACTGGGGTAGGATCCGGGGATGATCCCGGAGAGCCAGGCCCAGTCTCCCGCGCAAGCCCCGGACGTCGCCTGCTTTTCGGAGCACCTGGCGGCGATGGCGGCGGGCGTGCGCAAGACGCGAAGCGGAGAGCGGTCGCGGCTACGGCTCCTGGCGGCGGCCGCCCGGTTGCTTGACCGGGTCCATCACCGCGACCTTCTGGTCGAGCAGATCTGCCAGGAAGCAGGTGTAGCCAAGGGCACTTTCTATATTTATTTCAAGAGTAAGGACGAATTTCTTCTGGATTTGGCGGCGCGATATGTCGCCTTCGAAATCCAGGCGCACCCGCGGCTTTCGTCGAAGAACAGCGACTTCACCAACATGCGGCTGTGGGTGACCTGGTACGAGCGCACCTTCGCCGCCAATGTCGGGATCTTGAAGTGCCTGGTCCAGATGGGAGCCCAGGATCCCGGCATGCGAGACCTCTGGCACCAGCGGAACGCCCGTATCGTCGACCGTTCCCTCTCCGGCTGGATGAAGACGCGTCCGGACTCCGATCCAGCGCTGGAGCGGATGGTGATCCGGACAGCCGGCACCATGATGGACCAGAGCCTGTTCGAGCGGTACGGGGTCCAGACCGGGCAGGGGGTCGAGGTCCCCGGGGATCCTGAGCGCATCATCGACCTGCACGCCCTCCTCATGTTCCGGGCGCTCTACGGGCACGATCCCGACCCTGGCGACCTGCCCTCGGACAGCCCTTTCCGGCGTCTGCTGCGGGCCGGCTAGAACGGGGCGTCGGCCTCGACCAGGTCCAGCAGGAGGCGCACACCCCAGCCGGTCGCGCCGGCGGGATGCTCATGCCGGCTGGATTCGAGAATGGCCGGGCTGGCCATGTCGACGTGGGCCCAGGGGATCGATGGCGGCACGAACTCGCGGAGGAGGGCGGCGGCGACCTGGCTGAACCCCTGCAGTTCCGCATTGTTCCGGTAGTCGGCGATGTCCGACCGGATCTGCCCGCGCAGGTCGTCCGGCAGGGGGAAGGGCCAGAGGACCTCCGAGGTCCTTCGCCCCGCCGCCAGGACGGCGTCGATCAGGCCGGTGTGATTGCCCATCAGGGCGGCGGTTCCCCGGCCCACCGCGATCGCTACGGTCCCGGTCAGGGTGGCGACATCGACGATCAGGTCCGGCGACTGCTCTGCGGCGTAGGCGAGGGCGTCCGCCAGGACCAGGCGGCCCTCATTGTCCGTGTCCAGGACTTCGATGGTCTTGCCGCCACGGATCTTCAGGACATCCCCCGGGCGCATCGCGTCCGGGCCGCTCATGTTGTCGGTCAGCGGAATGAAGCCCCGCACCCTCTGCCGGACTCCGCTGTCGCGGAAGGTCGCGAAGGCGCCGATCACGGCGGCGGCGCCCGCCATGTCCTTCTTCATCCGGGTCATGTCCCGCGTGTTCTTGGTGTTCAGCCCGCCGCTGTCGAAGGTCACGCCCTTGCCGACCAGCGCCAGGGTCCGGGTTGCTCCGGCGGGGGCGTAGTCCAGGATCAGGAACCGGGGCTCGGCGACCGAGCCGCGGTTCACGCCCAGGAGACCCCCGAAGCCTTCCGCCCTGAGGCGATCAGGGCCCCAGGCCTCTACGCTGAAGCCCGTCTCCGAACCCAGGCTCGCGGCCAGGTCGGCGATCGCTGTGGCCGTCGCGACGCTGCCGGGCTCATTGACCAGGTCGCGGGCGGCGCAGACGCCGCGGGCCACGGTTCGCGCCCGGGACAGGGCGCCCGAGACGGCGCCGGAGTCGCCGCCACAGACGTGGACGACCGCCAGCTTCGGCGTCCGGGGCTGGCTGCGATAGCGGTCGAACCGGTAAGAGGCGAGCAAGAGGCCCTCGAAGAGACCCTGCAGGTCGACGCCGATAAAGGTCGTCAGGTCGAGGGCGACTTCGCTCACTCCGGCGCAGGCCGAGGCCATCGCCGCCCCGAGGCGGGTCGCTGCGGGTCTGTCGGCGGCGCCCGACGGTCCGAGGCTGGCCAGGAAGACAGGCGGGTCGGCCGGGACCAGGAGGACCTCGCCTTCCGATTTCGGCACGCCACGCAGCCTCAGCCAGGGAGAGTCCAAGGCTGCCGGAAGGTCGGCGGGGTACCTGAGGCCGATACAGGCGATCACTCCCGGGGGCGGCAGGGGCGCGGCCCGGACTTCAGGGCGCATTGGGGTCAGGGGTCCGATCATGGAGGTTCCCTCAGGGACGGTAGTCGCCGATATAGCGGGTCTGGCCCCGCCCGATGATGATGTCGCAGTAGTTCCCGTCCGGCAGGTGATAGGGATCGGCGACGCGCAGTTCCCGGATGAGGTCCTCATTGAGGCGGATGCCCAGGCCGGGTCGGTCCCCGAGGTCGATATGCCCGTCAGTGATCGACAGGGGCCCGGTCAGCTCCTCGATGAAGCGGTTGCCGGTCTGGTCCACCTCGCAGGTCACCCCGTTCGGCATGGCGGAGACGACGTGAGCGTTGGCGATCACGGCGACGGCGTCGCACCAGGTGTGCGGGGCGATCCGGATTCCGTGTTGGTGCGCCAGTCGCCCGATCCGCATCAGCTCGGTGATTCCGCCGGCCCGGCTGGCGTCGCACTGCAGGATATCCGCCGCCTTCTCCCGGATCAGTTCCCGGAAGCCGTGGTAGGCGAATTCGTTCTCGCCGAGAGCGAGAGGAACGCCCACGGCCTCCAGGTGGGGCTTCAAGGCGATGAAGTCGTCCAGCGAGTCCGGGCCGAAGGGCTCCTCGAACCAGAAGGCCCGAATCTCTCCGAGCACCTCGGTCGTGCGGATGGCGTCCTTCAGGGCGAAGCGGTGGGTGCCGTCGATCATCAGGTCATTCGCCTCGCCGATGGCGGCGCGGGCGGCCCGCATGGCCGCACAGTCATAGTCCCAGGACCAGCCGATCCGCATCTTCACCCGCCGGAAGCCGCGGGCGATGGCCCGGGAAGCGCCTTCTGCGACCGCCTCGGGCGACGAGTAGAGATTCCCCGAAGCGTAGGCGGGAACCCGGGATCCGGTTCCCCCCAGCAGCTTCCAGACGGGCTGGCCTGCGGCCTTGCCGCGCAGGTCCCAGAGCGCGGTGTCGATGCCGCTGATCGCGGCGACGGCCGCGCCCTTGCGCCCGTACCAGCGGGAGATGCCGTGCAGGCGATCATGGGTCCTTTCGCTGTCGTTGACATCGAACCCGATCACGAAGGGCGCCAGGTGGTCGACGCTGGCCTGGACCACGCCAGGATGGGCGTAAGCCGACCCGATGCCTTCTAGCCCATCGTCCGTGCGAAGGCGGATCAGGGTGGCGAAGCGGGCGTGCACCGGCCCGGCCGGCGTCTGGAACGTCCGCGCCATGTCATATTCGAAGCGCAGGTGGATGCACTCGACGTGGGTTACCTTGGTCACGTCCGGTCTCCGGTTGTCAGGGGGTCTCGATCCAGCGGCGGAAACCGCTGGTGATCTGCTTCCAGCGCGGGCCGCCATGCGACCAGACGGCCCGCATCCACTCTGGCGTCGCGGGATAGAAGACATCCCGGAAGCGGGCCATGTAGGGGGCGGCCTCCGGCGCATTCCGGTCGCCATAGTGGTGAAGCCAGCTCTCGAGGGCGAAGATGTACTGGTCCTTGGGGCCGAGCTGCAGGGTCCCACATTCCAGCGTCAGCGAGATGACTTCGGTTCCGGGTGAGAGGTCGCCAATCCATTCATAGAACTGCTTTCCCTCGCCCCAGGGCCAGAGGGGGCCGCACCAGGACTCCACGCGCCGGTGTGTCTCCGAGCCCACCGGCGATTCCTCCATGATGACCGTCTCTCCCCATGGGCCGACGGCGGTGTGAAGGTCAAAGACGACGACCCGCTCCGCGCCTGCGACGTGGGTCTTCACAACGTGCTCCATGACGTCTGCAGACCAGGCCCTCGGGCCGCCGTTGAAGGTGAACAGGGTGGGATGGGTGTCCTGGCCCGGCACGAGACCTGCGCCGATCTCCTCCGGCGTGAATCGGTCGGCAAGCAACCGAGCCCGGCTGCGAGCGGCCAGGAATTCGTCCAACGTCCTTATGGAGCGGTAGTCCATCACTTCGGCCAGGGCCGTGAACACCGGGTTTGGCGAACGCGGGCGGTGGAGGTGGTAGATGTGGCGCAGCAGTTCCTGGTTGTTCTCGTTTTCCTTGCGCCCCCAGGCGGCGCCCCAGGGGTTGATCTGGTGGACGAAGACGACCGCCATGTCGGGGCCGAGGTCCAGGAGGGCTTCGCGGTCTCTCAGGGCGCCGACCTGCAGAGCCGAGCCGGCGAAGCCCTCGATCCCGTGGATGCCGGAAATGCAGAGGAGCACGTTTCGAGCGTCTGCGGGCCCCAGGCGCGCGACCGCCGTCTGGAGCGGCTCTCCTGCCGGGCCTGTGAGGGGGTGGGTGAAGGTGACCACCGCAAGGTCCCGCGCCGCCTCCAGGAACCGGGCATGCGACTCCGGGACCGTCTGGCTGAAGAGGTCTGTGGCGTCGACGATCATCCGCCGGTGTCTTGATGCAGGGAATGAACCTCCTCGAGGAGGTCGAAGGCCCAGGCGCCCAGATCCCGCTGGTTGACCGTCCCGGCGACGGTGGCCCCAGTGCGCGGATCCCGCCAGAGGTGGGCGCCCCAGGCGCCGGCGTGTCCGATGAAGGCGGGGCCGCCGGGGGCGGCCGCCCACTGATGGAGGCCGAGGCCTATGGCCACGCGGGGAGGTGTCAGCCCCGCGGGCGTGATCCAGTCCGTCATGGCGGCCAGGGTCTGGGGTTGCGTGAAGAGTCGCCCCGCCAGCAGGGCGTCCAGGAAGGTCGTCATGTCGGCGACGGTCATGACCTGGCCGCCGCCGCCGAAGTCGAAGCTTAGGTTGGCCCCGTGGGCCAGCATTGGGACCCCGTTCAGCCAGACGTCGCATTCCAGGCCGGCCATGACGGCGGGTGGCGCCTCGCGCATGTGCATCCAGGACCCGGTCATGCCGAGGGGTTCGAAAATGCGCCGCCGCTGCAACTCGGCGTAGGGCAGGCGCGAGGCCCGCTCGGCGATCAGGGCGAGGAGGACGAACCCCTGGTCCGAGTAGTGGAAGCGCTCGCCGGGCAGGGCTGGGGGCGCCTCTCCCAGCTGGTGGATGTACCGGTTGAGCAGGCCGGCGTCGGGGTCCGAGGGCCGGGCGGGATCCCACATCGCCCAGATCCGGGAGGCCAGGTCCGGCGACAGAGGTGCGCCGTCCTGCCGGGCCTTGAGCGCCCGCCACAGGGCCGGGGCGAGGGCGCCGGGGGCGGGGCGCCCAAGCGCCTCCGCCGTCCCGGTGGCGTCATCGCCGAAGGCGTCGCCCAGTCCGGCGGTATGGGTCAGCAGGCGACGCAGGGTCAGTTCGCCGCCACGCGACCGACCGTCACGGACATGCAGCCGGTCCAGCAGATCGGCCTCCAGGAGACCGAGGTCTCCCAGCCGGCGATCCAGACCCCCTTCACCGAACCGGCCTTCCTCGGCCAGCTGGAGGATCAGGGTGGCGGTCATGAGCTTGCCGATACTCGCCACGTGGACGGCGTGGCCCGGGGTCATCGGCGCGCCATCCGGCGTCGCAACGCCCGCGACGGCGGTGTGCGACAGGTCCAGACCGGGTACGTCCAGCCGGATGACGGCGCCGGCGGCGGCGGCCCGCGTCCCGTCGACCAGCGAGGCGACCACCTGCTCGAGGGTCTCCGTGAGGCGTCTGCGGCGGTCCTGAGGATTTGCGGACGACATTCAGATCCGCCCCAGGGACTTGAGCCAGTCGAGAAAGGCGGTGGTCTCGAGGGCCATGGCGCGGCCCATGGCGGGTTCGGAAGGATAGTGCCCAGCGCCTGGAACGATCTGCAGCCGGACCCGGTCAGGCTCCAGGGCGCGGGCCATGTCGAAGGCCTGGACAGGCGTGGTGCAGCAGTCGTAGCGGCCGGTGGTCAAAGATACCGGAATGTCATGGAGCCGCCCGGCATCCTCGACCAGCTGGTTCTCCCGCAGCCAGAAGTCATTGTAGGCGTAGGTGGCGAAGATCCGCGAGTAGGCGAGCCCGCGGCCCGCCGCATTGGGCGCGGCGAAGGGGGGATCGAAATGCATGTAGGCTTCCTCGAAGAGATACTGCGCCTGCCCCGCGGCCTCCCGAACCGCAGGATCGGGATCGAAGATCCGCCGGTAGTAGGCGCCTCGCAGGTCATGTCGCTCCGCCTCGGGAATGAGTGCGGCGTAGGCATCCCAGACATCCGGGAACAGCTCGCGCACGCCGTCGTACCACCAGCGGATGTCCCTCTGGCGGCAAAGCCAGACCCCGGAGACCTTCACGCCGATCGTCCTTTCCGGATGGGCCTGGGCATAGGCGAGGGCAACCGTGGAGCCCCAGGACGGACCGCCGACGATCCACCGCTCTATCCCGAGGTGAGCCCGGAGCGCCTCCATGTCGGCGATCGTGTGCTGGAGGGTGTTGTTCGCAACCTCGCCGGTCGGGGTGGAGGCGCCGCAACCTCGCTGGTCGAACTGGATGATCCGGCAGCGCGCGCCGTCGATCAGGCCCCGGAGGAACCGATTGGCCCGGCCGCCGGGCCCGCCATGCGCCTCGATCCAGGGCACGCCGCCCGGGTTGCCGGACTCCTCCCAGTGGATGGCGTGCCCGTCGGTGACGGGAAGCAGGCCCTCGGCCCGGGTCGAAGTGACCGGGAAGTAGACGTCGTCAACTCGCCGCATGAAGCCTCCCTTGCCGCCGGGCTCCGGGCCAATATGACTAGCCGGTCATATTCTGTCCAGCGACGCATGTCCGCGGGAGACGGGGTCTTGGGGAGGCGCCGGGGTTAAGGTTCGCGCTCCGGCGCTCAGAGGCGGCGAGGGATCATCACCTGCATGGACTCATAGCCCTTCACGAAGGTCGAGAAGACCCGCTTGGGCTCGGAGACCACGACGATCTCGGGGAAGCGCTTCAGGATTTCTTCCCAGATCACCCGCAGCTGGAGCTCCGCCAGGCGGTTGCCGACGCAGCGGTGAATGCCGAAGCCGAAGGACAGGTGCTGGCGGGGCCGGGGGCGGTCGATGATATAGGCGTCGGGGTTCTCGATGACCTCGTCGTCCCGGTTGCCGGAGACGTACCACATGACGACCTTGTCGCCCTTGCGGATCTGCTTGCCGCCGAGCTCATAGTCGGCCAGGGCGCGCCTGCGCATGTGGGCCAGGGGCGTCTGCCATCGGATGGTCTCGGAGACCATGGAGGGGATCAGTTCGGGATTGGCGCGCAGCTTGGCGTACTGGTCCGGGTTCTTGTTCAGGGCGTAGACCGACCCGGTGATGGTGTTCCGGGTGGTGTCGTTGCCGCCCACCGTCAGAAGGACGACATTCCCGAAGTACTCCCGCGGGCTCATGTCCCGGGTCGCCTCGCCGTGGGCCAGCATGGAGATCAGATCGCCGGTAGGCTCGGCGTTGACCCTCTGGTTCCAGAGTTCGGTGAAATAGGCGTGGTATTCCACGAAGATCTGCATCTTCTGCTCGGGCGTGTCGATAAGGCCGTGGCCGGGCGCCGCCGTCACCACGTCGGACCAGTAGGTGAGCTTGCGCCGGTCCGCCTGGTCCACGCCGAAGAGGGTGGCGAGGGTCATGGCGGTCAGTTCCATGGAGACCTTGTCGACCCAGTCGAAGGTCTCGCCGATCGGCAGGCTGTCGAGGATCGCACCGGCCCGCTCGCGGATCAGGGGTTCAAGCAGGGCGAGGTTGGTCGGGGAGACCGCCGGGGTGACCGTCTTGCGCTGGATGTCATGCTTGGGCGGATCCATGGCGATGAACATGGGCAGGGGGCCCTCTCCGCCGATCTGCTCGAAGATCGTGATGCCGCCCTCGGAGGAGAACACCTGATGGTTGGTGTCCACCGCCATGATGTCGTTGTACTTGGTCACCGACCAGTAGGGCCCGTGGTCGCTTTCCGGCGTGAAGTGGACCGGGCTCTCCTTCCGGAGGCGCTCGAAGTAGGGCCACATCACATCGTTCTGGAAGAGGTCGGGCTGGGCCGGGCTGAAGGTCGTCAGGTCGACCGCCTGGGCCAGGGCGCGGTGCTCGGCCGCGAGATCGAGGTTGCCGTCGCTCATCTTCAGTCTCTCCCGCATCGCAGCGCCCGCCGGGACCCGGGGCGCAAATTCATGACGCTGGCGTCAACTTAGTATGTCGCCGCCGGATTTCCAACGCCCGTGCCCCCTCTTCCGTGCTGGCCCGGAGCCGCCTCCCGCTCTAGAACGGAAACCTTCTGATGGGAGACCGCCATGGCCCTTGACGCCGAAACCCGCGACCAGCTCGTCGAGACCGTCCGCCGCTTTGTGACAGAGCGGCTCCGGCCCCTGGAGGCTCAGGTGTCCGAGGACGACGCCATTCCGGATGAGGTGATCGAGGAGATGAAGGCCCTGGGCCTCTTCGGCCTCTCCATCCCGGCCGAGTACGGCGGCCTTGACCTCGGCATGGAGGAGGAGGTCCTGGTCGCCCTGGAGCTGGGCCGGACCAGCCCGGCCTTCCGGTCGGCCTTCGGCACCAATGTCGGCATCGGCGCCCAGGGCCTCGTCATGTTCGGCAACGCCGCCCAGAAGGCGATGTACCTGCCCGGCATCGCCTCCGGCGAGATCATCACCTCCTTCGCCCTCACCGAACCCGAGGCCGGATCGGACTCCGCCGCCGTCCAGACCCGGGCGGTGCGTGACGGCGACCACTACGTGCTCAACGGCGCCAAGCGCTACATCACCAACGCCAACAAGGCCGACCTGTTCACCGTGATGGCGCGGACCGATCCCTCCAAGCCCGGCGGCGGCGGGGTCTCGGCCTTCCTGGTGGAGCGTAATCTCCCGGGACTGTCGGTGGGCAAGCCCGAGAAGAAGATGGGCCAGCAGGGCGCCCACATCTGCGACGTCATCTTCGACAATGTCCGGGTGCCGGTGGAGAACCGGCTGGGCGGCGAGGGCGAGGGCTTCAAGGTGGCCATGCAGGTCCTGGATCGCGGCCGCCTGCACATCTCGGCGGTCTGCATCGGCGTGGCCGAGCGGCTGATCGCGGACTGCGTCGCCTATGCCTCCGAGCGCAAGCAGTTCGGCCAGGCCATCTCCCAGTTCCAGCTGGTCCAGGGGATGATCGCCGACTGCAAGACCGAGTCCCTCGCGGCCAAGGCCCTGACCCTGGAAACCGCCCGCAAGCGCGACGCCGGCGAGAGCGTGACCATGGAGGCGGCGGCGGCCAAGTACTTCGCCTCGGAGATGGTCGGTCGCGTGGCGGACCGGGCGGTGCAGATCTTCGGCGGCGCCGGTTACATCGCCGACTACGGGATCGAGCGCTTCTATCGGGATGTCCGTATCTTCCGGATCTACGAGGGCACCAGCCAGATTCAGCAGGTCATCATCTCGCGTGAGACCCTGAAGCGGGGCGGCTGATCATGGCCGTGGACATGGAGGCGGTGATCCTCGAGGTCGTCTCGGCCTTGCCGCCCGGCAAATCGGCCTCCTCGGAGGAGGTGGCCCGCGCGGCCGATCCGGAGAACTGGCGACGGCTGACCGGCCATGTCCGGGGCGCGGCCAAGGGCCTGGCCCGGCAGGGACGGGTCGTGATCCTGCGGCACGGCAAGCCGGCCGATCCCGAGACCTTCAAGGGCGTCTACCGCCTCAGGCTGCCCGACGCTGGGTAAATGGGGGGGGAGTCCGTAGACCCCCTCCGTCCCGCTTCGCGGTCCACCTCCCCCTCAAGAGGTGGAGGAATTACGGAGCCAATTGCTCCCCCAGGGGGAGCTCAGCGCGAAGCGCAGTGAGGGGGGCGGCGGCCTCTCAGCAGGCGCCTTCCGTCCCTTCCTCTCAGACCTCGGACAGTTTCCGGTTGCGGGGTTCCTTCACCATGAGGACCAGGCAGACGAGGCCGAGGACAAGGAAGCCGATCGAAATGCCGAAGACCGCCGGATAGCCGAGGGCGTCGGCGACCAGGCCGCCCACGATCGGGCTGATCGAGGCCGTGATCCCCTCGGCCGATGAGGAAATGGCGATTCTCATGGGCATTTCCTCCCGCGTTCCGAACTCCAGGATCATGGTCTGGGCCGCCATCATGTAGCCGGACTGTGCGGCGCCGAGACCGAAGAAGGCGATGAACATGGCGACGGGCGAGTGCAGTCCCAGGAGGATCAGGGTCGCCAGGATCCAGATCGCAAGCGAAATCAGGAGCACCAGGCGGAATCCGGTTCGGTCTCCGAGATAGCCCCACAGGAGGTTCGAAAGCGTGTCCGCGCCCAGATATGCGAGGGCGAGCAGTCCCAGCATCGCGCCTGTCAGGCCGATCGAAGAGGTCGCATAGATGGCGTAGAAGGGAACCGCCATGCGACTTGCCGTCGCCAGCATCTGGACCAGCAGGAAGGGGGCGTAACCGGGGTCGGAGCGGATCAGGGCCGGGAAATCCCGGATACGGTCCCGAAACCGCGCCTTGGCCGGCAGGCTCGGGGGTTCAGGCTCCCTGAGCAGCACCTGGAGGGCCCAGAGACCCAGGGTGGTGAGCACGGCGGCCAGCATGAAGGTCACCGAGTACCCATGACCGAAGAGATCGGGTTCGATGATGTACCGGCCGGCGGCCCAGGCGAGCACGGCGGCGATCAGGCCGCCGGTGGCGTTGCGCCAGGCCTGGAGCCTCCCGCGCCGGCTAAGCGGGATGACCTTGGCCATCAGCATGCCAAACACCACCCTCTGGGCGCCCATGAAGACCCCGAAGAGGAAGAGCAGGGCCAGCATGGCGTAGACCAGGGACTGTCCCTGCAGGAACCAGCCCGCCGCCGCCATGCCGACGATCTGCAGCCGGCCGAGTCCGCCCATCCACAAGGCGGCGGGCATGACCTTCTTGCGGTGTTCTATGGCCGTGGCGCCGAAGATCGGCGAGATGATGCCGCCCACCTGCTGCAGGGCCTGGGCGATCCCGACGATGGTGTTCGAGCCCGAGATCAGGTGAATGTAGACCGGCATGAAGGTGGGGGCGTTGATCAGGCGGAAGCCCGTCATCCCCAACATGCCGTGGAGGTAGTTGCCGATGTAGTTGCGCTTCAGGTTGTCCCAGATGAAGGCCTCGTACTCGGCTTCCCGGGCGTCCATGTCCGCGGATGGGCCATCCGTCTGGACACCTTGGTTCCGGGCGGCGTCGGCCGAAGCCGGGGCAGACTCGTCCCTGGTCACTGTGAATTCGCCCGCTCCGGCGCAACCGGCGACGGACCCTCCCAAAATATGATTTCAAGTCCTAATGGGACCCGGTCTAGCAGAGTCCCCCGCCGCAGCAAGCCCGGCCCTGGACGCTTCTAGCGCGCCAGTTCCTTCATCGCCTTCTCAAGGCCCTCGAGAGTCAGGGGGAACATGCGGTCGCCGACCAGCTGGCGCATGACCTCGAGGGACGGCGTGTAATCCCAGTGGCGCTCGGCGGTGGGGTTGAGCCAGACGACGTCATCGAAGGTCTGGGTGACCCGGTCGATCCAGATGGCGCCCGGTTCTTCGTTCCAGTGTTCGACCGAGCCGCCCGGATAGGTGATTTCGTAGGGGCTCATGGTGGCGTCGCCGACGAAGATGACCTTGTAGTCCCGGCTGAACTTGTGGAGCACGTCCCAGGTCGGGATCTTCTCGGCGTGGCGACGCCGGTTGTCCTTCCACACGCTCTCGTAGAGGCAGTTGTGGAAGTAGTAGAACTCCATGTTCTTGAACTCGGTGCGCGCGGCGCTGAACAGCTCCTCGCAGACCTTGATGTGGCTGTCCATGGAGCCGCCGACGTCAAAGAAGATCAGGACGCTGATCTTGTTGCGGCGCTCAGGCCGTAGCTTGATGTCCAGATAGCCCTTTTCCGCGGTGCCGCGGATGGTGCCGTCCATGTCGAGTTCTTCGGCGGCGCCGTCGCGGGTCCACTTGCGCAGGCGGCGCAGGGCGACCTTGATGTTCCGGGTGCCGAGCTCGACGCTATCGTCCAGGTTCTTGTATTCGCGCTTGTCCCACACCTTCACGGCGCGGCCATGGCGGCCCTTGTCCTGACCGATGCGGATGCCCTCGGGGTGGTAGCCGTTGGCGCCGAAGGGGGAGTCGCCATTGGGGCCCTGGCCGCCCTTGCCCTTTCCCTTACCTTCGCCGTCCCCGTCGTCGCCGTTCTCGCGCTGCTGGCGCATCTGCTCGGCGAGGGCCTCCATCAGCTTCTCGAAACCGCCCATGGCCTCGATCTGAGCCTTTTCCTCGTCGGTCAGGAACTTGTCGGAGATCTTCTTGAGCCATTCGGCGGGGATGTCCGAGACGCCGAAGCCTTCGAGCTTCTCCAGGCCCTTGAACACGTGGCCGAAGACCTGGTCGAACCGGTCGAGGTTCTTCTCGTCCTTCACCAGGGCGGAACGGGCGAGGTAGTAGAAGTCATCGACATTGCGGTCGATCACGCCCTTGTCCATCGCCTCCATGAGCATGAGGTACTCCTTGAGGGTCACGGGGACCTTGGCCTCGCGGAGTTCGGTGAAGAAGCGCATGAACATGGTGGACGTCCCCTGGCGGGCCGGACGGATGTTGGGACGCTGAATGTGAGGCCGACGGGCCCGGCTGTCCAGCCCGGGACGTCTCAGAAGGCCGGGCGACGGCGCAGGATGAATTCACGATCCACCGTCTGACCGACCGGGAAGCCATACTCGCCGACCTTCTCGAAACCGCGCCTCGCGTAGAACCTCTGGGCGCCGAAGTTCTCCGACCAGACACCGATCCAGATGTCCGGAGGCGCCTGGGTGGCCATCCAGTCCAACACCGCGTCGAAGAGCTGTCCGCCTGCGCCGGCCCCCTGGGCCGGTCCCGCAAGGTAGATGCGCTTAAGCTCCAGCGCTCGGACGCCGACCTCAGGATGCGGCAGCCCGCAGGGTCCCGCCGTAGCGTATCCGATCGCGGTCCCAGCTGCGGTCTCCGCAATCCAACTGGCCTCGGAAGAGTTCTCCAGGCTCCGGTGTATGGCCTTCGGCTCGTAGGCTGACGCGAGGTAGGCCGCCAGATCTTCCGGAGGATAGAGGTGACCGAAGGTCTCGACGAAGGTCTCGCGACCGAGACGGGCAAGGAGGGCGGCGTCGCCCGCCCCGGCGCGGCGGAGGATCAACTGAGTCATCGACCGCCCATTACCTTCGCTCCGCCGCGGCCGGAAGACGCAACAGAGCCGGACCGCATTGCGGCCAGGGGGCGGGATGTCTAGGTTCCGGATCGCAGGACGGGGATTCCCATGGCGGACGCCACAGACATCGCAAAGCTTTCCTTCGAGCAGGCCCTGGCCGAACTCGAGCGCATTGTTGGACAACTCGAGACCGGCCAGGCTCCGCTCGAGGAGTCCATCGCCCTCTACGAGCGCGGCGCCCTGCTCAAGGCCCACTGCGAGACCCGCCTTGAACAGGCCCGTCTCAAGGTCGAGAAGATCGTCGTCGGTCCATCCGGAGAGGCGGCCGCTGAACCCGCCCGCTTCGAGTGAACTCCGACACCGCCCGCCGTCTGTCAGCCGTCGCCACTCGCATCGACAGCGCTCTTTCCGCCCTCCTGCCGCCCGTGGTGGGCCCCGAGGCGCGCCTCGCGGAGGCCATGCGCTATGCCGTGCTGGGCCCCGGCAAGCGCCTGCGGCCCTTCCTCGTCTACCAGGCGGGGGAGATCCTGGAGGTCGAGGCCGACCGGCTCGACCGCGCGGCGTGCGCCCTGGAATGCATCCACGCCTACAGCCTGGTGCACGACGACCTGCCCTGCATGGACGACGACGACCTGCGGCGCGGGCGGCCCACCGTGCACCGGGCTTTTGACGAGGCCACAGCCGTGCTCGCCGGCGACGCCTTGCAGGCCTTGGCCTTCGAGATCCTGGCGGCGCCCGAGACCCATCCCGATGGCCGGGTGCGTGCGGACCTCGTCAGCGCCCTGGCCCGCGCCTCCGGCGCCCGCGGGATGTGCGGCGGCCAGATGATCGACCTGTCCGGTGTGGGTGAAGACCTGGGCGCAGTGGCGAGGATGCAGCGGCTCAAGACCGGCGCGCTGATCTCGGCGACCTTTGAACTCCCCCTCGTCATGGCCCGCGCCGGTGACGCCGAACGGCACGCCCTCCTGGCCTTCGCCCACGACCTCGGGCTCGCCTACCAGATCGTGGACGATCTCCTGGACGTCGAGGGCGACACCGGCGTGGTCGGCAAGGCCACCGGCAAGGACGCAGCGCGTGGCAAGGTCAACTTCGTGACCCTCCTGGGGGTCGATGACGCCCGCGCCCGCCTTGATGTCATTGCCGATCAGGCTCGCACCCACCTCGATCCCCTTGGGGAAAGAGCCGTTGGACTCCGGGCCTGTCTGGATTTCGTGCTTGATCGGCGAAGCTGATTGCGAGCAAAGCAAGCGACATGCCCCCCCTGACCCCGCTCCTTGACACTGTGTCTTCGCCCGCCGACCTCCGCGGGCTGTCCGTCGCCCAGCTTCGCCAGTTGGCGGACGAGGTGCGCGCTGAGACGATCGACGCGGTGTCACAGACCGGCGGGCACCTTGGAGCCGGCCTCGGCGTCGTCGAACTCACCGTCGCCCTCCACCACGTGTACCAGACGCCCGTCGACATCCTGATCTGGGATGTCGGCCACCAGGCCTATCCCCACAAGATCCTCACCGGCCGGCGCGACCGCATCCGGACCCTGCGCCAGGGCGGCGGCCTCAGCGGCTTCACCAAGCGCGCGGAGAGTCCCTACGATCCCTTCGGCGCCGCGCACGCCGCGACCTCCATCTCCGCGGCGCTGGGTTTCTGCGCCGCCCGCGACGCAGGGGGCCGAGACAACAGCGTGGTGGCGGTGATCGGCGACGGCTCCATGAGCGCCGGCATGGCGTACGAGGCGATGAACAACGCCTCCGAGACCACTGGCCAACTGACGGTGATCCTCAACGATAATGACATGTCCATCGCTCCGCCGGTGGGCGGTATGAGCGCCTACATGGCGCGGCTGGTCTCGGGCGGCGGCTACCAGTCCTTGCGCAAGCTTGGAAAGTCGATGGCCAGCGCCCTGCCTCGGCCCCTCCAGGAGGCCGCCCGCAAGGCCGAGGAGTTTGCCCGCGGGATGGTGACCGGCGGCACCTTCTTCGAGGAGCTTGGCTTCTACTATGT
>NZ_JADBZL010000082.1:0-3043 GCF_020402505.1 Phenylobacterium sp. | reverse complement strand
GACGCCTACGTCTTCGTCATGCCAGAGTACAACTTCATGCCGCCGCCCGCCTTCGTGAACGCGGTGGACTACCTCTACGCGGAATGGAACGGAAAACCCGCCGCCTTCGTCAGCTATGGCGGCCAGTCGGGCGGGGTGCGGGCGGTCCAGGCGGCGAAGCAGATGCTGACCACGGTCCAGATCATGCCGCTCGTCGAGGGTGTGGCCATCCCGATGGTGGGCGAGCACCTGGACTCCGAGAAGGGTTTCATCCCCACCGATGCGCACAACCTGGCGGCGAAGGTCACCCTGGACGCCCTGGTCCGCTGGTCGCGCGCCCTCAAGGACATGCGTGAAGGCTGACGCGGCGGGTGACCCGGATGGAGGGGTGGGGGAAGGTGGCGCGAATGACGGGGCTCGAACCCGCGACCTCCGGCGTGACAGGCCGGCGCTCTAACCAACTGAGCTACATCCGCACTCGATTGCGCATCCGCGCAAGGCGCGTCTGATAGGTCCGGGCCGGAATCGTGTCAACCGTCCTTGAGGCGTTAGCGGTGCGGTAGGGAATCTGCGTTGATCTCCGGCCGGTCCGGGATGGGGACTGAGCCTGCCCTCAGGGGCAAACCGAGGTTTGAACCCGGCGCAAGGCTGGTCTAGAAGGTCCCGCGACTCTGGCTGGGGAATCCATGGACGCCTTTCTTCTCGAGTACCTGCCGATCGCGATCTTCCTGGGGATTTCCTCGGCGATCGGGATTATCTTCATCCTGGCCTCGGCTGTCCTGGCGCCCAAGGCTCCGGACCCGGAGAAGCTGTCCACCTACGAGTGCGGCTTCAACGCCTTCGACGACGCCCGCATGAAGTTCGACGTCCGGTTCTACCTGGTGTCGATCCTCTTCATCATCTTCGACCTGGAAGTGGCCTTCCTCTTCCCCTGGGCGGTGTCGCTCATGAAGCTGCCGCACGATCAGGCGGTGTTCGCCTTCTGGTCGATGATGACCTTCCTCGGGGTCCTGACCGTCGGCTTCATCTACGAATGGAAGAAGGGGGCCCTGGAATGGGATTGATCGTTCCGGCCGGATCGGGCGCCCGGTCCACCGTCGAGGGCTATGACCCCAAGCTGCATGATCCCTATTTCGACGGGGTCTCTCAGCAGCTCGCCGACAAGGGGTTCGTCACGGCCGCCGCCGACGACCTCATCACCTGGGCCCGCACCGGCTCGCTGATGTGGATGACCTTCGGCCTGGCCTGCTGCGCCGTGGAGATGATGCACGCCTCCATGCCGCGCTATGACCTGGAGCGGTATGGGTTCGCCCCCCGGGCCAGCCCGCGCCAGTCGGACGTGATGATCGTGGCCGGCACGCTCTGCAACAAGATGGCCCCGGCCCTGCGCAAGGTCTACGACCAGATGCCGGAGCCCCGCTACGTCATCTCCATGGGCTCCTGCGCCAACGGCGGGGGCTACTACTATTTCAGCTATTCGGTGGTCCGCGGCTGCGACCGCATCGTGCCCGTGGACATCTACGTCCCCGGCTGCCCGCCCACCGCCGAGGCCCTGGTCTACGGGGTCCTTCAGTTGCAGAAGAAGATCCGTCGCACTGGGACCATCGAGAGATGAGCTGGCCCGTCGCAGAAGATACTCTCCAGGGCCTCGGGGCGGAGATTGTCGCCGCTGCGGGCTCCGGCGTGACGGCGTCCACCGCCCATGGCGACCTGACCCTTGACGCCCCGGCGGGGCGCATCGCCGAAATCCTGACCCTGCTGCGCGACCGCTTCGCCTTTCAGCAGCTCACCGACCTGACCGGGGTCGACCATCCCGAGCGCGCCCAGCGCTTCGACGTCGTCTACCAGCTTCTCTCCTTCACGCGGAACCAGCGCCTGCGGGTGCGTGTCCGGACAGACGAGGACACCGCCGTACCCTCCGTCACCGGGGTCTATCCCTGCGCCAACTGGTTCGAGCGCGAGGCCTTCGACATGTACGGGGTCTTCTTCTCCGGACATCCGGACCTTCGCCGCATCCTCACGGACTATGGCTTCCACGGGCATCCGCTCCGCAAGGACTTCCCGATGAGCGGCTATGTCGAGCTGCGTTACGACGACGAGCTCAAGCGCGTGGTCTACGAGCCCGTGAAATCCGTCGAGTATCGGAACTGGGACTTCATGTCGCCCTGGGAAGGGGCCAGCTACGTCCTGCCGGGCGACGAGAAGGGGGAGGCGCGCTGATGGCCGACGATCTCGCCGCGGGCTCCGCCCCCCCGCAAACCCCCGTTCTTCCGGAAACACCCGTCCGCAAGTTCAACATCAACTTCGGGCCCCAGCACCCGGCGGCGCACGGCGTTCTGCGTCTGGTGCTCGAGCTGGATGGCGAGGTGGTGGAGCGGGTCGACCCGCACATCGGCCTCCTTCACCGCGGCACCGAAAAGCTGATGGAGGCCCGGACCTACCTCCAGAACGTGCCCTATTTCGACCGCCTCGACTATGTGGCGCCGATGAACCAGGAGCACGCCTTCTGCCTGGCCATCGAGCGCCTGGCGGGGATTGAGGTCCCGATCCGGGGTCAGTTGATCCGTGTCCTCTTCTGCGAGATCGGCCGCATCCTGAACCACCTCCTGAACGTGACGACCCAGGCCATGGACGTCGGCGCCCTGACGCCGCCGCTCTGGGGCTTCGAGGAGCGCGAGAAGCTGATGGTGTTCTACGAGCGGGCCTCGGGCGCCCGCCTTCACGCCAACTTCTTCCGTCCGGGCGGTGTTCACCAGGACCTGCCCGAAGCCCTGATCGACGACATCGAGGCCTGGGCCAAGGCCTTCCACAAGCCGTTGGGCGACATCGACAAGCTGATCACCGGCAATCGCATCTTCAAGCAGCGCAATGTCGACATCGGCGTGGTCAGCCGCGAGCAGGCCATGGCCTGGGGCTTTTCGGGCGTGATGGTCCGCGGCTCAGGCATCGCGTGGGACCTGCGTCGCAGCCAGCCCTATGAGTGCTACAGCGAGCTCGACTTCGACATCCCACTGGGCGTCAACGGCGACTGCTATGACCGCTATCTCTGCCGGATGCAGGAGAT
>NZ_JADBZL010000081.1:0-9958 GCF_020402505.1 Phenylobacterium sp. | reverse complement strand
TCGTCCTTTCCGGCCGCAAGGTGCTGGTCACCGACGCCGCCATCGCCCGCCGGCTCATCGTCGCCGTGCGGCTGGACGGGGCCCCGGCCCTTGTCCTGCTGACTCCGGAAGACCTGCCCGAGGGGGCCCTGCGCCGCGAGACGGTGATCGACGAGACCCGCCGGTCCTTCAGCCTGGCCCTCGACGGGATCACCGTCGCCGCGGATCGCCTGCTGGACCTGGAGCGCGCCGGGGCGGCCCTGGAGCACCTGCACCTGGCCGCCAACCTCCTCGCCGCCGCCGACATGGTGGGCGGGACCCAGGCCTGCATCGACTACACCCTCGACTACCTGCGGACCCGGACCCAGTTCGGCAAGCTGATCGGCTCCTACCAGGCCCTGAAGCATCCCATCGTCGACGCCTACACCCGCTACGAGCAGGCGAGATCCCACCTCTACAGCGCCGCCCACTGCTTCAACGAGCAGGGGACGGGCGAGATCGCCGTGCGCATGGCCAAGGCGTCGGCCGACCTTGCCTACAGCTTGGCGGCGCACCGTTCGATCCAGTTCCACGGGGGCTTCGGCTTCACCTGGGACTGTGACGCCCAGCTCTATCGCCGTCGCGCCATCTGGCACGCGGCCCAGTTCGGCGACGCGGCCTTCCACCGCCGGAAGCTCGCCAGCCTCCTTTTCTGATTCCGGAATCCCAGATGACCCCAACCCCTTCCCCGCCCGCCACCCGCGCCGAGGCCCTGGCCATCCTCACCGCGCCTGGCCAGCCCTACGAACTGGCGACCCTTGAGATCGGCGGCTATCCGCGGAAGGTCTTCGTGAACGCGCCTCCGACCCTGCGCGAGATGTTCGCCGCGGCGGTCTCGGACGCCACCTTCCTGGTCTATGGCGAGGAGCGGATGACCTTCGCCGAGGTCGCCCGCGACGCCGGGCGCCTGGCCTCCGTGCTCGTCTCGCGCTTCGGCGTCGGCAAGGGCGACCGGGTCGCCTTCTCCATGCGCAACTTCCCCGAGTGGGTCATCACCTACCAGGCCGCCACCTCGATCGGCGCCGTGGCTGTGGCCATGAACGCCCTCTGGCAGTCCGACGAGATGGAGTACGGCCTGAAGGACTGCGGCGCGAAGGTCTTCGTCGCCGACCAGGAGCGCCTGGACCGGCTGGCCGGCTGCTCGCCCGACCTGGACGTGCCCGTCATCGCCGTCCGCGCGGACCGGCCCGGCAAGGCCCTCCGCTACGAGGACCTGATGGCGGCGGCGAAGGACGCGACCCTGCCGGCCGCCGACATCGCCCCGGACGATGACGCCACCATCTTCTACACCTCGGGCTCCACCGGCCATCCCAAGGGCGTGGTCTCCTCCCACCGCAACATCATCTCGGCCCTCTTCTCCTGGGAGCTGGACCTGCGGACCGGCGCCCTCCTGCAGGGGATCGAGCCCGTCCCGCCGGCCCGCCAGCCGGTCGCCCTCCTGGGCGTGCCCCTGTTCCACGTCACCGGCGCCAACGCCATCTTCCTGCAGTGCTACCGCGCCCAGCGCGCCATGGTCTGCATGTACAAGTGGGACGCCGAACTCGCCGCCGAGATCATCGAGCGCGAGAAGGTCACCAGCTTCACCGCCCCCGCAGCCATGACCGGCGACCTGGTGCGCGAGGCCAAGCGGACATCCCGGGACCTCTCCAGCCTGCTCACCGTCGGCGGCGGCGGGGCGCCCCGGGCCCCGGAGCAGGTGGCCCAGATCGGCTCTTCCTTCGCCCAGGCCATGCCCAACACCGGCTGGGGCATGACCGAGACCAACGCCATCGGCACCGGGATCGGCGGCGAGGAATACCTCAACCGCCCGGCCAGTTCGGGGCGCTGCTCGGCGGTGCTGGAGCTCAAGATCGTCGATGACCAGGGCAAGGCCCTGCCGGCCGGCGAGCGCGGCGAGCTCCTGATCCGCGGGACCAGCCTCTTCCGCGGCTACTGGAACCGGCCGGAGCTGAACGCCGAGATCTTCGAGGACGGCTGGTTCCGGACCGGCGACGTGGCCTACCTGGACGACGAGGGCTACCTCTTCATCGTCGACCGCATCAAGGACCTGATCATCCGCGGCGGCGAGAACATCGGCTGCGGCCAGGTGGAGGCCGCCCTGCTCAAGCACCCGCACATCCACGAGGCGGCGGTCTACGCCGTGCCGGACGAGCGGCTGGGCGAGGAGGTGGGCGCTACGGTCCACGGCGATCCCGGCCTGGACCCGGACGAAATCCGCGACTTCCTCAAGGACCACCTCGCCCGGTTCGAGATCCCCCGCTACATCGAAGTCTCCCCGGAACCCCTGCCGCGCATCGCCTCGGGCAAGATCCTCAAGCGCGGTCTGCGAGACGAGGCCGCCCGCCGCCTGGCCGCCGTCCGGACGGCCTGAAGGCGCCAAACCCGAAATCTCTCGTCACCGCCGCCGCCCCCCGTCGCGGCCGGACCGGACTCCGCCGTCATCCGCACGGGTCCCTCCGTCGCCCAGCCAGCGGTGAAGGTCTGGAAGATGATCGACCCAAAGCCCGACGCCAGGTCCTCCCAGACGGCCCGGCCTTCTGGTCTGTCGCGAGCCCGGACATGGGATTGACTTGCCTTGCGGTGTCAGCCAGCGTGGTCGAACGCACAGGAAATAGTGCTGGGGAATTCAATATGGGGAGGGACAAGCGGATGCAGTCCAAGGCTTTTCTTTTGGCTACGAGCATTCTCGCGGCCAGCGCGATGGGGCTCTCGGCTCAAGCCCAGAACGCGATGAACACCATCGACGAGCTGGTGGTGACCGCGGAAAAGCGCGAACAGAGCTTGCAGGATGTTCCTGTCGCGATCTCGGCCTTTACCAGTCAGCAGCGCGACCTGGTCGGCATCTCGACCGTGCAGGACCTGACCAACTTCACGCCGGGCTTCGTCTATCAGTCGTCCAATGACCGCGCATCTATGCGCGGCATCGGCCGACTCACCAATGTGCACTCTGTGGATGGCGCGGTGTCGATCTACAACGATGGGCTCTTCACCACCTCAACCGTGCTGGCAGGCAGCCCGCCGCTGGATGTTGCGCGGGTGGAAATCCTTCGGGGTCCGCAGGGCACGCTCTACGGCCGTAACGCCATCGGCGGCACGGTCAATACGATCTCGGTGCGGCCGACCAAGGAGCCCTATGCCGAAGTCCGCGGGATCATCGAGAATTTCAACTTCACGAATCTGCAGGTGGCCATCTCCGGTCCCATAGCCGAGGGCCTGAGAATGCGGTTCTCGGGCTACAAGCTCGACCAGAAGGACGGCTACTTCAAGAACGTGACCCCGGGCCTGCCCGACGAGGGCGCCCTGCGTGACGAATATCAGTTTCAGGTCCAGTTCGAGGCTGACCTGGGTGAGAACGCCGAGTTGTGGGCGGCCTACAGGAAGCTGGCCTGGCATAATCGCGGCGGCCCTGGCGCGCGTTCAGGCTATCGTGGCGACGAGTTCTCTACCGGTCGCCTGGATCCGAACTATTCCATCGTCTTCGCTTCGGCCCACGGCCTCACCAAGGAGACCGGCCTGAACGGAATCGTTCCGGGCAGCCTGAAGCAGTTCAACGGCGCGACCTCCACCTCCAACCCGGCGCTGGTGGACAACCGGACGTTCAGCACGAACATCCCGCAGCGGGTTCGGCTGAGCGGCGTGAATCTCTTCACCACCAACTTTGTCTATCGCATGCCCACGTTCGACGTGAAGTATGTCGGAGGATACCAGGAGTATAAGTACGATCTTTACGGAGATTCGGATTTCACAGCTGTCGAATCCTATCAGATTCCTCTGGCGCCAGGATCCATCTGCGGGACTGTCGGCGGGCTGTTCTCGGCGGGTCTGTCACCGGTTAACTGCACCCCTCTGACTGTCAATGCCAATAACGGATATCATTATTTCGAATATCAGAAGTGGTACAGTCACGAAATTAACCTTTCTTCGACAAACGACGGCCCGCTCCAATGGATTGTCGGAGGATTTTACTACAATCAACAGTACTTCGGAACGGGAAGTACGGCAGACTTCTATCTGGTCGGTCCTTCGACCTTGCAGACTCCCATCCTGGGCGCCGCTGCCAACCCCCAGGGCTTCTGGTCGACAGGTCAGTACGCCCTGACCACGGAAAGCAAGGCGGTGTTCGGACAGATCGACTACCAGATGACGGTCTCTCTGAAGTTCACCGCTGGCCTGCGCTATACGGACGACAGGAAGTCCGGCACGGAGTACAGGCGCATCGTCTGTAACTCGGACGTGTGCTATCCGGGCCTCTACCCCGCTCTGGGCCTCGGCGCTTTCGGACCGGGTACGGCAGCCAACTGGGGTAGCCTGCTCGGCGACCTGAATTCCCTGGCGCGTTTGGCTCCGGTCTTTGGGATCCCGGGGCTCGCGGGCCTCAATGGCCTGGGCAACGGGGCCATGGACCTCACGGACGCCCTCGCGCCCAAGAGCAACGCCGGTCTGATCCCGGGCGTCAGTTCGCCCGCCATCACCACCAATGGCGTGGTGCGCCAGTACGTGATCGATCCGGCCACGGGCTTCGCGCGCCGCAACCTCGAGGGCTCGTCCGACGCCATCACTGGCACCCTTGGCGTCCAGTGGGAGCCGGACAGCGACACCATGGCCTATGCCCGCTACAGCCGCGGCTACAAGGCGTTCGGTTTCTCGGCCGGCGGGTTCCTCGCGGTCCCCAAGGCGAACGAAGAAACCGTCAACTCCTATGAGATCGGCTTCAAGAAGGATTTCGAGAGGTTCCAGCTCAACCTGGCGGCCTTCTTCCTCGACTACCGCGACCTCCAGGCGCCGGTGGCCGTGCGGGTGGGCGCGACCAACGTCACCCAGTTCGTGAACATCGCGAAGTCGGAGTCCTACGGGGTCGAGTTCAGCGGGATCTGGCGGCCGGTGGACGCCCTCCGCCTCACTCTGGACTATGGCTGGAACCCGACCGAGATCACCGAGAGCGTCCCGCTCGTCAACGTGAACGACAATGTCAATACCGGGGCGGTCAGCGTCGTCGGCAGCGCCCTGCCTCAGGCGCCGGAACACAAGGTGGCGGTGAACGGCACCTACACCTTCGCTCTGGACGGCGGCAACCTCGTCGCCGGCGCGACCTATCTGCGTCGGTCGAAGTCCTATGCGACGGTCTTCGCCCGGGAGTTCGACTCGGCGCCGGCCTGGGATCAGGTGGACCTGAGGGCGCTGTGGATGCCGACCGGCGGCAAGTACACCATCATCGCCTACGTCAAGAACGTCTTTGATGAAGACGGCTACGCCGCCGCGGTGGGTGCGGCGCAGCGGAACAACAGCGCCACGGTGGCGTCAGACCGGTTTGCCAACGGGGCCCGGAACTACGAGCTGACGCCTCCGCGCATCTATGGCGTGGAGGTGCAGTACCGCTTCTGATCCGATCCGCCCACCGGCGGTCAGGTGAAGGGTCCCCGGCGCGCCGGGGACCCTTTTCGTTGGCGCTCTTTCTTGCCCCTACGACGCGCGCCGCACCCCGCGCCAGAGGAACAGCAGGCCGAGGGCCATGAACCAGAGCTGGATTCCGGTGGTCGAGAGCACGATCGAGACCGGCGGCGCGATCCCGAAGAGTTCGAGACCGGGAAGGGCGACAAGAACGCCCGCCGCAAGGCCCGCAAGGCCCGCCCAGGCTGGAAGCTGGCGGTCGCGCAGGATCAGCAGGCTGACCGCGATGGCCCAGATCGCCGCAAAGCCCGCAACCCCCAGCGCCTCGCCGATGGCGCCGCCCCAGGAATTGATGGCGCCCTGCGTCGCCTCGATCGCCGTGCGCGCATCCGCCGAAAGGCCCGGGGCGGAATAGGCTTCCGCAAGGGCCGTACTGCCGGTGAGCCAGCGAATGATGCCGATCGCCCGGGCGAGCGTCGAAACCGCCACGGCCCCCAGGGCGATAAGCCCGAGGGTTCCGAGCGGACCCGGCCGGGACGCCAGTCGAATGGTCAGGACGCCGGTCACCAGGAAGAGCAGCGAGTAGCCGAGATAGAGCCCGTAGCCCAGCCGCACGGCGTCGATCTGCTCCAGGAGCAGGGGCAGCATCTGGGCGGGCGGGTAATCGAGGCTGTCCGGCCACTGGATCGCCCCGCCAAGCACGACCATGGGCGCAAAGATGCTGAAGCCCTGGAGGAGCAGGACGATCCCGGCGGCGAGCCAGAGGGTGCGGGAGGGCGTCGGGGCGGACGTTTCTGAGGTTGGCATGGGCATGGCCTTCTGTGAGAGACTTTCAGGGAGCGGGCGGACGCGTCAGCGCGCGGGGGCGAGGTCGCCAATGCCGAGGTCGCGGAGGGCCTGGCCCAGGGCCTGGCGCGGCGGGGTGGCGGGCAGCCCTCCCACCCGGGCCGCCAGGCGGGCGCCCTCCAGGGCGTGGGGGACCCGCCAGAGGTAGCTCATCTCGGCCACCGCCTTGAGGGTCGGGACAAAGACGCCCATCAACCGGATCAGGGCCCAGGGCATGCCGCCCCGCCGAAAGCGGCCTGCGGGGGCTGCGCCGATGTCGGTGGCGGCGGCCTCAAGGAGGTCCAGGAACTGGCCCCCGGTCAGGGTGTGGCCGGCGAAGTGCAGGGTCTCGAAGGCCGGCGCCCCATCCCGGGCCGACCGCTCGGCCACCGCCACGAAGGCCTGGGCGAGGTCGGGCAGGTAGGCCCAGGCGTGCGGCAGGTTCAGGGGGCCGGGATAGACCAGCCGCCCCTTGGCCAGGTCCTTGGCGATCGACAGGTCGAGCCAGGAGCCTTCGCCGCAGCCGTAAAAGTCCCCGGCGCGCAGGACGACGGCGCGGAGGCGACCGGCCTCGGCGCGGGCGCGCATCTCGCCTTCGAGGGCGGCGCGCAGGCGGCCCTTGGCGTTGCTGGGGCGCTCGGGCGTGTCCTCGGACAACATGGCGGGCATGGCCTCGCCGTACGCGTAGACATTTCCCGGCAGCATGAAGAGGGCGCCGAGACGCTCAGCCACATCCATGCCCTGGCGACCCAGGGGCATCAACTGGGTCTCCCAGTCCGTGTAGGGCGGGTTCACGGCGTGAACGACGACCTCGGCGCCCGTGGCGGCGGCGGCCAGGGCCTCCGTATCGCCGAGGGCGAGCGTCAGGGCCTCGGCGCCGGGCGGAAGCGCGGCCTGAGGGCGACGGGCCTGAGCCAGGACCCGCCACCCTGCGTCGGCGAAGGCCTTCACGGCGGCGGCGCCGAAGCGGCCGTTGGCGCCCAGGACAAGGACGGTGCGGCGGGTCATGGCAAGCTCCTGTTGCGGGCCGATGGCGACCAGACTGCGCCTGTCCTGGCTATCCGTCCATTGGTGATGTGAGTAAGTGAGGTATATGATTCCGTATGACTTCGACCCTGAACGATCCCCGCCTCGATGGCTTTGACTGGACCCTGGTCCGGAGCTTCCTGGCCGTTCTGGACGCCGGCAGCATGAGCGCTGCGGCCAAGCGGCTGGGGGCGCACCAGCCTACCCTGTCCCGTCAGGTGGCCATGCTGGAGGCCCAGCTGGGCGCCCCCCTGTTCGAGCGCACCGGGCGCGGGACCGCGCCCACCGCCCTCGCCCTGGCGATCGCCGACGACGCCCGGGCCATGCAGGAGGGGGCCGAGCGTCTGCGCCATCGCCTGACCCGGGCGCGCGCCGAGACGAGCGGAGATGTCCGCATCACCACCAGCCAGGTGGCGGCCAGCTACCTGCTGCCACCCGTCCTGGCGGCCCTGCAGGCGGCGGAGCCCGGCATCCGGGTCGAACTGGTGTCGTCCAACCAGATCACCAACCTCCTGCGGCGGGAGGCCGACATCGCCGTACGCATGGCGCGCCCGGCCCAGGCGTCCTTGGTGGCGCGAAAGCTGGCGGACCTTCCCATCGTCGTTTGCGCGCACGTCGACTATCTCGCCCGGGCGGGGACGCCGCATACGCCGGCCGACCTGATCCACCACCGCCTCGTCGGCTACGATCGGGATGACGCTCTGGTGAGGGGATTCGCCTCGGCGGGCCTGCCGATCGGCCGGGAGCAGTTCTTCGTGCGTACCGACGACCAGGTCGCCTATGGCCGGCTGGTGGCGGCGGGCGCCGGGATCGGCTTCTTGGCCGCCTACAACCTGCCCTGGCTGCCCGGCGTGGTGCCGGTCCTGCCGGCGATGCGGATCCCGCCCCTTCCCTGCTGGCTGGCCGTGCACCGCGAGATCCGCGGCAATCCCCTGGTCCGCCGGACCTTCGACATCCTCGCCGAGCAGATTCCCCGGGTGCTGGCGGGGGCGCCGGACGTCGTGTCGCAGGCCTGAACCGGATCAGTTCTCGATCACCACGGGGGCGTCGAAGGACAGCACGTCGGCGGCGGCGCCGTAGGTCGCCCGCACCCTGGCCCACCAGGCGGGGCTGAACCAGGCGTCGGCCCTCGCCTTGTCGGCGAAGATGTAGACGCCGCCGAACCGGCCGTCCTCCGCGATGGAGAACCACTTGTGGACGAGGCCGGGTGCGTCGGCGTAGGTCGGGACTGACTGCTCGAACCCGGCGAGCAGGGCGCTCCTAGGCGTCCCGGCCGGCGGCGTGATGCGGACGATGCGGATGACCGCATCACCCTTTCCCAGGTCCGTGGTCCCTGCGGCGGGTCCGTCTATGGCCAAGGGAATCTCGAACCGGGTGACGGTGCGCTCGCCCGCGGCCCCTGCGCTGATCTCCGCCAGCAGGGGACTGCCCAGGTAGGCGTCGGCGGCCGCCTTGTCGGTCCAGAGGTAGACGCCGCCATAGGTCTTCCGGTCGGAGACCACGAAGAACTTCGCTCGAAGGCCCGGGACGTCGCCGTACTTCGGCAGCACGGCCTTGAACCGGCTGATGACGATGGGCCGCGGGGCGAAGCCTGGCAGGTCACGCTCCAGGACGAGGGCGTAAAGGTTTCGCCCGGTGGCGAGGCGGGGCGCCGCCGGCTCTGCGCACACCCTCGTTGCGCCGAGGGTCGAAAGGGCGGCGAAGGGTATCAGGGCCTTCGCCAGGATCTTGGTCAGCATGCGCGAGCCTCCGGGACATCGGGGAACGGGTCGTCCGAGGCCGGCACGATCTCACTTCCGTCCCGTGCGGACACCGGAGAAGGATCCATTCGAGGTGAACGGGATTCATCCATTCGCCTATCGGAGCGACAGGATCAGTTGAATCTGGCTCAACCTGGATCAATGAAACTCAACACCGGGGTCCTGTGCGGGCCGGATATTCTGGACCCTCGACATTCACGTGAGGGATACGCCCATGCGCCAGCTGACCTTCATCTCCCCCGGAAACCTGGAATGGCGGGAGGTCCCCGCGCCCCGGCTGGAGGCCGACACCGACGCGCTCGTCAAGCCGCTCGTCGTCGCGCGCTGCGACCTGGACCTCTACATCGCCGCGGGCGTAGTGAACTATCCCGGCCCCTTCGCCTTCGGCCACGAGACCATCGCCCGGGTCGTCGAGGCCGGGTCCCGCTCGGGAGTCTCACCCGGCGATGTCGTGGTGGTTCCCTTCCAGCTGTCCTGCGGCCGCTGCAACGCCTGCCTCCGCGGGTGGACCAACAGCTGCGAGTCCTATCCTTTCGGCGCCGCCTACGGCCTGAAGCCGACCTCAGGCACAGAGTTCGGCGGAGCCCTCTCGGACCTCATGCGCGTCCCCTTCGCCGACCATATGCTGGTCCCCCTGCCCGCAGGGGTGGATCCCATCGCTGCGGCCAGCGTCTCGGACAACATCGCCGACGGCTGGCGGGCCGTGGGCCCACAGCTTGAAGCGCGTCCCGGCGCCAGCGTGCTGGTGGTCGGCGGCCTCGCCCAGAGCGTGGGCCTCTACGCGGCCGGCGCCGCCGTCTCCCTGAGGGCGGGACGCGTCCTTTACCTTGACGATCATCCGGAACGCCGCGCGCGGGCCGAGGCCATGGGCGCCCAGGTCGAACCCCTCGCCCTCGCGGAGGGTCGCCAACCCGAAGTCCAGTTCGAGATCGTCGTCGAGG